>NZ_JBWKKU010000038.1:37241-91428 GCF_056431445.1 Saccharopolyspora sp. NPDC045941
CGTCTTCGGCTTCGGCGACGGGGCGTCAACCACAGGTGCCGTCTTCGGCTTCGGCGACGGGGCGTCAACCACAGGTGCCGTCTTCGGCTTCGGCGACGGGGCGTCAACCACAGGTGCCGTCTTCGGCTTCGGCGACGGCGCATCACCCACCGAGGCCGTGGCCGGTTTCGGGGTTTCGGACTGCTTGGGGTGCAGGGCGTCCGCGATCGACGGGCGCGGCGTCGTCGGCTCGATGATCGTCGGGACGCCCAGCCTCGGCGTCGACTGCGGCGTCGTCGGCTTGGCCGGTTCCGGCTTGTCCCGCTGGGTTTCGCCGAAGACCGGCGGGGCCGCGTCCGGCGGTGTGCCGAACAGCTCCTCCGGCTTGCTCTTCAGCCGGGACTGGTTCTTGCGCTCCTGGCCACCGCCTTGGCCGCCGGCCATTCCGCCCATCGGCATCATGCCGCCGTACATGCCACCGGCCGCGGCGCCGCCCGCCACGGCCGCGCCACCGGCGGCGGCAGCGGCCGCAGGCGGAATCGCCGAAGGCTCCCCGGCCCGCGTGGTGTCGCCCGGGGTGAGCTCCTGCTCGGCGCCTCCGGCAACCGTGGTGCCCGAAGCACCAACCGCGCCACCACCACCGGCAGAACCGCCGCCACCAGCACCACCGGCCGGTTCGCCGCCACCGGACGCGCCGCCACCAGCACCACCGGCCGGTTCGCCGTCACCGGCAGCGGCCGGTTCGGCCGCGGCGGGATCGGCGGGCGCCGGAGCCGCCGGGGCGTTGAAGTCCCAGGCCTCGGCGGGCATCCGGTGTTCGAGCTTCGCCGGACCCGCGGAGCGGCCCGCGGCCACGTCGTCGCAGAACCGGGCGAACGCGCGATAACTGTCCGAAATGGACTCCGTCAGTTCCTGCGCGGGCTGCGCCAGCTCCGCGAGGTGCTTGCGCGCCCGCTTGTGGCCGTCTTCCGGCTCCAGCAGCGCGCCGGACACCGAGTCCGCCGCCTCCGCGACCAGCGCGCCCAGGTCCTCGAACTGCGACTGCAGGGCATCCACCGTGTGATCCAGCACATCCGCCAGCGCGCGCATCGTGTCGACCAGGTCGTGGCCCGCCAGGCCGACCTCGCGGATGTGCCCGAGGAAAGCGTCGGCGTCCTTGCCCTGCCAGGCCGAATCGATCCCGCCGAGCTTTCCCTGCACGCCTTCCGCGGCGTGCTCGATGCTTTCCGCGCCTTCGCGCCAGACCTGCGCGGCTTCGAGTAGTTCCTCGTGGCGGCCGACCAGTTCGGCGAGGTCGGCGGGGATCGAGTTCGCGAAGTCCAGTTCGTCGGCGACGCGGGACAGGTAGTCGAGGTGTTCGGCCACCTCGGGGCTCTTGGCCATGATCACGCCTCCTGCTTCCGGAACTCGACGGCGCTGTCGTCGTCGCCACCGCTGTGGAAGTCCACGACCTCGCCCAGCTCATCACCGGCCCGGGTCAGCGCCTCCCCCGCTCTGCGGCTCTGGTCCAGCAGCAGCTCGCAAAGCCGTTGGTACGCCTCGGCAGCGCCCGCCTCGCGGCCGAGCGCACCGAAGGCCTCCGGGGTCACCTCCGCGGCCGCCATGGCCGGCTGCGCGGCCGCTATCTCCTCGCCGGCGGCGCGCACCTCGCGCGCGCACGTCGCCAGCCATTCGACGTCGATCCGGATCCCCGACATCCGGCACCTCCCACGTTGGTCGCTTGTCTTTCAAGCGGCCCAGCCGCTCAGCCCGCCTGCGCGACCGGCACCGCTGCGGGCTCCGCTACCGGCACCGCCACGCAGGACGAGTTCGCCAGACCGCTCCTAAAACGAACCGCCCGCAGCTCACCGTGGGCTGCGGGCGGATCGCTTGTTCCTCGGACGTTCGAGCCGACCAGTTCGGTTCCAGGTTCGCGGGTGGTTCTGCACGACCACCCGCGAACCGTCAGCTACCTGGCTGGACGCCTCCGGCTTGCTGCTGTTGCTGCGGGTTCTGCGGCGGGCGGTTCACCCCGCCCGGCCCCACCGGGACCGAGTCGTAGGTCAGGCTCGCGTTCGCCGGGTCGAGGAAGTCGCCCTTCGGCAGCACCCGCATCAGCCAGGACGGCCCGGCCTTGATGTCCCCGGCGCCACCGATCACGCCGAGTCCCTGCGCGGTCGCGACGTCCTTGATGCCGAACTGCACGCCCTGGTCGGAAACCAGGAAGATCGGGCCGCTGTCCGCGCCCGCCTCGTTCGACGCGCCGCGCACCACGGCCGCCTTGCCCGGCGGCATGTAGAAGTAGTCCACGTTCTGCCCGGCACCGTCGTACTGGGCCAGCTTCACCGGCGGCTTCGCCGTCGGCGAGCCCTTGTGCACGGTCACCGTGATGTTCTGGTCACCGTTGACGTTCTTCCAGCTCAGGCACGACGTGTCGGACTGCTGGAAGGTGACCGGGGTCGGCACCGCCATCGGGAAGCCCGACAGGTTCAGCTGCTCGGAGGTGTCCGCGATCGGGGCGTCGGTGACCGCACCGGTCGCATTCGGGACTTCCTGGCTGTTGGTCTTCGACGCGTGCAGCACGGCCGCCGCGCCCTCGCTGATCTCCTGCTTCCCGCTCGGCAGCAGCAGGAAGAACTGGTCCGGCTGGCCGGGCACGGTGCGCTTGACCACGTCACCGGCCTGGTAGCGGGACATGTAGGTCAGCTGCGTGCCCTCGCTGGGCACGGTGGGCACCTGCAGCGCGGGCACCTCCGGGATCGCGTTCAGCATGTTCGTGCTGATCGTCCGCGGGGTGGCGCCCCGCAGCCGGAAGATGTCCATGACGGTGGTCTCCGTCTGGTCGATCTTCGACTTGACCGTGTGGGTGTGCGCGCGACCCGGCAGGTCCTTCACGCGGTAGACGAGGTATTCCTGGCCGGACGTCTGGTCCTTGACGTACAGCGACTGGTTCGGCGCGATCTCCGTGCCGTGGTTGCCGTCACCGCCGATGACCGTCGTCTCCACCTTCGCCGACGCCTCGACGCGGGCGCTGTTGAGGGTGTCCCGGACCTGGCCGACATCGCAGATCGCCCAGGACGGCTCGGCGACGTTCTTCGCGTCCGGCAAGTAGGTCGGGGCGTTGACCATGCCGGTCAGCGCGCCGCGCGGGAAGTCCGCCAGCGCGGCCTGCTTCACCGTCGTGGTCGGCACCGGGCCGCCGCCCTGGCCGCCACCCTGGGCCATGACCAGCAGTTTCGCCGATGCCATGTTCATCATCGGAATCAGCCGCTTCTGGGCCTGCTGGTCGGAAGTGACGACGAAAACGCTGCCGCTTTCCTTCGCGATGATGATCGATCCCGGTTCCGGCACCGAACCCTTGCCGCCGAAAAGACCCCAAACCAGGAAACCGATCATGCCGACCGCGGCGAGCACCGCGCCGGCGACCGTGGCCCGCTTGTGCGAGCCCATCGGATCGTGGAGCATCACCGCGTCTTTGCGCACCAGCGCCGACTCCATGCGGCGCAGCACGAACCGATACGCCTGAACCTGTGACTTCGTTGTGGGTGTTGATGCCATTCTTCGCCTACAGCTCTCCCGTCCGAGGTACGGTTTCGCAGGATAGTCGCAGAGAGATACCGAATGGGTGCGGTTCGACCGAGTCCGTCAGTATTCTCGTCAGGCGGCTGACTCCAGAACGCGTCCCAGCGCACTGTGCGCCGCACCAACCTGCGAGGGGGAGAGACCGAACGGATGTCCGTGACCACACAACATCCGGCCCAGCCGACTGCTCCCGGGCCCGCCAATCCGCCCCGCGCTCGAATTCGCGCGCGCCGTCGGCGGATCAACGGCGTGACGCTCGGCGGCATTCCGGCGGCCAACATCGTGCTCATCGAGGTGGGCCTCGCCATCGGGCTCATCCTGGCGATCATCGGCGCGAAGCTGAACCTGGTGCAGGTGCTGCTGCCGGTCGGTGCCGGGATCGCGCTGCTGTCCATCATCATCGCGCTGCTGCGGCGGCGCGGCCGTTGGTTCACGCAGTGGTTCGGGCTGGTGCTCGAATACCGCGGTCGCAACCACACCCGCGTTTCCCAGCCGGCCAGCGTCGATGCGATGGAACCGGCTGAGGACAAGGACGGCGACGGCATCATCGGCCCGGACGAGAACCACCGGGTCGCGCTGCTGCGCCTGGTCGTCGAGGACCTGGTGATCTCCCGCGCCCAGGACCACGACCGCAACCCGGTCGGGATGTCCTGGCACAAGGGCAAGTGGACCGCGGTGCTGATGGCCGAGCCGTCGCCGTCGCTGCTGAACCCCATCGAGGACACGCCGAACCTGCCGCTGGGCGTGCTGACGCCGTGCCTGGAGGACCGCGGCGTAGTGCTCGACGCGATCCAGGTCATCTGGCACTGCTACCCGGGAAGCGCGGCGCTGCCGTCGAATTCCCCGGCGCTGAACTCCTACCTCGAGGTCCAGGGTCGGCTGCCCGCGGCGGCGCGGCGCACCACCTGGATCGCGGTGCGGCTGGACCCGCAGCGCTGCGCCAAGGCGATCGGCGAGCGCGGCGGCGGCATCATCGGCGCACAGCGGGCGCTCATCGGCGCGCTGTCCCGAGTGCGCAACGCGCTGGAGCGCAGCGGCATTCCGACCCGCCCGCTGGACCCGGACGAGCTGCTGCAGGCCGGGATTTCCTCGGCAGAACTGCACAACGTGCTCGGTTCGCAGCGGCCCGTGGGCCTCAAGGAGCGGTGGGACGGCGTGACCGCGGGTGGCGTCGGCCACTCCAGCTACGCCATCACCAGCTGGCCGAACCAGATGAACGACAGCCTCAACGTGCTCACCGGGATCCGCGCGCTGTCCACCAGCATCGCGCTGTCCATCTCGCCGGTCGGCGAGGCGGACGAGGTCGGCCTGCGCGGCCTGGTCCGGGTCAGCGCCCGAACCCCCGCCGAACTCGACACCGCCGACGAGCGGCTGAAGGCGATCAGCAACCGCATCGGCCTGACCCTGACCCCGCTGCGCGGCTCGCAACTGGCCGGCTACGCGGCGACGCTGCCGCTCGGAGGTGCGGCATGAGCCGAAGCAGAACCATCGACGTGCCGGGCAGCCGCGGCGCGGCACCGGAATTCCTGGTCACCCCGGAAACCCTGGACGCGATCAGCCCGTCCGCCGACCGCGGCGGCGTGATCATCGGCTCGGACCCGCAGGGCAACGCGCAGGCCGCGTCGATGCTGCGGCCGCACCCGACCCGCATGGTCACCGTCGGCGGCCTGTACCTCGCCCGCCAGCTGGCGCTGCGCGCGATGGCCACCGGCGCGTGGGTGATCGTCGCCACCGGGCGGCCGGCGGCGTGGAAGATGCTGGAGCGGGCGGCCGGTCAGACCCCGGACGGGAAGCCGGTGCCGCTGGTGCAGATCCGGCGGCTGGCGCCGTTCGACCTGCCCCGGTCCAGTGAGGACACCCCGCTGCTGGTGATCCACGACGGCGGCGCGGTGCCGCAGGAGCTGTTCCCGCCGCGCGCCCCGTGGCAGACGACCATGTACGTGCTGCCCTACCTGCACCCGCAGGTCAGCAGCGGCACCGCGGCGAACACGGCGGACCTGGTGCTCCTGCAGCGCCTTCCGCTGAACCAGGCGCAGCTCGCCCAGCGCATCTGGAGCCTGCACGGCCACCAGGTCCAACAGCTCACCCAGCTCAAGGACGACCAGGCGATCGCCCTCGGCAACATGACGTGGACGATGATCCGCCTGGTGACGAAGGCGATGGAACAGGAAATCCTGGGCCCGATCCGCCGAGGCGACTGACCTCTCCGGCAAGCAACGAAGAAGCCCCGGCCAAAACGGCCGGGGCTTCTTCGTTTCCGGCACTGCGCACAACGAGTGATAATAGCCGCTGTTCATTCCGAACGCTGCGCGAGCGAACGACGACGAACGGCGATCGAATCGGGAACTCCCGGGCGATGGTGCACGCGTTGCCGGTCAGGTAGAGGCCGTGCCCGAAACCGTTGTAGCGCACCGTGGCCGAGCCCGGCACCGCCAGCACGTCCTGTAGACACCGTGGATCACGCGACGGCACTCGGAGCTCTTCAGGTCGTCGTCGGCCAGGCCTGCCTGGAGAGCTTCGACGCGGGTGAACAACCCGGGGTGTTGGCCAAGGCGAGTGCGTTGACAGTCGTGCACCCAAGGTTTCCGAGCGGACTATCGAGTCCTCTGTGGATAGACGACCAGCCCCGAACGGGTCAGCCTGTCCAATTTCAGGCAAAATTGGAGGCGCCGCTCCGCCTGAACCTCAGGGGAGGGTTCGCATCGCCCGGGTCTGGGTGGCCCTGGTTTCGAGGTCTTCGTCCGACGGGTAGTCGATCGCCGTCAGCGTCAGACCGTGGGCCGGAGCCACCGCCGTTGTCCGGGTGGTGGATTCCAGGAGCTCCGCCGGCCACGGCTCGGCCTTCCGGCCGTCGCCGACCATCAGGAGCGTGCCCACCAGGCTCCGGACCATCGAATGGCAGAACGCGTCCGCGCTCACGCGCGCGACGATCAGGTGCTCCGCCACCCGCTCCCACTCGAAGCGCTGGAGCTCGCGCACCGTCGTCGCGCCGTCCCGCGGCTTGCAGTACGCCGCGAAGTCGTTGAGCCCCAACAACTCCTGCGCAGCGGCGTTGAGCGCCGCCACTTCCAGCGGCCGGTTCCAGGCGAGCGTATCCCGGCGCCGCAGCGGGTCCACGCCCCACGGCGCGTCCGACACCTGGTACCGGTAGTGCCGCCGCAGCGCCGAGAACCGCGCGTCGAACGCCGTCGGCACCACTCGGGCCCCCAGCACCCGCACGTCCGGCGGCAGGATCCGGTTCCACCGGTGGACCATCCGGCCCAGGTCCGGAATCCCTTGCTCGTCAACGGAAATCCGCCCGCCACCGGCCGGGTCGTGGGGCACGACGTCGAAGTGCACGACCTGCCCCGAAGCGTGCACCCCGGAGTCCGTCCGCCCCGCGACCACCACGTGGCGCGGCACCGACCGCCCCGGCGGCTGCTTCGCCAGCGCATCCTCCACCAGGCCCTGCACGGTGCGCTGGCCCGGCTGCGTCGCCCAGCCGCAGAAATCCGTTCCGTCGTAGGACAAATCGAGGCGCACGCGAACGAGCCCGCCCTCCCCAGCGGGAGCGACGGGCTCGTCCACAGCAGTACTACGTGCCTGAATCAGGACTCGTCCTTCTTCTCGGCAGCGGTGTCCTCGGCCTTGGCCTCGGTCGCCTCCGGGGCCTCAGCGGCCTCGGTGGTCTCCGCCTGAGCCTCGGTCGCCTCGGCCTTGGGGGCCTCCGCGTCCTTGGCGAACTTCGTGCCGCGAGCGGCCTCCGCCTCGGTGGTGACGAGCTGCTCGGTCACCAGCGCGATGACGGCCATCTTCGCGTTGTCACCCTTGCGCGGCATCGTCTTGATGATGCGGGTGTAACCGCCGGGGCGTTCGGCGAAGTGCGGACCGATCTCCGCGAAGAGCTTGTGCACGACGTCCTTGTCGCGGATGGTCTTCATGACCTCGCGACGGTTGTGCAGGTCGCCCTTCTTGGCTTTGGTGATCAGCCGCTCGGCGATCGGCCGCAGCCGCTTCGCCTTGGCCTCGGTGGTGGTGATCCGGCCGTGCTCGAACAGCGAGGTGGCCAGGTTGGCCATGATGAGCCGCTCGTGCGCCGGCGACCCGCCGAGACGCGGACCCTTGGTCGGGGTGGGCATCGGTTGCTCCTCTCAGGGCGCGCCGGTGTACCCCGGACGCGCAACACAGCTACAGCTGCTCTGTCTCCGCGTAGTCCTGACCGTCGTCGTAGCCGTTGTCCTCGACGGGCCCGACCGCGCCGACGGTGGTCTCCTCGGAGGACCAGCCTTCGGACGGGTACTCGGCCGCCGCGGCCGACGGGTCGAATCCGGGCGGGCTGTCCTTGAGCGCGAGCCCAAGGCCGGCCAGCTTCATCTTGACCTCGTCGATGGACTTCGCACCGAAGTTGCGGATGTCCAGCAGGTCGGCCTCGCTGCGCGAGACCAGCTCGCCGACGGTGTGGATGCCCTCCCGCTTGAGGCAGTTGTAGGAGCGCACCGTCAGGTCGAGGTCCTCGATCGGCATCGCGTAGGCCGCGATGGTGTCGGCTTCCGCCGGCGACGGGCCGATCTCGATGCCTTCGGCGTCGATGTTGAGCTCGCGGGCGAGCCCGAACAGCTCGACGAGGGTGCGTCCCGCCGAAGCCACCGCGTCGCGCGGGGTGATCGACGGCTTGCTCTCCACGTCGAGGATCAGCTTGTCGAAGTCCGTGCGCTGCTCGACACGGGTCGCCTCGACCTTGTAGGTCACCTTCAGCACCGGCGAGTAGATCGAGTCCACCGGAATGCGGCCGATCTCGGCGCCGGTCTGCTTGTTCTGCATCGCGGGGACATAGCCACGACCACGCTCGACGACGAGCTCGATCTCCAGCTTGCCCTTCGCGTTGAGGGTGGCGATGTGCAGGTCGGGGTTGTGCACCGTGACGCCCGCCGGCGGCACGATGTCGGCCGCGGTGACCTCACCCGGACCCTGCTTGCGCAGGTACATCGTCACCGGCTCGTCTTCCTCGGAGCTGACGACCAGCTCCTTGATGTTCAGGATGACGTCGGTGACGTCTTCCTTCACACCCGGAATCGTGGTGAACTCGTGCAGCACACCGTCGATGCGCAGGCTGGTGACCGCCGCCCCCGGGATCGAGGAGAGCAGGGTACGACGCAGCGAGTTGCCGAGGGTGTAGCCGAAGCCCGGCTCCAGCGGCTCGATGACGAACCGGGAGCGCGTCTCCGACACCGCCTCTTCGGACAGTGTGGGTCGCTGGGAGATGAGCACTTCGTTTTCCTTTCCTCACGACGCCCGCTATTTGACGCCGATGGAATGGCGTTGCCCGCGAAGCGCGGGCCGGTGGCGGATTCCTGCACCGCCACCGCTGGCTGCGAGCCGCCGGCGGCCGTACCCCGAAGGGAGCCGCCGGCGGGACGCGTCACTTCGAGTAGAGCTCGACGATGAGCTGCTCGGTGACCGGAGTGTCGATCTGCGCGCGCTCCGGGCGCTGGTGCACCAGGATCCGCAGGGTCGAGGGCACGACCTGCAACCAGGCCGGAACCGGACGCTCGCCGAAGGTCTCCTTGGCGATGATGAACGGCGTGGTGCCCAGGGACTTCGGCTTGACGTCGACGATGTCCCACTTCGAAACCTGGAAGCTGGGGACGTTCACCTTCTTGCCGTTGACCGTGAAGTGGCCGTGGCTGACCAGCTGACGCGCCATGCGGCGGGTGCGGGCCAGGCCGGCCCGGTACACGACGTTGTCGAGCCGGGACTCCAGCAGCTGGAGCAGGTTGTCACCCGTCTTGCCGGGACGCCGGTTGGCGTTCTCGTAGTACGAGCGGAACTGACGCTCCAGCACACCGTAGGTGAACTTCGCCTTCTGCTTCTCCTGGAGCTGCAGCAGGTACTCGGTTTCCTTGATGCGCGCGCGGCCGTGCTGACCCGGGGGGTACGGACGGCGCTCGAACGCCTGGTCACCACCGACGAGGTCAACCTTGAGACGGCGGGACTTGCGGGTCGCGGGACCGGTATAACGTGCCATCTTTGTCTACTCCTTCCCGCGCCTCAGACCCGACGCCGCTTCGGCGGCCGGCAGCCGTTGTGCGGCTGCGGGGTCACGTCCTGGATGGTGCCGACCTCGAGACCGGCGGCCTGCAGCGAGCGGATCGCCGTCTCGCGGCCCGAACCCGGGCCCTTGACGAAGACGTCGACCTTCTTCATGCCGTGCTCGGCGGCCTTGCGGGCCGCGTTCTCGGCGGCCATCTGCGCGGCGAACGGGGTGGACTTGCGAGAGCCCTTGAACCCGACGTGGCCGGCGGAGGCCCAGGCGATCACCGCACCGGTGGGGTCGGTGATCGAAACGATGGTGTTGTTGAACGTGCTCTTGATGTGCGCCTGGCCGTGAGCGACGTTCTTCTTTTCCTTGCGCCGCACCTTCTTGACGGCACCAGCGCGAGACTTGGGTGGCATGGCTTAGCTGACTCCTAGCGAGGCTTACTTCTTCCCGGCCTTCTTCTTGCCGGCGACCGTCTTCTTCGGCCCCTTGCGGGTACGGGCGTTGGTCTTCGTCCGCTGCCCGTGAACCGGCAGGTGCCGGCGGTGCCGAAGCCCCGCGTAGCAGCCGATCTCGATCTTCCGGCGGATGTCGGCCTGGACCTCGCGGCGGAGGTCACCCTCGACCCGGTAGCTGCTCTCGATGTAGTCGCGCAGCTTGGTCAGCTGCTCGTCATCGAGGTCGCGCGGCCGGGCGTCGGGCGAGATTCCGGTCGCGGAGAGGATCTCCTTCGACCGGGTCTTGCCGATCCCGTAGATGTAGGTAAGCGCGATCGCCATGCGCTTTTCGCGCGGCAGATCAACGCCGACGACCCGTGCCATCTGGCCGGTTCTCCTTCGTTTTTCCAGGTCTGCTCCCTCGCCGCCCCCGCAACTGGTGCGGAGCCCCGGCCTGGTCCGGGGGTCAGTCGGCCCGCGTTAGGGCCGACAGGTCAAGGGAGTTCCTTCTCGATCCTTGCGACGCTGTGCTGCGCTCAGCCCTGACGCTGCTTGTGACGGGCGTTGTCGCAGATCACCAGCACCCGCCCGTGACGGCGGATGACCTGGCACTTGTCGCAGATTCGCTTCACACTCGGCTGGACCTTCACGGTCGTGCTCTCCTGCTCGGACGCGTGTCCGGTCACCCGGACACCGTGGAGGTCACTTGTAGCGGTAGACGATGCGCCCACGGGAAAGGTCGTACGGCGAGAGCTCCACCACGACCCGGTCCTCGGGCAGGATGCGGATGTAGTGCTGACGCATCTTGCCACTGATGTGTGCGAGGACCTTGTGGCCGTTTTCCAACTCGACACGGAACATCGCGTTGGGAAGCGGTTCGATCACCCGACCCTCGACCTCAATGGCCCCGTCTTTCTTGCCCATGTCCTCCGCGTTTCGTGACGGTGACGGTTTGCGGACCTAAGTCCCGCCGCGTGCACCGGAGGCCCCGGCACCCGCGACGGGCACACCGCAGCCCGGCCCGAAACACCGATGACGACCCGATCCGGATGTTCGGAAGCGGATACCCAGGCACAACGAACCGGCGCTACGAGTGCGCCGATGTTCCACTGTACGCCCCGCCGATCGGGCACTCCACATCGGGGCAGCTCAACGCCGCCTTGGTCACTCCGCGCAACATTGATGTCACGCTGCACGACTGCACCACTGCGGCGGGTTGCGTGGGCGCTCCGAGCCTCACTACGTTCGATCACGCTCGACACCGGGGTCGAGGCCGACACCGTGGGACAACCGAGGAGAAGCGTGACGCCCCAGCAGGACCAGCAGATCGGCAAGGTCGGGCAGAACTCGACCAGCAAGCTGGACGAGTACCGGACCTTCTTCCAGACCGCGGTGCGCAACCCCAGGATGGTCGGGGCGGCGACTCCGACGTCCGCCGCCGTCGCCGCCACGGTGGCCCAGGTGGTGCCGACCACCGGCACCCCGGTCGTGGTCGAGCTCGGTCCCGGGACCGGCTCGTTGAGCGACGGCATCCACCGCCGGCTGCCCACGGGCGCCCGGCACGTCGGCATCGAGCTCGGCGAAGGCATGGTCGAGCACCTTCGGGCCCACAAGCCGTGGATGGAGATCGTGCACGGCGACGCGAGCGACCTGCTCGCGCTGCTCGACAAGCACAACATCGACCGCGTCGACGCCGTCATCAGCAGCATCCCGTGGTCGCTGCTGCCGAGCGACGCGCAGAACCACATCCTGCGCCAGGCCGCCGAGGCGCTCGCCCCGCAGGGCGCGTTCACGGCGCTGACCTACCTGCCCGCCGACCAGACGCCGGGCGGCCGCCGCTTCCGCGCCCGCCTGGCGCACACGTTCGACGAGATCATCACCCACACCACCTGGCGAAACATCCCGCCGATCCTGCACTACATCTGCCGCCGGCCGCTGCGCTGAGACCCCGACAGGGGGTGGCTCGGGTCTCGTCCGGGGCAACCCCGGAGGCCGCCGGGCACGACGGGGGCGCAGGCTTTGCGCATGAGCGAGAGCACCCCCGCAACGCGACTTCGTGAAAACGCCCTGCCACGCGCTGCGACCCGCGGACGGCAGCGGGACGCTGCGATGGAAGCACCAGCTACCACCGCCGCGTTCGGCGAACGGGCAGGAGCAGCCGTGAGCAAGCGAAAGAAGCTGCGCGAGTACTGGACGTTCGTGGGCCGCGCGGTCCGCCAGCCGTCGACGTTCGGCGCCGTGCTGCCGACCTCCCGGCACGTCGCAGCCGCGGTGGCCACCGTGGTGCCCAGCTTCGGCACGCCGACGGTGCTGGAGCTCGGCCCGGGCACCGGTGCGCTCAGCAGCCCCATCCAGCACCGGCTGTCCGAGGGCGCGCGGCACCTCGCGGTCGAGATCGACCAGGAGATGGTCCGCTACCTGCACCGCACCAAGCCCTGGCTGGAAGTCATCGCGGGCGACGTGACGCATCTGCGCGAACTGCTGGACTCCGCCGGGGTCGACCGGGTCGACGCGGTCATCAGCAGCATCCCGTGGACCCTGCTGCCGCCGGACAAGCAGCGCGAACTGCTGGAGCAGGCAGTCTCGGTGCTGGCGCCGGGCGGGGTGTTCACCACCGTCACCTACCTGACGACGCTGTGGCGACCGTCCACCCGCGAGTTCGTGTCGGCGCTGGAGGACACCTTCGACGAGGTGCTGCCGCGCACCGCGATCTGGCGGAACGTGCCCCCGGCCCGCGTCTACGCCTGCCGCCGGCCGAAGTGACGGCACCCGACCAAGCGCAATTTCCATTGAAATCAGACATTCGATTTCCATTGAAATCGAACAAGTTGTCCACAACCTGCGGCGTGTCGCGGCCCGACACGCCGCAGGACCGCAAGTTCCATTGAAATCGAACCTTCGATTTCAATGGAACTTGCGTCGGGACCCGATCAGTCCTCGGCGGCGGTGAGGACCCAGGGGCCGTCTTCGGTAATCGCCACCGTGTGCTCCCAGTGCGCCGCGCGGGAGCCGTCGTCGGTCACGACCGTCCAGGCGTCGTCGAGCTCCTCGGTCTCCGCCGAGCCCAGCGTGAGCATCGGCTCCACCGCGATCGCCATGCCGACCCGCAGCTTCGGGCCGCGCCCGGGCTTGCCGAGGTTCGGCAGGAACGGCTCCATGTGCATCTGGGTGCCGATGCCGTGCCCGCCGTACTCCGCGATGATCCCGTACTCCAGGCCGTCGGCCTTCGCGGCCGCGCGGGCCGCGGTCTCCACCGCGTGGGAGATGTCGGTGAGCCGGTTCCCGGCCCGGACCTGCTCGATGCCGGCCCACATGCTGGCCTCGGTGGCCGCGGACAGGGCTCGGTCCTGCGCGCTGACCTCGCCGATCGCCAGCGTCACCGCGGAGTCGCCGTGCCAGCCGTCCAGGATCGCGCCGCAGTCCACCGACAGCAGGTCGCCCTCGGCGAGGACCTCGCTGCGGGACGGGATGCCGTGCACCACCTTCTCGTTCAGCGATGCGCAGATCGACGCCGGGAACCCGTGGTAGCCCTTGAACGACGGCACCGCGCCGGCGTCCCGGATCACCTGCTCCGCGACGGCGTCCAGCTCACCGGTGGTCGCACCGGGCTTCGCGTGCTCGGTCACCGCGGCCAGCGCGCGGGCGACGATCAGGCCGGCGGCGCGCATCGCCTCGATCTCGCCCCGCGACTTGAGCTCGATGCCCTTACCCCGACGCAACAAGGCACTCACCTTCAGGATTCTTTCTCGGATTTCGGTTCCGGCCGGCCGCCGCTGCGACCGGCCTACCGGCTCAAGCGCGGTTGCGCAGCGCTTCCAGCGCGCGGGCCGTGATCTCCTCGATCGAGCCGACGGCGTCGATCTTGACGATCCGGTCGCTGTAGAACTCCAGCAGCGGCTCGGTCTCCGACCGGTAGACCGCCAGCCGGCGCCGGATGATGTCCTCGGTGTCGTCCGCGCGCCCGCGAGCGAGCATGCGCGTGACGAGCTCTTCCTCCGGCACATCGAACTGCAGCACCGCGGTCAGCTCAGTGCCGCGCTCGCGCAGAATCTCGGCCAGCACCTCGGCCTGCGTGGTGGTGCGCGGGTAGCCGTCGAGCAGGAAGCCCTTGGCCGCGTCCTCGTCGGAAAGGCGGTCGCGCACCATCTCGTTGGTGACCTCGTCCGGGACCAGGTCGCCGGTGTCCAGGTAGCTCTTGGCCTTCTGGCCGAGCGGAGTGGCGTTGCCGATGTTCGCGCGGAACAGATCTCCGGTGGAGATGTGCGGAACGTCCAGCTGCTCGCTGAGCACGGCTGCCTGGGTGCCCTTGCCCGCACCGGGCGGGCCGACGAGAACCAATCGCACCAAGGGTCTGCCTCCGAATCAATCCGATCGCGCGCCAACTGCTGACGAGCTCCGCGGGCGCCCACCTGCATCGGGGCAGCCGCGCTCACACCCTACGCATGGGGCGACGCACCAGGTCGCCCCACCCGCAATGGGGTATCCGGGCATGCGTCGACGCGCGCCCGGACCGTCCAGCCTACCGGAGGAAACCCTCGTACTTGCGCTGCGTGAGCTGGCTCTCGATTTGCTTCACGGTGTCCAGACCGACGTTGACCATGATCAGCACCGCGGTGCCGCCGAACGGGAAGTTCTGGTTCCCGCCCTGGCCACCGGTGATGCCGAGGAAGAAGTTCGGCAGGATCGCGATGACGCCCAGGTACAGCGAGCCGGGCAGCGTGATCCGGGACAGCACGAAGCTCAGGTACTCGGCGGTCGGCCGACCGGGCCGGATGCCCGGGATGAAGCCGCCGAACTTCTTCATGTCGTCCGCGCGCTCTTCGGGGTTGAACGTGATCGACACGTAGAAGTACGCGAAGAAGATGATCAGCGACATGTACAGCAGGATGTGCACCCAGCTGGACGGCGACACGATGTAGGTCTGGATGAACCGCGCCCACCAGGTGTCCTGGTTGCCGGCGAGCTGGCCGAGCAGCTGCGGCAGGTACAGCAGCGAGGAACCGAAGATGACCGGGATGACACCGGCCTGGTTCACCTTCAACGGCAGGTACGTGGAGGTCCCGCCGTACATCCGGCGGCCGATCATGCGCTTGGCGTACTGCACCGGGATCCGGCGCTGGGCCTGCTCGATGAAGACCACAGTCGCGATGATCACGATGGCGAAGGCGCAGACCACGGCGAACACCAGGCCGCCGTGCGACTGCAGGATCGCGCCGCCCTCGGCCGGGATCCGCGAGGCGATCGAGACGAAGATCAGCAGCGACATGCCGTTGCCGATGCCGCGCTCGGTGATCAGCTCGCCCATCCACATCAGCACCGCGGCGCCGGCGGTCATGACGACCACGATGGTGATCAGGTTGAGCACCGAGTCGTCCGGGATGACCGACGTCGAGCAGCCCTGGAACAGCTGGCCGCGGACCGCGAGCGCCACGATGCCGGTGCCCTGCAGGATCGCCAGCGCGATCGTCAGGTACCGCGTGTACTGGGTCAGCTTCGACTGGCCGGACTGGCCTTCCTTCTTCAGCTGCTCGAAGCGCGGGATGACCACCTGCAGCAGCTGGATGATGATGCTCGCGGTGATGTAGGGCATGATGCCCAGCGACAGCACCGACAGCTGCAGCAGCGCACCGCCGCTGAACAGGTTGAGCAGCGAGTAAACGCTCTGCGAACCGCTGCCCTGGATCTCCTCGATGCACTGCTGGATGTTCGGGTACGACACCCCGGGGGCGGGGATCGTGGCACCGAGCCGGTACAGCACGACCATGCCCAGGGTGAACAGGATCTTGCGGCGCAGGTCCGGCGTCGCCAGAGCCGAGCGGAAGGCGCCGAGCACGCGAACCTCCTGTACGCGAGCCGGTCGGAACCGGCCGGGAAAGATGCGGCAATTTCCGCAGCACCCGATGTTTACGGCACTGCCGGGGCGACTCTAGCAGGCCCGAACGCGGCCACGGACGGCGACCGAAGCCTCACTGCTGATCACGGCGTCAGCCATTGGCGAACAAAGACATTCACAATTTCCCCGAAAACCGGGAAAACCACGTGGCAGCGTTCCCGGAATCTGCGAAATCGGCGGCGTCACAACGCAATTCGAGGGGCCCGAAAGTCCGAGTTGTCCGATCGGGAACGCCCCGCGCACTTCACCTGATCGAGAAAAAGGCCGAGGGCCGGGCGACTTGTCGTCGCCCGGCCCTCGGTGGGAAAACCGTTGTCAGCGGTCCAGCTTGGTGACCGAACCACCCGCAGCGGTGATCTTCTCCTGGGCGCTGCCGGTGAACGCGTGCGCGGTCACCTCCAGCTTGATGCCCTCCAGATCCCCGTCGCCGAGGATCTTCACGAGCTCGTTCTTCTTGACGAGACCCTTGGCGATCAGCTCGTCGATGCCGACGGTGCCGCCCTCCGGGAACGCCTGGACGAGCCGACCGATGTTCACACCCTGGTACTCGGTGCGGAAGCGGTTCTTGAAGCCCTTCAGCTTCGGGAGCCGCATGTGGATCGGCATCTGCCCACCCTCGAAGCGAGGGGAGACGTTCTTGCGAGCCTTGGTGCCCTTGGTACCGCGGCCCGCGGTCTTGCCCTTGGAGCCCTCACCGCGACCGACGCGGATCTTGTCGCGCTTGGCGCCGGGGGCCGGACGCAGGTCGTGCAGTTTGATGACCATGTCAGTCGACCTCCTCGACCGTCACCAGGTGACGGACGGCGTTGATCATGCCGCGCACGTTGGAGTCATCCGGACGCACCACGGACTGACGGATCTTGCGCAGCCCGAGGGTGCGCATGGTGTCGCGCTGGTTCTGCTTGGTGCCGACCAGACCACGCACCTGGGTGATCTTCAGCTGTGCCATGTCGATCAGGCCCCCTGCTGCGCCGCACGGGCCCGCATGATGAACGCCGGCGCGACGTCCTCGAGCGGCAGGCCGCGACGAGCCGCGACCTCCTCCGGGCGCTGCAGCATCTTCAGCGCGGCGACCGTGGCGTGCACGATGTTGATCGGGTTGTCGCTGCCCAGCGACTTGCTCAGCACGTCGTGGACACCGGCGCACTCCAGCACCGCACGCACCGGGCCACCGGCGATGACACCGGTACCGGCGCTGGCCGGACGCAGCAGCACGACGCCCGCAGCGTCCTCGCCCTGCACCGGGTGGGTGATGGTGCCGCCCAGGCGCGGGACGCGGAAGAAGTTCTTCTTCGCCTCCTCGACGCCCTTGGCGATGGCCGCCGGAACTTCCTTGGCCTTGCCGTAACCGACACCGACCATGCCGTCGCCGTCGCCGACGACGACCAGCGCGGTGAAGCTGAACCGCCGGCCACCCTTGACGACCTTCGCGACACGGTTGATGGTCACGACGCGTTCGAACTGCGGGGTCTTCTCTTGGGCCGCCCCGCCACGGCCGCCGTCGCGGCGGTCCCGGCGGTCCTTGCCGCCGGACTCCCCGCCCTCACGCCGAGTGCGTCCAGGCATCAGGCGTCCCTTCCGTTCTCGTTCTTAGCCACTTGTCAGAACTCCAGTCCGCCGTCACGGGCGGCGTCGGCCAGCGCGGCCACGCGACCGTGGTAGGCGTTACCGCCGCGGTCGAACACGACCTTGTCGATGCCGGCGTCCTTGGCACGGGCGGCGACGAGCTCGCCGACCTTCGTGGCCTTGGCCTTCTTGTCGCCCTCGAAGGCCTGGACATCGGCTTCCAGGCTGGTAGCCGAGACCAGGGTGTGGCCCTTGGTGTCGTCGATGACCTGCGCGACGATGTTGCGCAGCGAACGGGTCACGACGAGGCGCGGGCGCTCGGCGGTGCCGACGATCTTCTTGCGGATGCGCGTGTGCCGCTTGGCACGGGCAAGCCGACGCTTGGTCGAGATGTCCTTGCCCACCGGCTTGCGCTTGGTAGCTGTCGTCTCGCTCATGGTCACTTACCCGTCTTCCCGACCTTGCGGCGGATGATCTCCCCTGCGTAGCGGACACCCTTGCCCTTGTACGGGTCGGGCTTGCGCAGCTTGCGAATCCTGGCCGCGATCTCGCCGACCAGCTGCTTGTCGATGCCCTTGACCGAGAGCTTGGTCGGGCCGTCGACCGCGAACTGGATGCCTTCCGGCGGTTCGATCACGATGGGGTGGCTGTAGCCGAGGGCGAACTCGAGGTTCGACCCCTTCTGCATCACGCGGTAACCGACGCCGTGGATCTCCAGGTTCTTCTGGTATCCCTGGCTGACGCCGATCACCATGTTGTTCACCAGCGTGCGGGTGAGCCCGTGCAGCGAACGGCTTTCCCGCTCGTCGTTGGGGCGCTTCACCAGCACCGCGCCGTCCTCGTCCTTCTCGACGATGATCGGCTCGGCAACCTGGTGGTGCAGGCTGCCCTTGGGGCCCTTGACCGTCACCGCCGGGCCGTCGATGGTCACCTCGACGCCGGAGGGGACGGTGATCGGCAGCTTTCCGATGCGCGACATAGCCGCTCCTCCTCCCTTACCAGACGTAGGCGAGGACTTCCCCGCCCACGCCCTTCTTCATGGCCTGCCGGTCGGTCAGCAGACCGCCGGAGGTCGAGATGATTGCGACGCCCAGGCCACCCAGCACCTTCGGCAGGCCGGTGGACTTGGCGTAGACCCGCAGGCCGGGCTTGGAGACCCGGCGCAGGCCCGCGATGCTCCGCTCGCGGTTCGGGCCGTACTTGAGCTCTACGACGAGCTGCTTGCAGTGTTCGCCCTCTTCGACGCGCGAGCCGGACACGTAGCCCTCGCGCTTGAGGATCTCGGCGATGTTCGCCTTCAGCTTGGAGTGCGGCATCACGACCTCGTCGTGGTATGCCGAGTTTCCGTTGCGCAGACGCGTCAGCATGTCTGCGATCGGATCGGTCATCGTCATGACCTGCTCAACCTTTCTCGTCTGGTTCCGATGGGCCCCGATCGCGCACCACCCTGAGGTGGACGTCTGGGCCCTGGCCTGGACGAAGTTCGGGGTTTCCCGGCCGAGCAGCCGGTTCCCTTGTCAATTCGCGTGCAAGCACGGCTTACGCCGCGGAGCGTGGGCATCAGCCCTGGTAGCGCCTGCTGAGGGTACCGTCAATCGGTATCACCCCAGCAGGCGGGCAGTCACCAGGAGGACTTGCTCACGCCGGGCAGCTCGCCGGCGTGCGCCATCTCGCGGAAGCACACGCGGCACAGCCCGAACTTGCGGAACACCGCACGCGGCCGACCGCAGCGCTGGCAGCGGGTGTAGCCGCGGACGTTGAACTTCGGCTTGCGCGCCGCCTTGATAACCAGCGCCTTCTTGGCCATCGCTCAGTTCTCCTTGAACGGGAAGCCCAGGTGCTTCAGCAGCGCCCGGCCCTCCTCATTGTTGGTGGCCGTGGTAACGACGGTGATGTCCATGCCACGCGGGCGGTCGATGTTGTCCGGGTTGATCTCGTGGAACATCGACTGCTCGTTGAGGCCGAACGTGTAGTTGCCCTTGCCGTCGAACTGCTTCGGCGACAGCCCGCGGAAGTCGCGGATTCGCGGCAGCGCGATGGTGACCAGGCGGTCCAGGAACTCCCACATCCGGTCGCCGCGCAGGGTGACCCGCGCACCGATCGGCATGCCCTCGCGGAGCTTGAACTGCGCGATGGACTTCCGGGCCTTGCGGATCTCCGGCTTCTGACCGGTGATGATCGACAGGTCGCGGACCGCGCCCTCGATCAGCTTGCTGTCCCGAGCGGCGTCGCCAACACCCATGTTGACCACGACCTTGACCACGCCCGGCGTCTGCATCACGTTGGAGTAGTCGAACTCCTCGTTCAGCGCCTGGCGGATCTCCTCGCGGTAACGGGTCTTCAGCCGCGGGACGATCTTCTCAGCGGTAGTCATGATCAGATGTCCTTACCGTTACGACGAGAGATGCGAACCTTCTTGCCGTCCTCACCGATGCGGTAGCCGACCCGGGTGGGCTTGCCGTCGGAGTCCACGACCATCACGTTGCTCACGTGGATCGGTGCTTCCTGGGTGACGATGCCGCCGGACTGCGCGCCACGCTCGGTCCGCGAGACCTTGGTGTGCTTCTTGATCCGGTTGACACCCTCGACCAGGACGCGCTGCTCCTGCGGGATGGCCTTGATGACCTTGCCCTTGGCGCCCTTGTCCTTGCCGGAGATGACGACGACCGTGTCGCCCTTCTTGATCTTCATCACAAAACCTCCGGCGCGAGCGAGATGATCTTCATGAACTTCTTGTCGCGCAGCTCGCGGGCGACCGGACCGAAGATACGGGTGCCCCGCGGCTCACCACCGGGCTTGACCAGCACCGCGGCGTTCTCGTCGAAACGGATGTAGGAACCATCCGCACGACGCTTTTCCTTCTTCTGCCGGACGATGACGGCCTTGACCACATCGCCCTTCTTCACACCGGCACCGGGGATGGCTTCCTTGACGGTCGCCACGATGATGTCCCCGAGGCCCGCGTACCGGCGACCCGACCCACCGAGGACACGGATCGTGAGGATCTCCTTGGCCCCGGTGTTGTCGGCGACACGCAGTCGCGACTCCTGCTGGATCACGTCTTTCTCCTGACCCTAAGTACCCGGACCTGGCCCGGGCACACTCTGGCGCGCCAAATTTCCGACCTGACGCGCGCGGTCAACTTCCGGCACGAGAACGGCCGGCCGCTGGGAGGGTTCCCGGCGGCCGGCCGGCCGCACACCTTCGTTTACTTGGCCTTCTCGAGGATCTCGACCAGTCGCCAGCGCTTGCTGGCCGACAGCGGACGAGTCTCCATCAGCAGCACGCGGTCGCCGACACCGGCCGTGTTGGCCTCGTCGTGCGCCTTGACCTTGCTGGTCTGCCGCATGACCTTGCCGTAGAGCGCGTGCTTCTTGCGGTCTTCGAGGGAGACCACGATCGTCTTGTCCATCTTGTCCGAGACGACGTAGCCCTCGCGCACCTTGCGACGGTTGCGCTCCACGCCCTGTCCTTTCTCGCTCATGCCGCGCCCTCCTCAGCGCCTTCGGGGGAAACCGTCAGGCCCAGTTCGCGTTCACGCATGATCGTGTAGATCCGGGCGATGTCCTGCCGGACCGTGCGCAGCCGCCGGTTGTTGCTCAGCTGACCGGTGGCCATCTGGAAGCGGAGGTTGAACAGCTCCTCCTTGGCTTCCTTCAGCCGCTGCACGAGCTCCTCGGCGTTGAGTTCGCGGAGCTCGGATGCGGTGACACCCGCTGCCATCAGAAGTCACCACCCTCGCGGGACACGATCTTGCACTTCATCGGGAGCTTGTGCGCCGCACGGGTCAGCGCCTCGATCGCCGTCTTCTCGTTCGGGAAGGTCAGCTCGAACATGATGCGTCCGGGCTTGACGTTGGCGACCCAGGCCTCCGGCGAACCCTTACCGGAACCCTGACGGGTTTCGGCGGGCTTCTTGGTCAGCGGGCGGTCCGGGAAGATGTTGATCCACACCTTGCCACCACGCTTGACGTGCCGGGTGATCGCGATACGAGCCGACTCGATCTGACGGTTGGTCACGTAGCCGTGCTCGACCGCCTGAATGCCGTACTCACCGAAGCTGATCCGGGTACCACCCTTGGCCATGCCCTTGCGCTTCGGGGCGTGGCTCTTGCGCCACTTCACCCTGCGTGGGACGAGCACGTCTCAGCCCTCCGTCTTCTCTTCAGCCGCAGCAGCCTGCGGCTGCTCGCCCTCCGCGGCCTTCTCGGCCTTGGCGGACTTGTCAGCTGCAGCGCGGTCCGCGCCACCGGCACCCCGGCGACGGCCACCGCGGTCCGGACGGCCACCGCGGTCACCGCGGTCACCGCCGCCGCGCGGCGGACGGACCTCGGACTCCTGCTGCTTCTGCTTCAGGCCACCGACCAGCTCGCCCTTGTAGATCCACACCTTGACGCCGATGCGCCCGAAGGTGGTGCGGGCCTCGAAGAAGCCGTAGTCGATGTCCGCGCGCAGCGTGTGCAGCGGAACCCGGCCCTCGCGGTAGAACTCCGAGCGGGACATCTCCGCGCCGCCCAGGCGACCCGAGCACTGCACCCGGATGCCCTTGACCTGCGACGAGCGCATGGCCGACTGAATGGCCTTGCGCATCGCGCGGCGGAAGGACACGCGGTTGGACAGCTGCTCGGCCACGCCCTGCGCGACCAGCTGGGCGTCCGACTCGGGGTTCTTGACCTCGAGGATGTTGAGCTGGACCTGCTTGCCGGTCAGCTTCTCCAGCGAACCGCGGATGCGGTCCGCCTCGGCACCGCGGCGGCCGATGACGATGCCCGGCCGGGCGGTGTGAATGTCCACGCGGACCCGCTCGCGGGTGCGCTCGATCTCAACCTTCGAGATCCCAGCGCGCTCCATACCGCGAGACAGCTGCCGGCGGATCTTGACGTCCTCCGCGACGTACTCCGAGTACTGCTTGTCGGCGTACCAGCGAGACTTCCAGTCCGTGGTGATGCCGAGTCGGAAGCCGTGCGGGTTGATCTTCTGACCCACTACCGGGCACTCCCCTTCTGGCTCTTTCGGGACTTGGTCGCCGCCTTCGGCCGAGACTCGACCTCGACCGTGATGTGGCTGGTCCGCTTGCGGATCCGGTACGCACGACCCTGCGCGCGCGGCCGGAACCGCTTCAACGTCGGGCCCTCGTCCACGTACGCGTGGCGCACGACCAGCGTCTCGGGGTCGAGGGAGAGGTTGTTCTCAGCGTTGGCGATCGCACTGGCGAGCACCTTCGACACCGGACCGCTGGCGGTCTGCGGCGCGAACTGGAGCACGGCCAGGGCATCGGCGGCACTCCGGCCCTTGATGAGCTCGACCACGCGGCGCGCCTTCATCGGCGACACGCGGACGAACCGGGCCCGCGCCACTGCGTGCGGGAACTCCGCAGCAGTGTCGTCGGAACGGGCTGTCATCCTGCTACCCCTTGCTCTTACTCGTTCGTGTCACAGCCCCGGCTCAGCGGCGGCGCGACTTCCGGTCGTCCTTGACGTGGCCCTTGAAAGTACGGGTCGGGGCGAACTCGCCCAGCTTGTGCCCGACCATCGACTCGGTGACGAACACCGGGATGTGCTTGCGGCCGTCGTGCACCGCGAAGGTGTGGCCCAGCATGTCCGGGATGATCGTCGACCGGCGGGACCAGGTCTTGATCACGGTCTTCTTGCCCGACTCGTTAAGCGCGTCCACCTTCTTGAGCAGGTGGTCGTCCACGAACGGGCCCTTCTTCAGGCTGCGTGGCATGTTTGCTTACCTCCCTGCTCAGCGCTTCTTGCCGGTACGGCGACGGCGGACGATGAGCTTGTCACTGGGCTTGCGGCGGCGGGTGCGACCCTCCGGCTTGCCCTTCGGGTTGACCGGGTGACGACCACCGGAGGTCTTGCCCTCACCACCACCGTGCGGGTGGTCCACCGGGTTCATGACGACACCGCGGACGGTCGGGCGCTTGCCCTTCCACCGCATGCGGCCGGCCTTGCCCCAGTTGATGTTGGCGTGCTCGGAGTTGCCGACCTCGCCGACGGTGGCCCGGCACCGCGCGTCCACGTTGCGGATTTCGCCCGAGGGCATCCGCAGCTGGGCGTACGGGCCGTCCTTGGCCACCAGCTGCACCCGGGCACCGGCCGAGCGAGCGATCTTCGCGCCCTGTCCGGGGCGGAGCTCGATCGCGTGGATCACGGTGCCGGTCGGGATGTTGCGCAGCGGCAGGTTGTTACCCGGCTTGATGTCCGCACGCGCACCGCTCTCGATCGCGTCGCCCTGCTTGATGTTGTTCGGCGCGATGATGTAGCGCTTCTCGCCATCGGCGTAGTGCAGGAGCGCGATCCGAGCACTGCGGTTCGGGTCGTACTCGATGTGCGCGACCTTGGCCGGCACACCGTCCTTGTCGTTGCGGCGGAAGTCGATCACGCGGTAAGCCCGCTTGTGACCGCCACCCTTGTGCCGCGTGGTGATCTTGCCCTGAGCGTTGCGGCCCGCCTTCTTGTTCAGCGGACGCACCAACGACTTCTCCGGCTCCGACCGGGTGATCTCGGCGAAGTCGGACACGCTCGCGCCACGACGGCCCGGCGTCGTCGGCTTGTACTTGCGAATGCCCATTGTTAACGCAACCTCGTCCTAATCAGCACCGGTCAGGCGGCCGGTCCGCCGAAGATCTCGATCGGCTTGCTCTCCGGCGACAGGGTGACGATCGCCCGCTTGGTGTCCTTGCGCTTGCCGAACCCGGTGCGGGAACGCTTGCGCTTGCCGTTGCGGTTGATCGTGTTGACGCTGGTGACCTTGACGTCGAAGATCTTCTCGATCGCGATCTTGATCTCGGTCTTGTTCGAGCGCGGGTCCACCAGGAAGGTGTACTGGCTCTGCTCGAGCAACCCGTAGCTCTTCTCGGAGATCACCGGCGCAAGGATGATGTCTCGCGGGTCGGCGCTCACTGCTCTGCCTCCTCTGCGGAAGACGCGGCGGCCTTGACCGACCGGCCCTTGACCGGGCCCGCGACGAAGCGCTCGTACGCGGCCTTGGTGAACACCACGTCGTCGCTGTTGAGCACGTCGTAGGTGTTCAGCTGACCGGGGTCGATCAGGTGCACGTTCTGCAGGTTCCGCAGGCTCAGCCAGGAGTTCTCCTCCTCGTGGCGGTTGAGCACAATCAGAACCTTCTTGGCCTCGGTCCAGTTCCGCAGCGCGGTCTTGGCGGACTTGGTGGACGGCGTCTCGCCGCCGACCACGCCGGTGACCACGTGCAGCTGGCCGGCGCGAACCCGGTCGGAGAGGGCACCGCGCAGGGCGGCGACCTTCATCTTCTTCGGGGTCCGCTGCGAGTAGTCCCGCGGCTGCGGCCCGTGAACGATGCCACCACCGGTGAACTGCGGGGCCCGGATGGAGCCCTGCCGGGCGTTGCCGGTGCCCTTCTGGCGGTACGGCTTCTTGCCGCCGCCGGACACCATGCCACGCGTCTTCGTGGAGTGCGTGCCCTGGCGCGCGGCGGCCAGCTGGGCCACCACGACCTGGTGCATCAGCGCCACGTTGGCCTGCACGTCGAAGATCTCGGCGGGCAGTTCGACGGTGCCGTCGGTCTTACCGTCCGGGGTACGGACATCGAGCGTCAGGCTCATCACGCACCACCCTTCGCGGGACTCTTAACCAGGACCAGGCCGCCCTTGGGGCCGGGGACGGCACCCTTGATCAGCAGCAGGCCGGTCTCGGACTCCACCTTGTGGACCTTCAGGTTCTGCGTGGTGACGCGGTCGGAACCCATCCGCCCGGCCATCCGCATGCCCTTGAACACGCGACCGGGGGTGGCGCAGCCACCGATGGAACCCGGCTTGCGGTGCACGGCCTGGGTACCGTGGCTGGCGCCCTGGCTGCGGAAACCGTGCCGCTTGATGGTGCCCGCGAAGCCCTTGCCCTTGCTGGTGCCGACGACGTCGACAACCGCGCCCGCCTCGAAGACGTCCGCGCCGAGCTCCTGGCCCAGCTCGTACTCACCGGCGTCGGCGGTGCGCAGCTCCACGACGTGGCGGCGCGGGGTGACGCCGGCCTTGGCGAAGTGGCCGCTCCGCGGCTTGTTCACCTTGCGCGGGTCGATGGCGCCGAACGCCAGCTGCACGGCCGCGTAGCCGTCCTTTTCAGGGGTCCGAATCTGGGTCACCACGTTCGGCCCGGCCTGGACGACGGTCACCGGGACAATCCGGTTCTGGTCGTCGAAGACCTGGGTCATGCCGAGCTTGGTGCCCAGAATCCCCTTGATCTGCCTGTCAGACATAGGTCTCGTTCTCTCCAGCTACCTCGTCGCCGCGCTTACTGGATGTTCACGTCGACGCTGGCCGGCAGGTCGATGCGCATCAGCGCGTCAACCGTCTTCGGCGTCGGTTCGAGGATGTCGATGAGCCGCTTGTGCGTCCGCATCTCGAAGTGCTCCCGCGAGTCCTTGTACTTGTGCGGGGAGCGGATGACGCAGTAGACGTTCTTCTCCGTGGGCAGCGGCACCGGCCCAACGACCCGAGCGCCGGTGCGCGTCACGGTCTCGACGATCTTGCGTGCGGACGCGTCGATCGCCTCGTGGTCGTAGGCCTTGAGCCGGATGCGGATCTTCTGTCCCGCCATAGTGGCTTGCCGTTCCTCTAGTCTCGTGCCGCGGTTTCGTCTTGGGTGCGGGTGCACCGCACCCTCGCGGGCGGTGGTGCCCCACGCGGCCTCGGCCTTGCGTCATCCCGATGCCGGGAGGCGCCACAGCTCTCAGTCCGCCCCTGTTCAGGTATCTGGTGCCCGGTACACGCGGTCGGGCGTGTCGCCCGGCTACCGCATACCGGTCCCCTCGAACGTCGCCGATGGGGTGGGCCTTGCGGCCCGTACACCTTCTTGTGCCCTGTTCGGCTCGCCGCCGGCGAACCGGCGGCACCAGCACCGCCTGAGAACAGCCGGTGAACCAGAACAAGGGCGCGAGGCCCTCGCAGCAAAGCGGCCGTCGCTTCGAACCTTCTCGATTTCGATCAGTTCAAAACCCGGCCGCCCTGAACGAGCAACCCATACAGGATGACACACCCGTTTATCCAGCCCAAACCGGGGGTGGCATTACGGGAGAACTGTTGCCGGGCTCACCTCGTCCGGGTGGCCCCGTGGCGGGATCCCGGACACCGGTGGCCGGGGCCGAGCGGCCTCGCCGCCTCGAAGACGAAACTTCGGCAGGTTTGTCACCTGAAAAGCAAGAGGGCCCGCCCCCGAAGAACGGGAGCGGGCCCTCGCCACGTCACTTGTTGATCTTGGTGACGCGACCGGCGCCGACGGTGCGGCCACCCTCGCGGATCGCGAAGCGCAGACCCTCGTCCATCGCGATGGGCTGGATCAGCTGGACCGACATCTCGGTGTTGTCGCCCGGCATGACCATCTCGGTGCCCTCGGGGAGGGTCACCACGCCGGTCACGTCGGTGGTCCGGAAGTAGAACTGCGGACGGTAGTTGTTGAAGAACGGCGTGTGCCGGCCACCCTCGTCCTTGGACAGGATGTACACCTGAGCCTCGAACTCGGTGTGCGGGGTGGTGGTGCCGGGCTTCACGACGACCATGCCGCGCTCGACCTCTTCGCGCTTGACACCGCGGATCAGCAGACCGACGTTGTCACCCGCCTGACCCTCGTCGAGCAGCTTGCGGAACATCTCGACACCGGTGACGGTGGTCTTGATCGGCTTCTCCTTGATACCGACCATCTCCACCTCCTCGTTCACCTTGACCACACCGCGCTCGATGCGGCCGGTGACCACGGTGCCGCGGCCGGTGATGGAGAAGACGTCCTCGATCGGCATCAGGAACGGCTTCTCGATCTCGCGAACCGGGTCCGGGACGTTCTCGTCCACGGCGTCCATCAGCTCGACGATCTTGGCGCCCCACTCGGCGTCGCCCTCCAGCGCCTTCAGCGCGGAAACGCGGACGACCGGCACGTCGTCACCCGGGAACTCCTGGGCCGACAGCAGCTCGCGGACCTCCATCTCGACGAGCTCGAGGATTTCCTCGTCGTCGACCATGTCGGACTTGTTCAGCGCGACCAGGATGTAGGGAACGCCGACCTGGCGGGCCAGCAGCACGTGCTCGCGGGTCTGCGGCATCGGGCCGTCGGTGGCCGCGACCACCAGGATCGCGCCGTCCATCTGCGCGGCACCGGTGATCATGTTCTTCACGTAGTCGGCGTGACCCGGGGCGTCCACGTGGGCGTAGTGGCGCTTCTCGGTCTGGTACTCGACGTGCGCGATCTGAATGGTGATACCGCGCTCGCGCTCCTCCGGCGCCTTGTCGATCTCGTCGAACGGCGTGAAGGGGTTCAGGTCCGGGTACTTGTCGTGCAGAACCTTGGTGATGGCCGCGGTGAGCGTGGTCTTGCCGTGGTCAACGTGACCGATGGTCCCGATGTTGACGTGCGGCTTGTCCCTCTCGAACTTCGCCTTAGCCACTGGATTGTCCTCCTGGACTTGTTAACTTTCCGCCGTACGACTTGTTGTGCCAGGCGGAGTCCTGTCGGGTAGGTGACGGGTGGGCCCCCGATCCCGGAAGAACACCGTCCTTGCGGGATGGCGGCCCGTCCGCCGCCGAACTGGAGGGGATTGCTCCCCGGTCGCCTTCGCGAGGCGTTTGCCTCGTGCCCGGTCCCGGCTCAGCCGCGACCGGGCACCGGGTCACTCGCCCGTTGCCTTGGCGATGATCTCCTTCGCCACGTTCGCCGGAACCTCGGCGTAGGAGTCGAACACCATCGAGTAGTTGGCACGGCCTTGGGTCTTCGACCGCAGGTCGCCGACATACCCGAACATCTCCGACAGCGGCACGAGGGCCTTGACGACGCGGGTACCGCTGCGCTCCTCCATGGCCTGGATCTGACCACGGCGGGAGTTCAGGTCGCCGATGACATCGCCCATGTAGTCCTCGGGCGTGGTCACCTCGACCGCCATCATGGGCTCGAGCAGCGCCGGGGAGGCCTTGGCGGCGGCTTCCTTCAGCGCCATCGAACCGGCGACCTTGAAGGCCATTTCCGAGGAGTCGACCTCGTGGTACTGGCCGTCGAGCAAGGTCACCTTCACGCCGACCAGCGGGTAGCCGGCCAGCACGCCGTACTGCATCGCGTCCTGCGCGCCCTGGTCCACCGAGGGGATGTACTCGCGCGGGATGCGCCCACCGGTGACCTTGTTCTCGAACTCGTAGGTCGCACTCTCCGACGTCTGCTCGATCGGCGACAGGCCGATGATCACGCGCGCGAACTGACCGGAACCACCGGTCTGCTTCTTGTGCGTGTACTCGTACTTGTCGATCGACTTGCGGATCGTCTCGCGGTAGGCCACCTGCGGCTTGCCGATGTTGGCCTCGACCTTGAAGTCGGTCTTCATCCGGTTGACGAGCACCTCGAGGTGCAGCTCGCCCATGCCCTTGATGATGGTCTGACCGGTCTCCTCGTCCAGCTTGACCTGGAACGTGGGGTCTTCCTCGGCGAGCTTCTGGATCGCCGTGGAGAGCTTCTCCTGGTCGGCCTTCGTCTTGGGCTCGATGGCCACCTCGATGACCGGAGCCGGGAAGGTCATCGACTCCAGCACGATCGGGTTCGCCGGGTCGCACAGGGTGTCACCGGTCGTGGTGTCCTTGAGCCCGATCACCGCGTAGATGTGACCGGCCTGGATCTCATCGACCGGGTTCTCCTTGTTGGAGTGCATCTGGAACATCTTCCCGATGCGCTCCTTGCGCTCCTTGGTCGAGTTGATGACCTGGGTGCCCGCGGCGACCTTGCCCGAGTAGACCCGGACGTAGGTCAGCTTGCCGAAGAACGGGTGCACCGCGATCTTCGAGACCAGCGCGGCGAACGGCTCGTCCGTGCTCGGCTTGCGCTCGGCCGGGGTGACGCCGTCGGGCAGCAGACCCTGCACCGGCGGAACGTCCAGCGGCGACGGCAGGTAGTCCACCACCGCGTCCAGCATCGGCTGGACACCCTTGTTCTTGAACGCGGTACCGCACAGGACCGGGAAGGCCTCGCGGCTGTTGGTCAGCTTGCGGATGCCGGACTTGATCTGCTCTTCGGTCAGCTCCTCGCCACCGAAGTAGGCCTCCATCAGGGCCTCGTCGGACTCCGCGACGGCCTCGACCAGCTTCTCGCGGTACTCCGCGGCCTTCTCGGCGAGGTCGGCCGGGATGTCCTCGACCTCGTAGTCCTCGCCCTTCTTGACCTCGCCGCGCCAGGTCAGCGCCTTCATGCGGACCAGGTCGACGACGCCCTGGAAGTCCGACTCGGCGCCGATCGGCAGCTGCAGCACCAGCGGCCGGGCGTGGAGGCGTTCCTCGATCGTCCGAACCGTGAAGTAGAAGTCCGCACCCAGCTTGTCCATCTTGTTGACGAAGCAGATGCGCGGAACGTCGTACTTGTCCGCCTGACGCCAGACCTGCTCGGACTGCGGTTCGACACCTTCCTTACCGTCGAACACCGCGACCGCGCCGTCCAGGACGCGCAGCGACCGCTCCACCTCGACCGTGAAGTCGACGTGGCCCGGGGTGTCGATGATGTTGATCTGAGTGTCGCCCCAGAAGGTCGTGGTAGCAGCCGAGGTAATGGTGATACCCCGCTTCTGCTCCTCTTCCATCCAGTCCATCGTCGCGGCGCCGTCGTGCACCTCGCCGATCTTGTACGTGATCCCCGTGTAGTAGAGGATCCGCTCGGTCGTGGTGGTCTTGCCCGCGTCGATGTGGGCCATGATGCCGATGTTGCGGACCTTGGTCAGGTCTGTCAGCACGTCGCGTGCCACGAGTTTCTTCCCCGTTCCCTACAGCAGGTGCAAGCTGTCGAATCGGTGCGCCGAGGCGGGCAAGAGCCGACCCGACGTCACCAGCGGTAGTGCGCGAAGGCCTTGTTGGACTCCGCCATCTTGTGCGTGTCTTCACGCTTCTTGACGCTCGCGCCGAGACCGTTGCTCGCGTCCAGCAGCTCGTTCATCAGGCGCTCGACCATGGTCTTCTCGCGGCGCTGCCGGGAGTAACCGACCAGCCAGCGCAGCGCGAGGGTGGTGGAGCGGCCGGCGCGCACCTCGATCGGGACCTGGTAGGTCGCGCCACCGACGCGGCGGCTGCGGACCTCCAGGGTCGGCTTCACGTTGTCGAGGGCACGCTTGAGCGTGACGACCGGGTCGGTGCCGGTCTTCTCCCGGCAGCCTTCCAGCGCCGCGTAAACGATCCGCTCGGCCAGCGAGCGCTTGCCGTCCACGAGGACCTTGTTCACCAGCTGCGTGACCAACGGCGCGCCATAAACGGGATCGGCGTGCAGCGGCCGCTTCGGGGCCGGACCCTTGCGGGGCATCAGCTCTTCTCCTTCTTCGCGCCGTACCGGCTGCGAGCCTGCTTGCGGTTCTTCACACCCTGGGTGTCAGCGGAACCGCGGATGATCTTGTAGCGCACGCCGGGGAGGTCCTTCACACGGCCGCCACGAACGAGCACGATCGAGTGCTCCTGCAGGTTGTGGCCTTCACCCGGGATGTAGGCCGTGACCTCGATGCCGCTGGTCAGCTTGACACGAGCGACCTTGCGCAGTGCCGAGTTGGGCTTCTTCGGGGTGGTCGTGTACACGCGGGTGCACACGCCACGCCGCTGCGGGCTCCCCTTGAGCGCCGCAGTCTTGGTCTTGGCGACCTTGTCCTGGCGGCCCTTACGGACCAGCTGCTGGATGGTGGGCATGGACCGGCTTTCTGTCAGCGTTCGCGTCTTCTGGTACTCGACCAAGCGGCGCTCGTTCGAGCTTCGGCGTGCCCTGGCGTCGAGCACCTGTCAGGCACTGTGTTTCGGGACTCCTCCCGCACCACGAGGTCGGGCGTGTCGCCCGCTCCTCGGCCTTTCGGCGCCGATGCGCCCCAATGGGAACGACCCCAGAGGGTTGTCGAGAGGAGTTCCACACATCCTCGGCGCTGGCGCGGTCTCAACCAGCGGCTGGCGACCACGTCATGCACGGGCATGCGGATCGACCCGATGGGTGTCGGGTCCGATAAACAAAGATACCTGCCCCGTTCTCAGAGGGTCAAAACGGGGTCCCCCTTGACCTGCTCGATCACCCGGCACTACGACGGCGCCACCTCGGGGTGCGAGCTCGCGGCTTCCCTCCCGGACACTCTACCCAGGCCGACAAGGGCCTCCCGCGGAGCGAGATCGGTCACACCAGCGGGTCATTCGGCCGGCCACACCACGACCCAGCTGGCCTGCCCGATCGGCCGCCCGGCCGCCGGGTGCTGGCGCTGGATGCGGCCGTGGTCCCGGCGCAGCGGGCGCGGGTCGCCGTCCGGGCCGCCGACGACGACCTCCACGCCGACGGCGTTGGCCACCGCGAGCGCCTCCGGCGGCGTCCGGCCGACCAGGTCCGGGATGGGCCGCGGATCGCCGTAGTAGTCGAGGTACCGGTTTACTCCGCGCGCCGGCCTCATGACGCCGCCCCGGGGCCGGCGGGCGTGGTGAGGAGGGCCCTGCGCAGCGTTGCCAATGCGGCCTCCTGCCATGTCGCCCCCGAAGATCGCCATGCGGGAGCGTACCGGCGGCCGTGCCCACGTCCACGCCCCCGGATGGACCAAACGGACGCCGGTGAGCGGAGGTGTTTCCGCTGGTCGTTCCGACTGTCTGGTCAGACCTCCGCGAGCCAGCCGTCCGCGACCAGCGCGCTCACATCCGCCGGGAGGACGAAGGCGGTGCCGCCGCCGACCTGGCCGAAGTCCGGCTTCGCCACGCCGGAGATCACCTGGAAACCGGTCCGGACCCGGTACTTGCGGTATTCCCCGGCCGGCTGCTGCGGCGGCGCGGATCGCTGCGGCAGCGTCGTGCCCGCGACGAAGACCGTGTTGCCCGCCGGGTCGCCGAACCTGTCGACCTCGTCACCCGCGCGCAGGTCGACGAGGAACTTGTCGTCGTAGGCGTCCAGCGTCGGCTCGCCGGGCAGCGGCCGGATCGGGCACTCGAAGTCGGCCAGCGGCTCGTCGGGCGCGCGCAGGAACTGGTCCCGGGTCAGCGCCATCGCGCCGATCAGGTGCGCGGCGGCGGAGAACGGCTCCGGGAACCGGGACTTGTTCTTGACCGCGCCGCCGTCGACGCAGAACACCGCCCACCAGCCGTCGAGCTCGCGGAGCATGCACCAGCCGCCCTCGACGGGCTGTTCGAAGCTGTAGAACCGGCGGCTCATGCCCATCGCGCCGATGAATCCCCTGGCCAGCGCGATCGCTTCGGCCGGCGGGACGTTCTCCAGCGCGTCCGCGTCGGCGCCCAGCACCAGCGCCTTGGCCTCCGCCGCGGCGCGCTCGGCGACGACCTCCGGCGGCCGGTGGCCGTTGCGCCGGACGTGCTCGAGGAAGTCGCGCGGCGGCGCGATGTCGTGCACCCCCAGGTAGTAGGCCATCGCCAGCGGCCACACCCAGGTGCCGTCGGTGTGGAACTGCTTGGGCACCTCCGGCGGCTGCTGCGGGTCCACCTCGTCCGCCGAGGTGCCGGGGGCCGACAGCAGGATCTCGCCGCCGTAGAGGTAGTCCAGGACCGTCTGCTTCTCCGCCCACGACAGCACGGGCCGGTGCGCGAACGGTCGGTCGTCGGCGCCGCGGCCGTCGAAGACCTGGACCATGCGGACGGGGTCGGGGACCTGGAAGCCGCCGCGGTTGTCCGCGTGGTGCTGCCACGCGGCTTCGAACAGCCAGTCCGGCGCCGTCGTCCGCGGGTAGAAGCGCAGCTCGTCGTAGTAGGCGCGGAAGCCCTCGTCGGGGCGCGTCCACTGCGGATCATCGTGCCCGGTCCGGTAGTCGGCGCCGGCGCGGCTGATCGCGATGCTCGCCGTGGTCCACGCACCGGTGTCCGGGCGGTACTCGACGTTGCGGAGCCCGCGCAGCACGTCGACGACCTCCTGCGCCGGGATCCACTGGTGCTCTTCGTCGGTGGTGACGGTCGCGGTGATCTCGATCCGGGTGCCCAGGGCCGTGCAGTTCACCCGGGCCTCGCGCCAGCCTTCCGGCAGCGCGGCGGCGAGCGCGCCGTGCAGCGAGTCGACCAGTTCCTGCCGCAACGCCGACCGGTCCGGCACCGAACCGTAGGACGCCGGCGCCGGGAACTGCGGGCGCACCGGGTGGGCGTCGTCCTCCTGCTCGAAGAACACCGCGGTCACCTGCTCGACCGGGATCGCATCGGGCCTGCCGTTGATCCGCGCCCCGCCGTCCCGCAGGTCGATCACCAGCTGGGGTTCGCCGTCGATGACGCCGTACAACCCCGGGATGTGCGTACCGAGGATCACTTGCCCTCCCCTTCGAAGGTCTCGGTGCGAACGACTCCGTTGATGCGGCGCGGCGCGGGCTTGGGCGCCGGGAACTCCGCGGCGGGCTCGTCACCGGCCGTCCGCAGCGCGGGCTCCGGAACCGACCACTGCGGGCGGGCCGGATAGCGCTCGTTCCAGTCCTCGTCGGTCGGCGGCTCGATCGCGGCCGGCCCCGGCTGGAACGCGCCCCGGCCGAACTCGGCGACGCAGTCCAGCGCCACCTGCTCGACGACGTCGCGCAGCTCCAGCTCCGCGAGCCAGTCGACCGGGAGGGCGCCGACGCCGAGCAGCGCGCCCACGATGTTCCCGCAGATCGCACCGGTGGAGTCGCTGTCGCCGTCGTGGTGCACGGCGATCCGCAGCGCCAGCTCGACGTCCTCGCCGCCGACCAGCGCCGCGCACACCGCGATCGCCAGCGCCTCCTCGCCGACCCAGCCGCCGCCGAGCGTCTCGGCGACCTGCTGCGGCGTCGGCACACCGGCCTCGGCCAGGTCCACGGCGGCCTTCAGCATGGCACTGGTCTCCTCGTGGTCCTCCCAGGTCTCCAGGACCTGCAGGGCCAGCCACACGCCGTCGTCGAGGCCGCGGCCGAGCAGCGCCTGCTGGACGATCACGGCGAGCGCCCCGGCGGAGTGGTAGCCGGCGGGGTGGCTGTGGGTCAGCGCGGCGGTGCGGGCGGCCAGCCGGAACACCTCGGCGGGATCGGTGGAGCACAGCGCGGCCGGGGCGGCGCGCATCACGCCGCCGCAGCCCTTCGAGTCGTTGATCTTCTCGGTGAACGAGCCGGCCGGCTGGCCGTCGCCGAACCGGGCCAGCGCGCGGAACACGGTCTTGCCGGGGGCCCGGGTCTTGAACAGGCCGGGCACCTCGATCAGCCAGCCGTCGGGCGCGGGGTAGTCGGCGAGGAACCGCCCGGCGGCGGCATCCCACTCGACGCCCTGCGTGTGCAGCCAGCGCTGGTAGGCCAGCTGGACCTCGGGCAGCGGGTCCTCGACGCCGAGCATCCGGGCGGCGACGCTGCCGCGGATCAGGCCCTCGGCGGTGAACAGCGTCATCTGGGTGTCGTCGGTGATCGCGCCGTGCACCCCGTACGCCTCGCGCAGGCCGCTCGGCCCGTCGGGGCCGAAGCGCTTGGTGATCTCCTCGGCGGTGATGAACTCCAGGTCGGCGCCCAGGGCGTCGCCGAGCGCCCCGCCGAGGAAGCAGCCCAGCACCCGCTCGGTCAGCGACGGCGCGCTGTCGTCGGGCCGGTCGGCCTTGGCGTGCTCGCCGCGGACGATCGGCTGCACCGTCGCCGCGGGCTCCGCGGGCTTCGGTTCGGTTGCGGCCTGCGGCGCCTCGACGACGTCCGGCGTCTCCGGCTCGGCGGCCGGTTCGCGCTCGCCGACCTCGGCCCGCTCTTCCGGCTCGGTGCCTTCGGGCACGGCGCCCTGGAGGTCGGCCTCTTCACGCTCGGTGTCTTGGAGCACGGCGTCCTGGAGCTTGAGCTCTCCGAGCACGGCGTCCTGGAGGACGGTGTCCTCCAGCTTGACCTCTTCGCGCTCGGCGTCTTCGGGCACGGCATCTTCGGACTCGCCGTCATCGAGCACGACGTCCTTGAGCCCTTCGGGCACGGCATCTTCGCGCACCACGTCCTGGAGCACGACGTCTTCAAGCTCGGTGGCGGCTGGCGCGGTGGGTTCGGCGAGGCTCGGCCGGGCGATGTGATCGGCTCCCAACGGCTCGGTCTCGACCTCCGCCGCGACGGGTTCGATGCCGTCCCGCTCTCCGGGCTCCACCGGGTCGGCGTCGAGCGGCTCCACCGATTCGAGCTCGGTGGGTGCCGGTTCGGCTTCCTCGACCGCGGTGTCTTCCGCTACCGGCTTGAGGACGCTCGGCCGGGCGATGTGGTCGGGGCCGAGCACGGGCTCGTCGGCCCGCGCTTCTCCGGCATCGGATGCGTCGGACAGCCCGAACGGCTCCACCCGCTCGACGTCCGTCAGCGAGGGCTCCGCGAAGGCCTGGAAGACCGCCCCGTCAGCCTCCGGCTCGTCGGCTTCTGCCGGGTCGGCGTCCGCTTCGAGCGGGTCCGCCAGGTCTTCGCCAGGCGTCGCGTCGAAATCGGTCGGTTCGAGATCGATCGGTGCACGCGCGGGCGGCTCCATGTCGACCGGCTCGCGCTCGACCGGTGGCGCGGCGACGGACAGGTCTTCGGCGGAAACGTCCTCTGCGAAGGCTCCCAGCGATGTGGACATCGCGGGCTCCTGCGCTGTGCCGGCGACGCTCAACCCCTGCTCGGCGACGTCCTCTTCCAAGGCGCCGGTAGCGACCTCCGCGCCATCGGCACGTCGCTCGGCGGCGATGTCGTCGGGCTCCGGCACGATGATCCGCGCGAAGGCCTGGTCCGCGGCCTGCGTCTCGTCCGGTGCCGAATCGGGCTCGGCCGGGGATTCGGCAGGCGTCGCGCGGACTTCCGGGGCCCGAGCCGCGGCGCGGGGAGCGGCCAGCGGTGGGAAGGCCCCGATCTGCGGTTCGGCGTCGACCTGCTCGGCCGGGGTGTCGACCGCCGGGAACACCGCGGTGGTTTCCACCGGGGCCCCGTTCGACAGCAGGCGCGGCACCGGGATCGGGCCGGTGCTCGACGGGTCGGTCACCGTGAATTCCGCCGGGGGTTCGGTGCGGGCCGCCGGGAACGTCGGCGCCCCGATGCTCTCCGAGCGCGCGCTCTGCGGCGCGATGCCCTGCGGGGGCGTGTCGACGGCGTCGTCCGGCGCGGCCGTGATCGCGGGCATGATCATGGTCTGCTCGGCGGAGCCTTCGACGGTGTTCGGCGTGCCGGCGGCGAGTTCCCGGGGTCCGCCGAGCGGCCGGTTGTTCGGCGCGTACCGCTGGGCCCACTGCGGCGGCGGTGGCGGTGCGAAGGCTTCGGTGGCGTCCGCGCAGAGGATCTCGATGATCTCGCGCAGTTCGAGTTCTTCCCCCCACTGCGCGGGAATCCCGCCCGGCCCGTAGATCGCGCCGGCGAGCTGCCCGGCCAGCGCACCGGTGACGGTGCTGTCGCTGGACTGGTTCACGGCGACCCGCACCGCGTCGGCGAAGTTCCGGGTGCTGCCCACCGCGGCCAGCGCGATGCCGAGCTCACCGGGCTTGTTGTAGGTGTCGAACTCGATGTCGAGGTCCGAGGGAGAAGGGCGAACGCCCCGCTGCCCGACGAACATCGCCGCGTGCACGGTCCGCCGGACGTCGGCGGGGACCTCGCGGACCTGGTACGCGCTGCCGAGCCGGTTGCGATCGGATGCGGTCACCGCGTCCCACAACGGCACCCCGCGGATCAGCTGGGCCAGCACGTCGGCGTGCATGCCGGCCGCGCTGACGGAGTTCGGCGCGGAGGTGAACAGGTTCGCGGTCGCGGCGCCGGTCGAGTACACGGCCTCCGGCGCGTTCGACCACACCATGGCCGGCGCGGCCCAGGCCACGCAGCCAGCCAAACCGTCGATGCCGGTCGGCGGACGCAGCAGGCCGTCGGCCCCGAGCGGGGACTGCCGGGCCATCCGCCCGAGCAGGGAAATCGCCGCGCCCTCCGGGTTGCGGGTCGAGTACAGCTCCGGCCGTTCGAGCAACCAGCTGTTGGGCGCGGGTTCCGTCGACAGGTACGCCGACATCGCGTAATCCCACGGGACGCCCTGGGTGTGCAGCCAACGCAGGTAGTTGGTGAAGACGAACTCGGTCGGCAACCACCCGTTGCCGACCGGGTTCACGGCCTTCGCCCGCAGCAGGGCTTCCATGGTGAACACGGTGAGCTGGGTCAGATCGCTGACCGCGCCGCGCCGCCCGAAAACGGGCAGGTAGTCGACGACGCCCTGCGGGCCGAACCACTGCTGGAGCTCGGCGGTGCTGGTGTTGCGCACGCCGGCGCCGAGCGCGTCGCCGACGGCCCCGCCGAGCATGGCGCCGCGGAATCGCTCGGCCCACGACAGCTGCGGCGGTTGAGCGTCGGTCATCGCGATGTCTCCCTCATGGTCACCAGGCGGGGTACCGCCGGGTCCACCCCGGATCGGTCGGCGGCCCGGGGCTGAACTCGACCAGCGCATCCTTGGCCAGCGTCTCGACGAGCTCGCGCAGCTCCAGGGACGCGAGCCACTCCGGAGGAACGGCCCGAGCCCCGTAAAGAGCCCCCGCAATGTTGCCGCACACGATCCCCGTGGAATCGGAGTCCCCCGAGTGGTTCACGGACAACAGCAGCGCGTCCCTCAAGTTATCGGTGGCCAGCGCGGCGTAGAGCCCGATCGCGAGAGCTTCCTCCCCGACCCACCCCTGACCGAGTGTGTCCTTGATCTCCTCGGGGCTGACGGCACCCTTCTTCGCGAGCTCGACGGCGGCGTCGAGGAACCGCAGCTGCTCCTCGTGCCCGCGCCACCGCAGCAGCAGATCCCTGGCCATCCGGACACTCTCCGGCAGGGGCACGTCACGGATCAACTGGTGCACGATCACTGACAACACCCCGGCCGAAAGGTAGCCACTGGGGTGGCTGTGCGTCAGCGCGGCGGTCCCAACAGCGGCGTAGAAGACCTCGGCCGGATCGTTGGACCACACCGCGACCGGCGCGGCCCGCATCACCCCACCGCAACCCTTCGAGTCGTTGATCTTGAACTGCGGAGTGGCGTGCTGATGCGTCCGCGCGAAGTTCGCCAGCGCGGACATGCAAGTGCTCCCCGGAGCCCGCGAGCTGAACAACTCCGGATGCGTGATCAACCACCCATCAGGCTGCTGCAAATGCCGCGCATAAGGCCCACCCGCGCGATCCCACGGCTGGCTCTGCGTATGGAACCACCGCTGATAAGCATGCTGAACCTCAGGAACAGGATCGTTATCCGTCGGATTGATCCGCCGAGCAACATGAGCCCGGATCAGCCCCTCAAGGGTGAACAACATCATCTGCGTGTCATCAGAAACCTGCGCAACACCATCGCGAAGCACAGGAGAGGTGAGCCCAGCATCCCCGTGATCCCGCCGAATCATCCCGATGTCATGGAACTCAATGGCAAACCCAAGAGCATCCCCCATCGCCCCGGCGACCATCGAACCCATGAACCGCTCGTGAGCATCCAAGGTCTGCAGAGGCTCAGCCGGAGCAGGATCAGCGGGCTGCGACGGGGAGTTCTCATTTCGGACATCGGGTTGCGGGGTGATTCTCACCTCGTCCGGACCGAATTCGGTCATGAAAGTTCCAGCGACGGATTCGAGCTGGCCGACGGGTTCGAGTTTCCGGCGCCACAGCAGCGGGAATGCCTCCGCGCCGTGTCGCGCGCCGGTGAGCAGACCGGACACCTGCGCATTGCGGGACCGGCTCCCTCCGGCGAAGGCATGGAGGACCTCGGCCCATCCGCCGGTGTTGCGAGCCCCGAGGCAGAGTGCCCGGGAGACGACCTCCGGCCCGGAGAAGCCGTCACCCAGCTCCGCGAGAATCCCCTGCTCGTTGGCGTCATCGCGCACTGTCGCAAGATATTCCAGCCTGCGGCGGAGCTCAGCGTGCTCACTGCCCAACCGCTCCAGCAGTAGCTCGGAGATCTGGTCGAGGCGGAGATTCTGGCCGTTGAGCGCTCGTACGAGCGCCACGGCGAACACGCCCGCACTGGCGCATTCCTCCGGGGGCTCGCTGAGCAGTTGGGCCAGTCCCGCAGCTCGGCGGAACGCGTCTTCGTCCGGGCTGGTGACGCTGACCAGCGCGGCCGGGATGGACGCAGCGAAACATCCGAGAGTTCCGGCGAATTCCGCTTCTCGGGCACGCGCCATCAACGCAGCGTCGAGATCCCCGCCCTCGCCCTGATCTGCGTGGGCGCGTGTCGCGATCTCGACAGCGCTGACCAAGGCCGCCGAGTTCGGTGCCTGCCACGGCCGCGACCGGATCGCGGCCAGCAGCGCACCCCCGGTCCCGATTCCTTCCGCTTCAGCCGTGGCCCCGAGGCAATCTCCCAGCGCCCCGCCGACGAGCATGCCCATCACCCGGCCGAGGACCTGGTACTGCCGCCGCGGCCAGGCGAGCGGATCGTTCCGATCACCCCCGAAGACCATCCCGACCTGGCGGTCGACGCCCTCGAACCACGACATCGGGAGCAGCCTCGGTCGGGACTTGATGTCCCGCCACGCCTGCAGCGTCTTCCGCTCGTTCGGGGTCAGCTCGTCCTGAGCCGTGATGCTGTCGTTCATCTGCTACTCCCCGCTCAGAACCCCGGGTAGGGGCCGGCCCAGTCGGGCGTCCAGACCCGCTCCGGCAGCCCGACCTGAACGGCCGCGACGTCGAAGACCAACCGATCCACCACGTTTCGAAGCTCCAGCCGCTCCAGCCACTCTCGCGGAAGTCCCTGCTCACCGTTTCGCGCGCCGTGAAAGCCGCCGACCAGTGGCGCCGCGGCGGGCAGGACCTCGGCCGCGCGCCGCACGGCGGACTCGAAATCGTTGTCCCGCGCCGCGACCACCACGGCGACGGCCAGCGCATTTGGAGCCGCACCGTCCTCCACCAGTGCTGACAGCTCACTCGGAGACGGCGGCGGACCGGTCAGCGTGCAGGAATCCAGCAGGCGCCGAACGTTCTCGTCCGGCCACTTGACCAGCTCGTCCGCAACCACCTCGATGCCGTCTTCCAGCGTTCCCCCGGACAAAACCGTGTTGACCAGGACCGCGTACGCGCCGGCGCTCAGGTATGCGTCGGGGTGTCCGTGCGTGAGCAGTGCGTTCGCGACGGCCTGCTCGAAAACGCGCTCCGGAATGTCCGACCACGCCGACAGAGCGATCGCCCTGGGCACCGCAGACGGAGTCCGTGCCCTGTTGATCGGCTTCGAGAACCACCCCGTCACGTCCCTTTCCGCGAATGCGGACAGCGCCTCGATGCACACCGGATCCGGGTCGCGACGCTCGAAGAGTTCCGGGACCTTGATCAGCCACCCGGTCGGTTCGGGGACTTCTTCCAAGATGCCCGCGGTCACGGCCCCATTCCACGGGACGCCCTGGGTGTGCAGCCATCGCAGCAGGCCCAGCAGACTGATCGTGCGCGGGATGAGCCTCTTCGTCTGACGCAGCCAGGTCTCCGTGCGCACCACCGCGTCGAGGCAGAACAGCGTCATCTGGGTCGACGAGGAGAGCCGTCCGTGCACGACCATGTCGGCCAGCGCGGACTCCAACGCCGCGAACGGGAAATGCATCCCGATCCCGTAGAACAAGGACGCGTCTTTGATGGTCTTGTCGTAGCGCAGTTCCTGGCAGAACTCGTCACTGCTGCGTCCGAAGACCCTCCGCACCCGCTGGGCGTCCCAATAGCCCATGACACGTTCGCCGTTGCGCCATTCGTAGTCCGTCGTCGTGTCCGACCGACCGCGGGTCTCCAGCACGACCTGCTCGTCGAGAGTCAACGACTCCGCGACCTTCCCGGTCAGCGCCGCGCTCGGCCCCTGATGCTGATCCATCGCTCACTCCCGCCCGCGGTCGATCAGGTGGATCTTCCACTCACCCGATTCAGGGTCGAAATACTGCTTCGAGACCTCGAAGCGATTGCCATCCGGCCACAGGATTTCCCGCTCGTCCGGGTTCATGAACTCCAGATCCTTGGCATAGCGGGGCTCTTCGATGACGAACTGAACCCGATGCCTGCCGTCCACCTTGCCGAACTGGTCGAGCGGAGCATCCTTGCTTGCGCTGGTGAACGCGTTCTCCGTGACCGTGCCGCCTGGCTTGTAGCGCTCCAGCAGCGCGTCCAGGTCTTGCGGTTCGACGCTGATGTTCCGGTAGGCGGTCGAGCCCGCGTAGTCCGGCATCTGGTTGAGGGCGCTGCGCAGGGCCTTGATCTCCGGCGCCAGGTACTCCAGGTCGATTTTGTCCAGGGTCCGCAGCGCATGATTCATCTGCATCGCGTCCTCGCCCACGTAGCGGCGGAAGGCCACCGCTTCGACGTCGGGGAGGTGCGCCAATTGCGGGTACTCCGCGCGCAGCTTGGCGACGCTCTCCTCGAACGTCGTGCCACGCAACCGGCTTCTTTCGATGCGTTCCCGGTATACCTGGCGATCCGCCTCAGTAGCCCGGAAGTCGGGACTCTGCTCGCCGACCACTTCGAGCGCGTCCGGCTTTTCAGACTCGGGCGCGTGCGAGCCCAGACCAGAGTCGTGCCCATCCAGGTCGGGCGCGTGCGGGACCGCATCTGGAGCGTGCGTGCCCAGGTCGGCCCCATGGGTGGTGGGAGCGCTGGGCGAGTCGCCGGAACCTCCCAGGAGATCCTCGATCTTGGACCGCACTCCGGGCTCGTGCGTGGTCGCCGGCCCGTCGAAGTCCGAGAGGCTCTTCGACGAGCTGTCCGTGGAGGAGCCGGGGCTTCCGCCGCCAGAGTTGTCGCCCAAGGTGTGCCTCGGGGTGACGTCCACCCTGGCCCACGACTCGCGAGCGCTCAAACCGGGTCCGGGGGTATCCGCCGGCTCCCCGGCGTGTGAGGGGTCGGGGCTCGACTTGGGCGGGTCGAACGGGCTGTGCCCATCAGCGCCGTGCCAAGGCGACGAGCCCGAAGTCCCCGACTGCTGGTCGGAGTCCGCACCGCTGGACGTGTCGGCGTCGGCATCGTGATCCGATGCCGGGGTCGGCTGCGAAGCCGGGTCCGGCTTGGGATCGAACGGGCTTCCGCCGTCCGATTCCCACCACTTCGGCGCAGGCTTCGTGGCGTCGCTCGGGCTTGGGGCGTCGGTCTCGGTGTCCAGGTCCCCGTGCTGGCTGTTCGACGGGCTGGATGACTGGGACGGAGTCGGCTCGAAGTCCTTTTGCCAGTCCGACGAATCCGCGCCACTCGCCGAGTCCGCGGGCTCGGGCGACTTCTGCGGGGCGGGTTCGAAGTCGTTCCGCCAGCTTTCGGGCTGCTGGTCGGTTCGCGGCGCGGTCGTGTCCGTCGGCTTGCCCGGCTCCGGGGCGTGCGGCGGCGCATCGGCCGGCTTCGGCCCGGGGCCGTTGGTCTCGGCGGGTGACTGGGGCGAAGTGCCATGGCCTTGTGCGGGATCCGGTCGGCGCGGGGCTTCCGGTGATTGCGGTGGCCGGGGGCCGCTGACGTCTGCGGGCGGTTGGGCAGCACGCGGACTTCCAGGCGTCGGCGCTTGGCCGGCAGCATCGGTGGATGGCGCCCTGGTTTGGGACGACGGGCCGTCCGTGCGGGGGCCTCGGACATCCACCGGCGGCGCCGCCTGGCGCGGAGCCGCCGGCGCTGGGCGCGGACCGCTGACATCCGCAGGCTGCGGTGCCGGCGGACGCGCAGATGGCGCTGCGGGCTGCTGAGGCGCACTCGGCTGCCGACTCGCCGGGAACTGCGGTGCCTGGTGTTGCTGGCCAGCGGCGGGTGGCCCTCCTGCCGCAGGTTGGTTGGGCTGCTGGGGCGCTTGCTGTGCATTCGCAGCGGGCGGCTGCTGACGCATCCCTTGCTGTTGCGGCGCGCCATGCGGCGTGGCTGCCGGGGCTTGCTGCTGACGTGCAGGGGGCGGCTGCTGCCCGAACTGCGGCGCAGCAGCCGGCGGCTGTTGTGGTTGCCGCGGAGGTTGTGCCGGTTGCTGCTGCATCGGCTGCTGACCGGCATGTGGTGCCGCAGGCGGCTGCTGCCCCGCGTGCGGGGGTGCGGGTTGCTGCCAGGTGCGCGGAGCGGCCGGTTGCTGCTGCATCGGCTGCTGTCCCGCGTGCGGAGCGGCCGGTTGCTGCTGCATCGGCTGCTGTCCCGCGTGCGGAGCGGCCGGTTGCTGCTGCATCGGCTGCTGTCCCGCGTGCGGGGCAGTCGGCTGCTGGTAGTTCGGTTGCTGCGGAGCCTGCTGCTGCATCGGCTGCTGGTGCGGCGATTGCTGAGGTGCCGCCGGGTGCTGTCCGGCCTGCTGGTGCGACCCGTATCCGGACTGCGCCGTCATCGGCTGCGGAGCCTGAGGAGGTTGCGAGTGCGGCGCAGCTGGTGGCGGCTGCTGGGCCTGACCTGCGTTCGGTGCCGACTGATGTCCTGGTCCTGCCTGCGGCGGACCGGCGTGGGGCACCTGCTGCGGCGGGGTGTTCGGGACGAACTGGGCGGTGTTCCGGTCGACGTAGCCCGTGGGTTCCCACTTGTGGTTCTGCGGGTTGAACCGGCCCAGGTCGTGGTAGCCGTCGGCGTCGCGGTGGACCGGGATCCAGCGGCCGAACTCGTCGGTTCGGCCGTGCGCGACCCACGCGCCACTTTGGTCGTAGTGCCCGTTGGGGACCAGTTGGCCGTTGGCGTTCAGGTGTCCCGGCACCCAGCGGTTGAGGTTGTCGAGCTGCCCGTGCGGGATCCACTTGCCGTGGACGTCGAACTCGCCGTGCGGCACGAACTCGCCGTTCGGCATGAGGTGCCCGGGGACCGGCTCGTTGTAGGCGTCGGGCCGCGAATGCCAACCGCCCCAGGCGGGACCGCCCGGATGCTGGAATTCCCTCGGCGGCTGATCGCCGTAGCCGCGTTGGTGGGCTGCGTCGGCTTGGTGGCCGAAGCGGGTCCACTCCGGTTCGTGGCCCGGGGGGAACGGGCTGTCGTGGACCGCTTTCGTACCGTCCGGGCTGAAGCTGACCCATTGGCCCGGCTCGTCGAAGCGCGGTTGCGGCGTGCCCGAGGCGTCAGCGTCGAACTCCGCGCGGCTGCCGCTGGCGTACATGTTGCCGAAGTTGTCGACCCAGGCGTCCTTGTTGGGCGCCAGGACCTCCACGCCGAGTTCCTTCGACAGCTGCTGGGCGAAGTTCGGGGACCCGTCGGGCAGGTCGGCGCCGGTCTGGCAGGACAGCAGGCGCACCGGCTCGCCGTGCTTGTACCCCGGCGCGCCCTTGATGATCTCGGCCAGCTCCTTGGCCGAGAGCTCCTTGCCGTTGAAATGCACGCCGTTCGGGCTGCCGTGGACCTCGACCGTGAAGCGCTTCGGGTCCACGGCCGGCCGCGGCATGCGCTGCGCGGCATGCGCCCCGTTGAAGTGGGAGCGCGGGAGGTCCCGGATCATCGAGAGCCCGGAATCCGTGTTGCGGATCGCGAGGCCCCTGCCGCCGAGCTTCTCGCGCAGCTCGTCGGAGATGTCCAGCGGCTCGCCCTCGCCGACCCTGTGGTTCCGGCGGTGCTCGAACGGATTCTCCGGCGGCCTCTCCGCCGCCATGGACTCCGAAGTGGAGCGCGGCGGCGCGTCCGGGGCCGCCGGTTCCGGGGCGTGCGGGGCATCCGGTTCGTGGTAGCCGAGCGACTCGGCGCGGATCCGGGCGTCCTCGACCATCCGCTGCTGCCAGCCGGGGCCCCAGTGGCGGACGCCTTCGCCCTTGACGTGCGCGAAGTCCCCGTGCTTCACGTCCGCGTACTGGTAGCGATCGGCGTCGGCATGCCGGGCCGCCTGCGGGCGGCTCGGCTGCGGCGCGTGCGGTGCGTCCGGGCGCGGGCCGTCGACGTGCGGCGCATCGGGACGCGGCGCCTCGACGCGGGGGGCATCCGGGCGCGGGGCGTCCAGATGGGTGCCCTGCGGGCGCGGATTGGCTGGATCGTTCAGGCGGGACGGGGTTTCCGGCTGCCGCTGGCGCGGCATCTCCGGGCCGCCGTCCGTCCGTCCATTGCGGACAGATCCATCGGGGACGCCGGGGCGGGATTGGCCGTCGGGACGGGACGAGCTGTTCGGACCGTCCGGGCGCGACGGAGCGTCCGGGCGAGCGGGACCGTCTGGACGCATCGGGCCGTTGGGCCGCGACGGGGCGTCCGGACGAACCGAGCCATCAGGTCGCGTTGGGCCGTTCGGCCGCGACGGGGTGTCAGGAGCGCCTGGACTCGTCGGGCCGTTGGGGCGGGACGGGGCGTCCGGACGAGATGCGCCGTTCGGAGCGTCTGGACGCAGCGGGCCGTTCGGGTGTGCCGGGGCATCGGCGCGCGGTGCGGCTTGGGGACCGGTCGGACCGTTCGGCCGCGCCGGGGCATTCGGGCCGTCTGGGCGGGCCGGGCCGTTCGGCCTGGGCGGGGCGTCCGGGTGTGCCGATCCGCTGGGACCGTTCGGGTTCGCCGGGGCATTCGCATGCGCCGGGCCGTTGGGGTGTCCGGGCCCGTTCGCATGCGCCGGACCTCCCGGCCCTCCGGGCCGGGCCGGTCCTGCCGGGCCGTCGGCCCGCGGCGGCCCTGCCGGGCCTCCCGGCTGCGCCGGGCGCTGACCGGCTCCGCCGGGGCGGTGCGGCGCGTCCGGCTTCGCCGGTCCGCTCCTCGCCGGGGTGCCCTCGGGGCCGCGTGGCCGCGGCGCCTCGGGCCCGCTGGGCATGCTTCGCCCGGCTGCGCCGGGGCTTCCGGGCGTGCCCGTCCAGCCGCCGCCCGAGCCCGGACGGCTGCCGCCCGGTGAGGAGGACGGTGCACCTCCCGATGCGCCTGCGGCCGGGCCGCCTGCGGCTCCACCGGCGGGCTGGTCCGGGCGTGCCGAGGGAGCGTTGGGGGGCGGCGCGGCGACGCCCATGTCCGCGGGTCGTTCCGGCGCGCTCACGCTGGCGCTCGAAGTGTGGGCCGGGGTGGACGGCGGGCGGTTCGAGACGTCCGGGCCGAAACCGCTTCCGGTGGGAGCCGGGCCGCCGCCCGAGCCACCACCATGCGCCGGGCCACCGCCGGAACCGCCACCGAAATGAGCCGGGCCTCCCCCGGAACCGCCGCCGACGTGCGGCGACCCGCCGCCCGAGCCGCTCCCGCCGGTCGCCGATCCGCCGCCGGAGTGCGACCCCGCACCGGTACCACCGGCCGACGGCCCGTCCGGGGCCGACGCCACGCGCGGGCTGCCTTCCGGGGCTGCGGACCGCACGTCCGCGCCGCCGTGGCCGCTCTGCCCGGTGTCCATTGAGGACGCACTTCGCGGCGCATCGGCCGATCCGCCGGGACCCGTGTCGGCGGCGCTGCGACCGGACGATTCCGGCGCGTGCGGGGCCGAATCCGTCCCGGCGCGCGGCGAATCCGAACCGCTCGGCGTACCGGAGGAGCCGGAACCGCCGTGCGAACCGGAACCATCGGCCGAAGAACCGGAACCGCCATGCGAGCCCGGACCATCGGGCGACGAGCCGCCGTGCGAGCCCGAGCCACCGGGCGAAGAACCCTGCGAATCCGGGCCGTTCGACGAGGAACCCGACCCGCCGTGCGAACCCGAACCATCCGGCGACGACGACCCGCCGTGCGAACCCGAGCCGGGAGCGTCGGTGCCGCCGCCCGTCGACGTGGAGCCGGAACCGCTGCCCGAGGGGCTCGAAGTCGAGCCGCTACCCGAGCCCGTTCCGCTGCCCGAAGAACCGGAGCCATCACCGGTCGAGCCGCTACCCGAACCTGATCCCTCACCCGAAGAACCGGAGCCGCTGCCCGATCCCGTTCCACCGTCCGTCGAGCCGGAGCCCGACCCCGTTCCGCTGCCCGAGGAACCCGACCCGGTCCCGGACGAGCCGCTGTCGCTCTCGCCGTCCGAGCCGCCGCCCGGGGCGTCCGGGCCGCCGAACTTGGTGTTGTGCTTGCCGACGACGTCCGTGCCGAAGACGTCGTCGACCTTCTTCCAGGTCTTCTCCGCCAGCTTGTCGCCCAGCTTGCCCGCGACGTCCAGCTTGTCCGCGACCTTGCCGACGTTGGTCGCCGCGGTCTTCACGCCGTCGGCCGCTCGTTTCCCCAGCTTGCCGAGGGCCTTCATGATGTCGCCGAAGACCTCGACCAGCTTGGCCAGCTTCGGCGCCACGTTGCTGATCGTCTTGATCAGCTTGGTGACGATCTTGGTGATCTTGCCGACCGTCCTGGCGATGAACGAGACCGCCTGCGGCACCACCCAGGCCAGCGAGACACCCGGCGGGGCCAGCGCTTCCAGCGCGTAGGTGATCAGCCGCGAGATGCAGTCGGCGACCAGGTCGCGGACGAATTCGCGGACGAACGAGACGACCTCGCCCATCACCGTGACCACGGTGCTGATCGTGTTGGCGAGTTCCGCGGCGCCGGCGAGGGCTTCGCCCTTCTCCCCCGCCTGCTGGCGGTAGGCGTCGCCGGCCGCGCCGGTCCACTGCGCGGTGTCGGCCTTGACCGCGTTGTTGTACTGGGTGGCGGCTTCGCCCACCGCCTTGCTGACGTTGGCCCAGGTCTCGCCGTACGCCTTGACCCCGTCCGGGTCGCCTGCGAACCAGTCCAGCGCCTCCTTCAGCGGCTCGACGTGCTCGATCAGCCACGACAGGCCGTAGGACAGCAGGGTGCCGATCGGGTCGGTGGCGATGCTGACGACTTCCAGCGCCAGCCCGCCGTAGGCCAGCCCGCTCTCGACCCAGCTCGAACCGTCGTTCAGCGACGAGACGTCGTTGATGGACTCGGCGATGCCGATCCCGGTGCCCCACCCGGCGTCGCCGGTGCCCGCGGTGAGCGGGCCGGGGCCGTCCGGATTCTCCTTCTGCTGCGCGACGAGCGGGTTGCTCATACCTCGACCCCGCCGATCACGCCGCTGCCCGCGTCGTCGGCGGACTGGTAGTCCTCCGCGGCGCCGCGCACGTTCTCGGCGACCTCCTGCATCGCCTCGACGGCCTTCTGCAGCGTCTGGACGCCGTGCTGCTCCACCGGGTCGAGCATCCAGGCGAAGGGTCGGCAGAGGATCCCGTACGCGTCGTTGTCCAGCGAAACCTGCTGCGACGCGTCGACGGCGACGTTCAGCTGGTCCACCACACCATCCACTTTGGACGCATGGGTGCGCAGGTTCTCAATGACGACGTTCATCTCGTCCGGCATCGCAAAGGGCCCCTCGGGTCGGCTCGGCAGGATCAGCGCAGGAAGGAGCCGCCGCCGAAGTCGTCGTCGGCGAAGTCGTCCGGGCGACGGCGCGACGGCGGCTGCTGCGGCGGGGCGGCCGGGCGCTGAGGCGGCGCCGGCGGAGCCGGGGGCTGGCGCCGCTGCTGCGGCTCCTCGTAGTCGTCCTCGACGCCGTACCGCAGCTCCTGCAGGCCGGAACCCGACTTCTGCGGCTCTTCCTCGTCCTCCGGCATCTCCGGGAAGTACTTGCGGGCCTGGCCCAGCACGTGCTGCGCGGCGGAATCCTCCAGCCCGACCGTGCCCGCCACGGCCTGCTGCATGAGTTCGGGAACCTTCGCCTGCGCGGTCTGCACGGCGCGCATGATCTCGGCCGCCAGCTTCGCCATCGGGCGGTTGCTGGCGTTCTCGGAGAGCTGCAGGCTCTGCAGGATGCCGGCGGAGTTCACCGTCACCGCGATCGCGCCGTCCCGGGAGGTCTCCGTCACCGAGATCTGCTCGATCTCCTGCTGCATCCGGCCGAACTTCTCGGCCTTCTCGGTGGCCCGCTCCTGCCAATCGCGAACCATCCGCTCGGCCGCGCCGATGTCGCGTCCGAAGTCGTCCTCAGGCAACCCGTCCCCCGAACCGCTCCACCGCGCACCGGCGGGAGCGCTGCGCCACCACCCGGCGACAGTCCGCGTTCCCCGGCCCTGGCACGGTTTCCCACTCGATCTCGTCCGGCGGGAACCGTATCAACCGCGCGCGCGAGGCCGGGACGGATCGGCCGGATTACCCGTGTAGTGACGATCACCAACAGGGGCCCGGACGGGAGAACGGCGCAAAAGGCTCATAGCGCCGCGACCGCGCTGGAAGCCGGTGCGTCGTGGGCCTTTCAGGATGCGGCGTCAGCCGCATGCGGTGTGGGACTCAACCAGCACCGCCGCGGGTTCTCAGACGTCGTCTGGCGAGGACAGCCCCGAGGCCGCGTATTGGTCATACACAAGTCGGGGATCCCGGAGTCCAGACGGCGGCCGTAACTCCCGCAGGGGGGCCGCTACCCGCACCGCCAGGCACGGTGAGCCTGGAACACCTCTGAGCCGGGATCGGCGAATCGGGCACTTCGGTAAGGTCGGTGGTTGTGACAGTCGGATGGCCCGCTTCGCTGGATCTGCACCTGGACTGGGCGGGCCGGCCGGACAGCAGCAGGCTGGCCGAGGCGCTGCGCACCGCGATCCGCGACGGCCGCCTCCCGGCCGGCAGCCGCGTTCCGTCCACCCGCGCCCTGGCGCAGGACCTCGGCGTCGCCCGCGGCACCGTCACCCGCGCCTACGACCAGCTGGTCACCGAGGGCTTCCTGCTGTCCCGCCAGGGCGCGCCGACCACCGTCGCCGAACGGCTGGCGAGCCCGGACCCGATCGCCGCCCCGCCCGACCCGGAAACCCCGGCGCCACGCTGGGACTTCCGGCCCGGACGACCGAACCTCAGCTCCTTCCCGCGCCGGGACTGGCTGGCCGCCAGCCGCCGCGCCCTGCAGTCCACCCCCGACGGCGACCTCGACTACGGCGATCCGCAGGGCCACCCGGCGCTGCGGGAGGCCCTCACCGAATACCTGGCGCGGGTCCGCGCGGTGGCCACCACGCCGGAGCGGATCATCATCTGCAACGGCTACTCCCAGGCGTTGTCGCTGCTCAGCAAGGCCCTGCACGACCAGGGGCTGGACTCGATCGACTTCGAGGACCCGTCCCTGCCGCAGCTGCGCGCGATCCCCGCCGGCTTCGGCATGGCGGTGCGCGGCGTGCCGGTCGACCACGACGGCATCGACATCGCGCAGCAGCTCAGCCGGGCCGTGGTGGTCACCCCCGCGCACCAGTTCCCGCTCGGCGTCGCCATGAGCTCGGCCCGCCGGACGGAGCTCGTGCAGCTCGCGAAGGCCGAGGACCGGCTGATCATCGAGGACGACTACGACGGCGAGTTCCGCTTCGACCGCAGGCCGATCGGCTCGCTGCAGGGCATGGCGCCCAACAACGTCGCCTACGCGGGCACGGCCAGCAAGACCCTCGCCCCCGCCCTGCGGCTCGCGTGGCTGGCGCTGCCTCCGCACCTGGTGGCGCCGGTGCGCACGCTCAAGGAGCAAAGCGGGCTGCACGCCCCGCTGTTCGAACAGCTGGCCATGGCGGAACTCATCCGGTCGGGAGCCTACGATCAGCACGTCCGCCGATCGCGCGCCGTGTACCGGAGGCGACGGGAGCAGCTCCTCGATGCGCTGAGCGACCTGCGCGCGCACCACCGGCCCTACCCGGCCGGGATCTCGGCCGGACTGCACATCACCCTGCAGCTCGACCCGGAGGGACCGACGGAGCGAGAAGTCCTGACTCGGGCGCGGAAGCATTCGGTGGAGCTCGAGGTGCTCGGACCGCACTGGGCCGCGCCCGGACAGCATCCGCCCGGCGTGGTCGTCGGCTACGCCGCCCCCGCGGAACACGCCTTCCGCCCCGCGCTGCAAGCATTGGTCACCGTTCTGCAGCGGTGACCTGATCGGGCGGCGCCGCCGGACCGCCCGACATGTCCGCACCAACAGAGGGGAACAACTGTTCTATTCTGGGTTCCCCTCGCCGCGACACACAGGAGACAGAATTGACCGAAGAGCAGACGAGCACCGAGCAGACCGCGTCGGCCCAGTCCGAGCAGGCGGCCCAGCCCGAATCGACCCAGTCCGAGTCGGCGCAGCCCCAGCCGGAGCAGTCTGAGTCGGCGCAGCCCGAGGCCGAGTCCGCCGCCGAGGCGGCGCCGAAGAAGCCGCGGGCCCGCAAGCAGAGCACCGTCAAGAAGACCCGGACGATCGAGCTCACACTGACGGTCACCGGCACCGCCGACGGCGAGTGGCAGGCCGACCTGATGCACGCGGGCAAGCGCATCGTGCAGGGCCTGCCGGTCGCGGCGGCCGCGGTGTCCAAGGCGGCCGCCGAGCTGCACCAGGACATCTCCGACACGATCGAGAGCGTGCTGAACGAGGCGCGCCAGCAGCACGAGGCGAAGCTCGCCGAACTGGAGGCCGAGGTCGAGCGGGTCCGCAAGGCCCTCGCCGAGCTCGAAGGCTGACAGCCGCGAACAGCCGGGCATGCCGTGCCGGCCCCTCGACGACACGGCATGCCCGCCGCAGTCCCGACCCGGTCGGCTCCGCCGACCGCATTGACGCGGGGCGAGCCGCGAGGCTGGGAGACTCCCAGATTCGGCGGCGACCCCGCAACTTTCGATACCGGCCGGTCGGTCGAGCTCATGCTACGCCGGACGACATGCGCTTCCCGTCCTCAGAGCCCGGCCGCCTCCCGGCGATCCGCCCGGAAAACGCGTTTGGTCGAGCCAATTCCGCGCGGCCGATCGAGAAACTGCGCCCGTCATTGCGGTAGACCGCGGCATCGCGGCCGATGAATTCGGTTCCGAAAGCCGGGAAATCGAACGCAGTGGCGATGACCAGCCGGTACTCCCGGACTGGAAACGGTTGCGCCATCTCCGGGATTTTTTCAAGTACTCGACCCGCCACTCCGTCCGATGGGCAAGGATAGCCGATCAGAACCAATCAGCACTGGGCCGAGGAGGCGAATCATGTCCGCGGATCTGGATGATCTGCAACGCAAACTGGACGCGCTCAAGGAAGCCGGCCGCCGAGCCGAGGAACGAATGGGCGATTTCGGCCAGATGCGCGAGCAGATCAGCGAGCTGCAGGTGGCCGCCACGTCCGCGGATCGCTCGGTCACCGTCACCGCCGGCCCCGGCGGCGTCACCGGCATCGAGTTCACCCAGGACGCGATGCGCCTTTCTCCCGCGCAGTTGTCTGGCACCGTCATGAGCACCTTGCAGCTCGCGGTCGCCGAGGCCGCCCGCAAGCAGGCCGAGATCGTGCAGGAGTACGTGCCGGACAGCGACGTCCTCGACCGAGTGCTGCGCACCCAGGAAGAGCTGTTCGGCGCCCAGCCCGAGCAGCACGAAGTGCCGGTCGACGACGACGAGCAGCCGGATTCCTTCCTCGACGGCAGGAGATGACGATGCCGGGGTACAGGGCACCCGCCGAAATGATCATGCAGTGCGGCGGCAACATCGGCGGGATGAACGCCGACGCGAAGGCCGTCCGCGACAAGGTCGCCGGCGCGGAGGTCCCGGAGGTCTCGTGGGGGCTGCTCGGCCTGGCCACCACCTACAGCTCCTACCGCGACCTGCTGGAGAAGTTCAAGCAGCACCTCGACGAGATGAGCGAAGGGCTGGTCAAGGCGGGCGAGGACATCACCGCCTGCGGCCGGGACTACCAGGAATCCGACGAGTCGATGGCCGAGATGTTCGGCAAGATCCTCGGCGAGGTCGGCAAGGGCGGCGGCGGTGGCGGAGGTGGTTCCTGGTGACCACCAACGCGGAAGCGATCGGCGAGAACAGCGCGCTCAACCCGGCGGCCCCGCGCGTCGACGGGTCGGCGTTCGGGAAGCTGCCGTTCGTCAAGGACATCATCAAGGCCAGCGACGACGCCGGTAAGGGCGACGTCGAGGCGCTCAAGGGCGACATCGAGAGCTACCTGTCCAGCGCGACCAGCTTCGCGCTGGACCCGATGGGCTTCCTCATCGGCACCGGCGTCGAGTTCGTGATCAACTTCGTGGCCCCGGTGCGCGACGCGATCCAGCTCGTCACCGGCGACAGCGAGGCGCTGGCCAAGAGCGCCCAGTCGTTCGCCGAGGTCCAGGACGAGATCAACAAGCTCGGCCAGAACCTGACCGACAGGCTGGACAGCGAGCTCGGGGACTGGGACGGCGAAGCCGCCGACGCGCTGCGCAAGAAGATGGCGAAGTTCATCGACGGCGTGCAGGCCACCGGCGGCCAGGCGAACAACATCTCGCAGCTGCTGCAGATGAGCGGCACCATGATGGAAGCCGCCGAGGGCGTGATCAAGGGCATCCTCTCCGACTTCCTGACCTGGGCGATCACCACCTGGATCACGGCGACGGCCTCGGCGGGCCCGACCTTCGGCGGCTCCATCGCCGCGGCCACCGCGGTGACGACGGCGGAAGCGGGCATCACCTGCGCCCGGGCCGCCCAGCAGATCCAGAAGATCACCAAGATCATCGGCCACATCATGGACGTGATCACGGCGATCAAGGCGATCCTGGACACGATCCGGATCATCGAGAGCGTTCAGCAGATCACGGACGGGAAGCCCGGCGGAGACGGCGGCAAGAGCCTGGCGGACATGGGCAGCAAGATCCTCGGCGGAGTGACGAAGGAAACCGCGGACGAGCGCAAGGTCGTGGGCCAACTCGGCACGGGCTTCCAGTCCGAAGCCGAAGACCGCGGCTACACCGTCGACGGTGACGGCGACATCGCGTCGGTCGGCGAAGACGGAACCCGCACCAAACTCGACGAACACGGCAACCCCGTCCGCGACGAGCACGGAAACCCCGTCACATCGGAGAAGCCCACACCGTCCTACGGCGCGAAGGACGTCGCCAAGTCCGGCTTCAACCAGGTCGCCGGCGGCCTCGGCTCGGCCGCGGACGCTCTGGAGAAGCAGGCTCAGGGAGGCGGCTTCACCAACGTACCCCCGGACGAAACGATCAGCGGCGACCTCAATTGGTGAGCCCTTGATCGCTTAGCGGGTGAAGGGCACCGTCGCGCTGAAGTGGTCCCCGGAAGTTGGACTCGGTAATTGAGAGTCTAGGCAGCGAGGGTCTGGGCCCGGTATTGCACCGGGCTCAGGCCCTCGCAGTGTGTGTGG
>NZ_JBWKKU010000039.1:0-14775 GCF_056431445.1 Saccharopolyspora sp. NPDC045941
CCGCCCACGAACCATTTCGCGAACGGCGCGTTCGACCAGTCCAGGACCTGGTCCCACTTGGTGTCCCAGGCCAGCCGCTCGGCTTGCTTCGCCCAGAACGCCTCCCGATCGGCCGAGGCTTCTTCGTACAGTGCCGACGTGGCGTTGGCCTGCGCCGCGAATTCCTGGGACGGCGGGAATGCCCTGCTTTCGGTGAGCAGGTTGTCGAGCGTGTTGCTCTGCCCGTCGGGCTGGGTCATTGCCGAGAACCTCCCTGGTGCGGGGATGTCAGTGCTATGGGAACCGTAATGCGATCGGGCTCACTGCAACAGAGGGTTCGTCCGAATGGTTCAGACCAATCCGACAATGCGGTCCGAAATCGCCGCATTACGCAGGGCGGCAGCGCGGCCACTGTGTCACATGTCGCAGCACAGCCGGGCGATGGGGGGATGGCGTGCCGGTAGCGTCGTCGGGCGTGAACGAGAAGCCATCGCTGGTGCCGCTGCTGGAGCTGGACGGCGTCGCCGACGCCGTGACCGCCGCCCGCGCGGCGATCGACGAGGTGCACCGGCACCCGGCCAACCGGCGCGGCTGGCCCGCCACCGCGGCCGAGGCATCGGTCCGGGCGGCTCGCGCATCGGCGGCCATCGCGGGCGGCGCGGCCGAGATCCCGGAGTCCGGCGAGGTCACCGACCCGTTGCTGGCCGGCTCGCTGCGGATCGCCGAGGCGATGGGCACGCTGCTGCCCACCTGGCAGCGCGCGCCGCGGCAGGCGCTGGCCCGGATGCACGTGCTCGCGGCCGCGGACCTGATCGACGATCCGGACCTGCTCGGCCGCCCGCAGGCCGACCCGGTGATCGCCGAGCGGCTCGACCTGCTCGCCGAGATCATCACCGATCGGGAGGCGCAGGGCCCGGGCCCGGTGCTGGCCGCCGTCGTGCACGGCGAGCTCCTCGCGCTGCAGCCGTTCGGCACCGCCGACGGCGTGATCGCGCGGGCCGCGGCGAGGCTGAGCGTGATCGGCAGCGGGTTGGACCCGAAGGGCCTGGTGGTTCCCGAGGTCGCGTACTTCCGGCGGCAGGAGGAGTACGCCGAGCTGGCCCTCGGCTTCGCCACCGGCGAGATCGACGCGGTCGCGGCCTGGATCGTGTACTGCTGCAAGGCGTTGGAGGCTGGGGCGCGCGAGGCGAAGTCGATCGCCGACGCCGTCCAGGAGGGCTGAACTTCCCGCGAGGGCTGGAGAGCCCGTCTCCGAGCTTGCTCGGCGTGGCGGTGCGGGTGACGGCCCCTTGCGGGAATCACCCGCAGCGGTGCCGGTCGCGTAGGCGGGCCAAGCGGCTGCGCCGCTTCATGGACAAACCCCACGACATCCAAAACAGCCTCTAGAGGCGAGGGACACGGCGTGAAGAAGATTTTGATCGACTGCGATCCGGGCATCGACGACGCGTTGGCGCTGGCGCTGGCGCACGGCAGCCCGGAGCTGGACGTGGTCGGCGTGACGACCGTCGGCGGCAACGTCGAGCTGGAGCACACCACCGACAACGCCCTGCGGCTGCACGACTACTACGGCATGGACGCCCCAGTCTCGCGCGGCGCCGGGCGACCGCTGGTGCGCGAGCCGCGGACCGCCGGGGACGTGCACGGGAACACCGGTCTCGGCGGCGTCGTGCTGCCGGAACCGAAGTCGGAGCTGAGCGGCCGGCACGCCGTCGACTTCATCATCGACACCCTGGCCGCCGCGCCCGGTGAGATCAGCCTGGTGGCGGTCGGGCCGCTCACCAACATCGCCCTCGCGCTGCGCAAGGAGCCGCGGATCGCCGAGTGGGCCGGGCAGTTCGTGATCATGGGAGGCTCCTACACCCGCGGCAACACCAACCCGGCCGCCGAGTTCAACATCCTCGCCGATCCCGAGGGCGCCGCCGTCGCGTTCGACGCGCCCTGGCGGACGGTGATGATCGGGCTGGACCTGACCTACCAGGCGCGGGCGAACGCCGCGGTGCGCGCGCGGTTCGCCGGCCTCGGCCGGCTGGAGTCCGAGCTGATCACGCCATGCCTGGACTTCTACGGCAGCCACATCAGCTACCAGGACGAGGGCCCGGCGATCCACGACGCGTGCGCGGTCGCCTACGTGATCGACCCGGGGCTGTTCGAGACGGTGCCTGCCCGCGTCGACGTCGAAACCCAGGGCCGGTTCACCTCGGGCATGACGGTCACGGACTTCCGTGCCCCGGCCGACGTCCACAACGCCGACGTCGCCACGACCCTCGACTCCGAGGGCTTCTGGAGCCTGGTCGCCGACGCCTACCGCAACGTCGCCGCCGGCCTCCCGGACTGACTCGCGGGCAAGGGTGCCGCGGTTGGCCAGCGGTTCGGCAGGCGGGCGATGTTCTGGGCGTTGGCCGCATTGACGCTCGCCGCGACGGCGCTGTTGCGGCTGCTGCTGTCGACCGGGCAGCGGGCCGTTGCCGGACGACTCGCAGAACTGCGCGTGCTCGGTGATCGCAGGGTGCAGGTCACGGTCGCGATGACGGCGCTGGGAGCCGCCGCCGCGTTCACCGCCTACACCTACATCACCCCGATGCTCACGGACGTCACCGGTTTCGGGCCGATTACCGTCACCGCGTTGCTGCTGGTCTTCGGGATCGGTGGCACCGCGGGCAACGCGCTCGGCGGGAGGCTCGCCGATCGCGCCCTGATGCCGGCGATCTGCGCCGACCGCACGCCCAAGATCGACGTGTTCGAGCAGCGGCTGGCGTTGGTCCAGCAGCGGATCGACGATTTGACGCGGGTGCGTGATCAGCTCGGGGAGTTGCGCGGTTCGGCCGTTCGGGCGGCTTGAAGCGCCGTATCGGCAGTGCCGCGATCCAGGCGAACGTGAGAGATTCTCTGCATGGTCGATCCGCGGTACATCCGGATGTTCCACGAGGTGGTGCAGACCGGCTCGTACTCCGGCGCGGCTCGGCGGCTCGGCTACAGCCAGCCCGCGGTGAGCCAGCAGATGCGCGCGCTGGAACGCACCGTCGGCACACCGCTTTTCACCCGCGCCGGCCGGACCATGCGGTTGACCGAAGCGGGCGAGGTGCTGGCCCGCCACGCCGCATCTGTTCTGCGCGACCTCGACGCCGCGCAGAACCAGATCGCGGCGATCCGGCAGCTGCGCGCGGGAAACCTGCGCATCTGCTCTTTCCCGAGTGCCAGCGCGACGATCGTGCCCGCCGCGACCGTGCACATCGCGCGCGACCACCCGGACCTGCGGATCCGGCTCATCGAGGCGGAACCCCCCGACTCGATGGAAACCTTGCGGCGCGGCGAATGCGACGTCGCCCTGGCCTTCACGTACCCGGGGGTGGCGGAGCAGCTGGACGGCGACCTGGTGGGCGTAGCCGTGCTGGACGATCCCGTCGTCGCGGTGCTGCCGAAGGGACACCGGCTGGCCAAGCGGAGATCGGTCGAACTGGCCGATCTCGCCGGCGAGCGCTGGATCGCCGGATGCACGCGTTGCCGCGACCACTTCGTGCAGGAGTGCGGCGTGGTCGGCTTCGAGCCGGACATCGCCTTCACCACGGACGACAACCTCGCGGTGCAGAGCCTGGTCGCGGCCGGGACCGGCATCGCGCTGATGCCCAGCCTGGTGCTGTCGTTCCTGCGGCACCCGAAGGTGATCAGCCGACGGGTGCGGAGGCTGGGGAACAGACAGGTGTCGGCGTACGCGCTGCGCGACCACCACCGGATCCCGGCAGCCGCGCTGATGCTGGAAACCTTCGAACGGGTCGGTACCGCGATGCGCTGAAGCCTGTTCCCAGACGCGGTTTGCCCCGCAGCGCGGGTGGCGGAACCTCGGACGGCGCCTGGACGCCACGCGTCGAACGGTGCATCTGAGCCATAAGCTCTTCTTTGAGAGTCACCAAGTTTTCGGTGGTCGACGTGCGGATTCCGGTCGGAGCAAGGTGATTCGCATGACTTCGCAGCTGACTGAACTGGCCGGGGCGATTCGCGAGCAGGTGCGGCGGGGTGCCGAGGCGGCCGAAACCGCCGAACGGTCCAGGAAGCCCTCCGGCCGTTCCTGGCCGAGCCGGACCTGTTGCGCCCGGAACAGCGGATCGGCGATCCCGGCAACTACCGGCAGCACGTCCTGCACGTGGAACCCGACGGCAGCTTCTCGATCGTCGCCCTGGTGTGGTTGCCCGGGCAGCAGACTCCCGTGCACGACCACGTCTCGTGGTGCGTCACCGGCGTTTACGAGGGCGTGGAGCACGAGCAGCGCTACGAGATCCACGACGACCACCTGGTCCTGGCAGGGCACGCCACCAACCAGCCGGGCGAGGTGTGCGGTTTCGCGCCGCCCGGCGACATCCACCTGGTGCGCAACGCGGGGACGTCCAAGGCGATCTCGATCCACATCTGCGGCGCGGACATCGCGGTCCTCGGCTCCAGCGTCCGCCGCAGCTACGACCTGCCGATGGCAGCAGCTTGAAGCTCCGTTTCCGCTGCTAAAAGCCCGTGCGCACTTTTTGCTGCTATGGCAGCACGGGCCCTGACCAGTAGAAACGGAGCTCCCGGTCAGTCCTCCACGGCGCGGAGGGCGTCGCGGACGTGGCCGTCGGCGACCGCCAGCGCCGCCGCCGCGCGCTCGATGTCGACGCCGGTGAGCAGGTGTACCAACGCCGTCTTGAGGTCTCCGGCCGCCGCCGTGAGCGCCGTCGAGCACACCTCTTCCGAGGCTCCCGTCGCCTCCTGCAGGATCCCGATGGTGCGGCCGCGCAGCTTCGCGTTCGTGGCGAGCATGCTGACCATCAGGTTCGAGTAGGTGCGGCCCATCCGGATCATCACCGCGGTCGAGAACGAGGTCAGCACCAGCTTCTGCGCGGTGCCCGCCTTCATCCGGGTCGACCCGCTGATCGGTTCCGGCCCGGTGTCCACCGCGATCACCACGTCGGCCGGCACCGGCCCGACGTCCGGGTTCGACGTCACCAGCGCCGTTCCCGCCCCGAGCTGCCGCGCGGCGTCCAACGCGCCGAGCACGTACGGGGTGCGCCCGGACGCGGCCAGCCCGAGGACGAAGTCGAGCCCGCTGGCGTCCTCCCGGATGGCGGCGGCGCCGGAATCGACGTCGTCCTCGGCGTTCTCCACGGCGCGCCGGAACGCCTCTGGGCCGCCCGCCTGGTGCGCGATGAACCAGGTCGGCGGCACGTTGAAGGTCGGGATCAGCTCGGCGGCGTCCAGCACCGCGAGCCGCCCGGAGGTGCCCGCGCCGACGTAGTGCACGCGGCCGCCCGCGCGCAGCGCCGCGACGGCCATGTCGACCGCGCGGGCGAGTTCGGGCAGCACCTGGCCGACCGCGACCGGCACCGTCCGGTCCTCGCCGTTGAGCACGTGCAGGATGTCCAGGGTCGGCAGCAGGTCGATATCCCTGGTCCTGGGGTTGCTGCGCTCGGTGGGAGCGTCCACGCGGACCGCGCGGTCCGGGCTCATCACGCCTCCTGCGGCAGTTGCGGGAGCACCCGCTCGGGGTGCGGGTCGGGGTCGCGCATCACGTCTCCTTCTGCCGTCGGCGGTCCGGACGGCTGTCGAGTCGGTGGCCGCCCACCGCCTCGTAAGTGGCCTCCAGCGCGGCCTTCGCCTGGTCCAGGTGTCGCTGCGCGACGCCGATGAACAGGCAGTCGATCACGGTCAGCTGGCCGATGCGGCTGGCCATGGCGCCGGAGCGGTAGGTGGTCTCGCGCACCGCGGTGGTCAGCACGTGGTCGGCGACCTCGGTGATGGGCGAGCGGGCGAAGTTCGTCAGCGCCGCGGTGGTGGCGCCGCGCCGCCGCGCTTCGCGCAGCGCCTCGACCGTCTCGCTGGTGGCGCCGGTGTGCGAGATGCCGATCGCGACGTCGCCTTCCTGCAGCACCGCGGCCGAGGTCAGCGCGTTGTGCGTGTCGGCCCACGCGAAGCACGTCAGGCCGATGCGGTGCAGCTTCTGCTGCAGGTCGAGCGCGACGAACGCGCTGGCGCCGACGCCGTAGACGTCGATGCGGCGGGCAGTGGCGACGTCGTCGACGAGCCGTTGCAGGATCGCGGCGTCCAGCTGCCCGGCGGTCTCCTCGACCGCCTTCGCGTCGGCGTAGCCGACCTTCTCGATGATCTGCCCGAGATCGTCGTCCGGGGCGATGTCGCTGCCCAGCTCGCGGTCGCGGACGGACGTGCGCGCCGTGTCGGCGGCCAGCGCGATCCGCAGGTCCGGGTAGCCGCCGACGCCGATCGCCTTGCAGAACCGCGTGACGGTGGTTTCGCTGGTGCCCGCGGCCTCGGCGACCTCGGTGATGCTGCGCCGGGCTATCGACGCGGGATCGGCGAGCACGATGTTGGCCACGCGCTGCTCCGCCCGCGCCAGGCCGGGCAGCAGGGAGCGAATCTTGACGAGCGGGCTGGACTCGCCCGATTCGCGGAACGTGTCGTCAGTGACCATGTGGGAAACTTACTAACCATCGCTTGTGCAGGTCAATGGGCCTCTTCCGGGTTTCCGCGGGGAAGACGCGGCAATCTCATACCCAGGTTGCCTCGGAACCCAACTACTCCGAAAGGGGTAATTCCCGGTCCGGCGCTGCGACGATGCGATTCACACCCGGCGTCATGATCCGGAAACGCGCACCGCCCGTGCTCGAAACATCGATGCCGAACACTGCCTTCCGCTCGTGAGTTCGACGGGAGGCGGCGGATGGTCGTGGCGGAGACGAAGGACCAGGCGGCGCGGGAGACGCTGGAGGACTAACCCTCCGGTTCGCCCCGCGCAGCTACCGCCGGTGGAAGTCGGGTGTGGTGGCGACAAAGGCGCTCGGCGGCATCGCCTACCTCGCCGACTTCTCCATCGGCGCGGGCATCGGGCTCGGCTACGGGACGCTCAACGCGCTGGTCGCGATCCTGGTCGCGGCCGTGATCATCTTCGTCACCGGGCTGCCGCTGGCGTACTACGGCGCGCGCTACAACATCGACCTCGACCTGATCACCCGCGGTGCCGGCTTCGGCTACTACGGCTCGGTGCTCAGCTTCTACGCGAACTGCGCGATCGCGTGGGTGGTCACGGTGGCCACCGACATCCTGATCAACAAGTACGTGCTGGGGCTGTCTCCGAAGGAGCCGGAGTTTCGCCGCGGCATGCTGCACGCGGTGAACCCGGTCGGGGTGGTGACGTTCCTGGCCTCGGCGGGCTTCTCGATCGCGATGTACTTCGGCGCGTTCGGCGCGGCGGTCCAGCCATACTCGCCGATCGCGGCGGTGGCCATCGCGGCGGTGCTGACGCCGCTGCTGGCGGCGGTCACGCGGGGCCGCTACTACCTGCGGCGCACGGACGACCATCCCGGAACCGCGCTTCGACGCCGACGGCACCCCGGTGGACACCGCCTACACCTGCGACGTCTGCGACCAGACCTTCGAGCGCCCGGACGTGCTGGCCTCCGCGGTCCCGGACACGATCATCTGCTCCCTCTGCCTGACCACGGACCGGACCGGCACCCACGTCCTCCCGCCGACGTGACCGGGGCGGGCGCGATTCCGCGCGAAATCGCGCCTCCCGCCGTCACTGCTTCGTCGAGTGCTCCGGTTCGACGTAGACGACCACGCGCTCCTCGCCGGGCTGGGGCCACGGGTACTCGTCCTCGTCGAGGTACTTCTTCGCCATCTTGTTGATGAACGCGCGGTCCGCGTCGTCCTCGATCTTGGCGACCTTGCCGCGGACCTCCACGTACCGGTAGGGCTGGTCCGGGTCGTGCACGGAGATGGCGATGCGCGGCTCCCGCTTGAGGTTCTGGTACTTCTGCCGCGTCTTGGTCTGGCTGAACTTCAGGTACCGGCCGTCCCAGTCGATCCACACCGGGCTCGACTGCGGTTCGCCGTGCGGCCCGATGGTGGCCACGTGGGCGAAGGCGCGCTTGTTCAGGATTTCCTCGCGGTCCTGCGGAATCGCCGACACTTCGACTCCCTCCGAACGATTTGCGGCTGCGGTACGACCCTGCCCGCCCGCGCCCCGCCCCGCGACTCGAACGGCGGCCCGCCGCTAGCGGTCGGCGAGGGCCCGCCGGAGGAGGTCGTGCAGGGCCTGCTGGTCCGCCTGGGTGAGCCCGGCCAGCGGGGTGTTCACCGAGAAGCGGTCGATGATGTTCGCCCGCTGCCGCTCGCCTTCGGCGGTCAGGGTGAGCTGCTTGGCGCGGCGGTCGCGCGGGTGCGGCTGCCGGGTGACCAGGCCCTGCTTCTCCAGCCGGTCGACCACGAAGGTCACGTTCGACGTCGCGCAGTGCATCCGGTCGGCGAGCTCGCGCATGGTCAGCGGCTCGCTCAGCTCGCGCAGCGCGATCGCTTGGGGTGCGGTGAGGTCGGTGTCGGCGACGCAGCCGCGCACGTGCTCGTCGATGTTGTGCGCGAGCTCGCTGATCAGGCTGCAGAGCTCGGGTGCGGCCGTCGGCTCGTCCATGCGGCGAGTCTAGCAAGCTAGAACTGTTGCAACTTTAATAGTTAAAGTTGTAAGCTCTGGTTTCATGAACGATGCACAACGCTGGAACACCGTGGCCGGAATCCGCTCGATCGAACTCGGTGACCTGCGCGTCAGCTACGTCCCGGACGGCGTCGTGGGCCTCAAGCCGCGCGGCTGGTTCCCGGGGACGACCGAAGCCGATTGGCGCGAACACGCGCGGCACCTCGACGGGGCCGGGCAACTGGTCGCCAGCATCGGCGGACTGCTCGTCGAGAGCGGTTCGCGGGCGATGCTGATCGACGCGGGCTACGGGCCGGCGGGTTCGCCGGACGATCCGGCGAACCCGGTCATCGGCGCCATCCACGGCCGCGACCTGCTGGACAACCTGGCCGCGCTGGGCCGCGAACCCGACGAGATCGAAGCCGTCGCGATCACCCACCTGCACACCGACCACATCGGCTGGGCGCACCACGGGGCGTTCCCGAAGGCGCGCGTGCTGCTGTCCGAGCGCGAGTGGGAGCGCCGCGACCAGCACGCCGCGGACGTCACGGAGGAGATGCTGGACCGGCTGGGCGAGCAGGTGGAGACCGTCCACGATGGACAGGAGGTCTTCCCGGGCGTGCGGGTGCGGGCCGCCTTCGGTCACACGCCGGGCCATGCCTCGTACGAGATCTCCTCAGGCGGCCGGCGCCTGATCGTCCTGGGCGATGCGCTGCACAGCGCGGTGCAGATCGAGAACCCGACGTGGCCGGTGTGGGCGGACGTCGACCACGACGCGGCGGTCAGATCGCGACAGGACCTGCTGCGCGAGCTCCGTGAGCCGAACACGATCGGCTTCGGGATCCACTTCGCGGACGTCCAGTTCGGCCGGGTCACCACCGGCCCCACCTGGATCCCACTCCCCTGACCAGGTTCCACCGCAATTTCACTGAGGTTTTTCCAACCTCGTTTTGCGTGGCGGTGCGGGTAGCGGAACCTCAGAGGCTCCCTGGTCTGTGGGTGCCCCTCCTGATGTATGCCCAATACACGGCAGAGGGGCCGTCCTCGCCAGGAAACCTCTGAGAACCCGCGGCGGTGCCAGTGTCGTAGGTGGGTTATACGCCTGCGGCGCATGCGACACCCATCGACGTGTGGCTTTGCGACCCGCGGCTGCGGGTCGACCAGGATGAAAAACGCTCAATGGAAATCGGACCTTCGATTTCCATTGAAATTGCGGACCTCTGGCGAGTCGGGCACACGACACGCCGGAGGCTGTGGACAACTTCCGCAATTTCAATGGAAATTGCGGACCCCTGCGTCAGCGGCCGGTGGAGAGCCAGCCTTCGGGGTGGAGGCGCGCGGCCTCGAGCTCGCCGTCCAGCAGCGTCGCGTCGCGGTCGGCCACGTGGACTCCGTCCACGTTCACGCCACGCCCGGTGTACTGGCCGTCCGGCGCGTAGCGCCACCGCAGGCGCAGCTGCTGGCCGGCGTTCGCGTCGACCGTGCCGCGCACCTTCCACCAGCTGCGATGCCCGGCCCCGGCCAACGAATCCTGCGGCTCGTCGGGCGCGCCGGGCCCGGACGCCCGCAGCGGCACCGGCCGCCACCCGGCATCGTCCACACTGGACTCCACGAGCAGCGGGTCCGTGCCGTCGCCGTCGCGCTGGGTGTCCACGAACGCGAAGAACGACACCTGCGTCGGGCCGCTGACCGGCCCCAGCACGTCCGTCGTCAACGTCCCGCCCTGCCCGGAGAACCACGACTCCGAGCCCCGCGCCGGTGCCACGCCGAGCGCACGGGCCATACCCTGCGCCAAGGCCTGCCGGGCGGCGTTGTTCGACCCCCACTGCCGCGACGGGTGCACCCGGTTGGTCAGCAGCACCGCCACCGAGCGGGACGTCGGATCGATCACCAGCGACGTGCCGGTGAAGCCGGTGTGCCCCGCCGTCCGCGGCCCGCTGAGCCCGGCCATGTACCAGCGCTGGTCCAGCTCGAAGCCCAGACCGTGCGAATGGCCGGGAAAAGCGCCGTTGAAGTCGGTCAGCATCATCTCGACGCTTTCCTCGGACAGGATGCGGCTGCCGCCGTAGGTCCCGCCGTTGAGCACGGCCTGCCCCAGCACCGCGAGGTCGTCGGCGGTGGAGAAGACCCCGGCCTGCCCGGCGACGCCGCCGAGCGCCCAGGCGTTCTCGTCGTGCACCTGCCCGCGGACCATGCCGCGCGGCGGCTCGGCCTCGTACTCCGTCGCCGCGATGCGGTGCAGCTCGGAGGCGGGCGGGTTGTAGCCGGTGTCGGTCATGCCCAGCGGCCCGGTGATCCGCTCCGCCACCACCTGGTCCAGCGGGGCGCCCGAGACGCGTGCCACCAGCAGCCCGAGCGTGATCATGTTCGGGTCGGAGTAGGTGTAGTTGGTGCCCGGCGGGTGTTTCGGGGTGAGCTGCATGATCGACGGGATTCGCTGCTCCGGCGGCAGTTTCCACAGCTGGGCCTCGGCCTGCAGGCCGGAGGTGTGGGTGAGCAGCTGCTCGACCGTGATCGATTCCTTGCCGTTGACGCCGAACTCCGGCAGGTAGGTGGCCACCGGCGCGTCGAGCTGCACGCTTCCGTCGTCGACCAGCTGCAGCACCGCGATAGAGGTGAACAGCTTGCTGATCGACGCGACGTCGAAGATCGTGTCGCGATGCATCGGTTCCCGCTGCTCGGCAGGCAGTTCGGTGCCGTTGCCGTCCGCGTAGCGCAGCTCGTGCCCGGCCACCGAACGGCGCACCACAACGCCCTCGTGCGCCAGCAGGCTCACTGCACCCGCGTACATCGGGTGCTCGCGGCCCGGTGTCTTGTCCGTCCAGGCCGCGATCTGCTGCAGTGCCGCGTCGATCGGACGGGGATCGAGCCCGACGTCTTCGGGGCTCCCGTCGGACAACAAGGTGCCGGCCGGCGCGAAGCCGTCCTGCGGCCGGTCGAAGTGCCCGTACACGTGGCCGGGCGACGCCGTGGCGGACCCCGCCAGCGCGGTGACCGAAAGCAGCGCGACCGCCACCAGAATGGTCTTGCCCATCGCGTCCCCCTCAGCGGTACAGCAGGTACGGCTCGCGTTGTCGTTGGAAGTCCGCCACGTCGTCCTGCCAGGGGCCGACGATCTCGGGCACGTCGGCCCCCGCGTCGACCATCGTGCGCAGGCGGTCGGAGCCGGACAGCTTGTCGATCATGTTGTCGGGTCGCCAGCCGAAGACCTGCGGGTACAGGCGGCGCGCGGTGGTGATCATCGCGACGGCGGCGCCGATCGCGTCGACCTCGCCCGAGCGGTAGACCTGCACGCCGCCGCAGGTTGTGTTGGCGTGCTTGGAGAAAGTCGGCACGAAGTAGGTTTCGCGGAACCGGAGCCCCGGCAGTCCGGCGGCGTTGAGCTCCTCCGCCCAGCGCCAGTCGATGCCGGGCGCGCCGATGATCTCGAACGGCCTGGTGGTGCCGCGGCCCTCGGACAGCACGGTGCCTTCGAACAGCCCGGTCCCGGGGTAGACCGCCGCGGTGTCCGGGGTCGGCATGTTCGGACTGGGCGGGACCCACGGCAGGCCGGCGTCCGCGCCGCGCCCGCGCCAGCCCTCCACGCGGATCACGTCGAGGCGTTCCAGCGGGCTCGGCAGGTACTCGCGGTCGAACAGCCGCGCCAGCTCGCCGACGGTCATGCCGTGCTGCTGCACGATCGGCAGCAGCCCGACGCCGGAGGCGAACCGCGGGTCCAGCCGCGGGCCGGCGACCCGGGAGCCGATCGGGTTCGGCCGGTCCAGCACCAGGAACGCCGCTGCGACCTGGTGGGCCGCCTGCATCGCGGTGAACATCGTCCAGATGTAGGTGTAGAAGCGGGCGCCCACGTCGGCGATGTCGAACACGACCTGCTCGACGCCCGCCTTGCGGAACATCTCGGCCAGCTTCGCCGCGTCGGCCCCGTACGCGTCGTACACGGGCAGGCCGGTGCGCGGGTCGCGGTAGTCGCCCTCCGAGCCGCCAGCCTGCGACGTGCCGCGGAACCCGTGCTCCGGCCCGAAGACCGCGACCACGTCCACCGCGCCGCTGGCGTGCATGACGTCCACGACGTGCTCCAGCGACGCGAGCACGCCGGTCGGGTTGGTCACCACCCCGACCCGGCGGCCGGTGATGTCCTGCCAGTTCCGCGCGGCGAGGACGTCCGCCCCGGTCTTGACGCCCGGGCCGAGGTCGGTGGACCGCGGGGCGGCGCACGCGGAATTCGTCGCGAGGCCCACCGCGGGCACTGTCAGCGCCGCGGCGGTCAGGAAGCCCCGTCGATTCACACCCATGCCCGCCCCTTCCGCGTTCACCCGGGCTACCAGCTCAGGCCGTGGCCGAACGGGTACTTGTCGACACCGGGCTGACCGGGGTCGGGCACCGGGACCGGCAGCTTGCCGACCGGGGAGATCTCGCCGAAGAGCACCTTCGTCAGCGATTCCATCGCCACCGCCTTGTCCGAGTAGGTGGCGATCCAGCCGGGCAGGTCGACGTGCGCCGCGTCGTACGGGTCGCGCACGGCGACGGCGACGACCGGCTTCCCGGTCTGCTGCAGGGCGCGGACCAGGTCGAGCTGCGTCTTGTTGGCCTCGCTCCACGCGGCGTTGGTCAGCACCACGGTGACGTCGTTGCGCTTGGCCTCCTCGACGGCCTGACCGATCTGCTCCGGCGTCGGCTTCAAGCCCGTCGCCAGGGCCGACGCCTGCGGGCCGCGCGCGTTGATCCGTTCGGCCAGTGCGGCGGTCGCCTTGTCGCCGGCGCCGGTCACGAACATCGATCCCGGTTTCTGCAGCGGCAGCATCCCGTCGTTGCGCAGGACGGTCGTGGTGCGGTCGGTGATGGTCTGCGCCTCGGCGAGGTGCTCCGGCGTCCCGACGATCCGGTCCACTTTGGACACATCAGCGAAGGGGTTGTCCAGCACGCCCCGCGCGGCCTTCAGCGCCAGGATGCGCTCCACGCTCTGGTCGATGCGCTGCTCGGTGAGCTCGCCGCTGCGCACCGCGTTGACCACGCCGTCGATGGCGACCTGCACGTTGAACGGCATCAGCATGATGTCGGCACCGGCCTTGAGCGCGAGCACCGGGATCTCGGCGTCCGGGTGCTTCTCCCGCACCCCGTCCATCTTCAGCGAGTCGGTGACGATCACGCCCTTGAAGCCGAGCTCGTCGCGCAGCATCCCGGTGAGCACGTTCGGGGACAGCGTCGACGGCTCACCGGAGTCGTCGAGCTTGGGGACCATGAGGTGACCGCTCATGACCATGTCGGTCCCGGCGGCGATCGCCTCCTTGAACGGCGGCGCGTCCAGCTGCTCCCACTGCTGCCGGTCGTGCTCGATCACCGGCAGCGACGTGTGGCTGTCCTGGCTGGTGTCGCCGTGCCCGGGGAAGTGCTTGACCGCGGCCGACACCGTCTCGCCCGGCTTGCCCGAGTCCTCGTAGCCGCGGATCTGCGCGGCGGTGAGCTGCGCGGCCAGTGCCGGGTCGGAGGAGAACGACCGCACCCCGATCACCGGGTTCGCCGCGTTGACGTTGACGTCTCCGCTCGGCGCGAAGTTCAGGTTCAGGCCCATCGCCCGCAGTTCCTGCCCGGTGATCGCGGCCGCGCGGACCGCGTCGTCGGTGCTGCGGCCGGAGCCGAGCGCCATGTTGCCCGGGAACTGGGTGGCGGGTTCCAGGATCCGGGTGACCTGCCCCTGCTCCTGGTCGGTGGAGATCAGCAGCGGCACCTTCGCGCCGGAGTTGAGCGCGGCGTCCTGCAGGCCGTTGGACAGCTCGGCGATCTGCTCGGGGTCGTAGAGGCTGTCGGTCCAGGCGAAGTGGATGATGCCGCCGAGGTGGTACTTCTGCACCACCTGCGCCGGGGTGTCGACCCCGAACTCCGCCTGGTTCTGCGGGTGTGCGGTGTCCGCCGTCCGGCCGTAGGCGTAGGTGACGAACAGCTGCCCGACCTTCTCCTCCAGCGTCATCTGCTTGAGCAGCTCGGCGGGTGACTTCGGCTGCTTCGGGGCTGCGGTGCCGCCGGTGGTGGTAAGCGCGGCGGCACCGATGGCGACGGCGCTCAGCGCGATGGCGGCTCGGCGCGCTCGGGTCTTCACGTTGGCCTCCCTGCGGGCGGGGTAACGCCGGGCGGAAAGTGTTCACCACGAAATCGGTCGATTTCGGAAGTTACTCACACGTTCGGCCTCGGTCAACGCTGCGCACCGGTGTGGTCGCGGACCGTCCCGCGAAGGAGGAACGAGACAGAGATACGGCGGCGGGGGGGGGGGGGGGGGGGGGGGGGGGGGGGGGGGGGGGGGGGGGGGGAGGTGGTGGAGGGGGGGGAATGTTTGTGATTTTATTTGTTCGTTT
>NZ_JBWKKU010000039.1:14785-88361 GCF_056431445.1 Saccharopolyspora sp. NPDC045941
AGAAGAGACTGTGGGGGGGGAGAGAAAAGAACAAAAAAAAGAGAAAAAAAGCACACCCCCCCCCCCCCCCCCCCCCCCCCCCCCCCCCCCCCCCCCCCGCCCCTCTGCGCGAGTACTCGGGTTACCAAGCGTGCACTCTTGTCGTAACTTCCGGGCTAGGCGTCCGGCGTCCCGGTACGCAACCCCGTGGAACGACCAGCCTTGTGTGCGGCAACGCGTGGGTGCTCCGGGCCTCGCGCGCGGAGTCTGATCGGGGTGGATGTTACTTCTCCTCCGTAACATCCCTGGCCAACCAGGGTCCGCACCTCCTTTGTAGTCGGTGACGCGCGTCACTGCAAGGGTTCGTATGCAGGCCGTAGGTATGGGTTTTTCGGATGGCGATCTTCGCCGGCGGTGCGGTTTCGCGCGCCCGCTGTGGCGGTCAGCGCCGGCGGCGCCAGGCCCGCAGGCCCCACCACGCCGCACCGGCTGCGGCCACCGCGCCCATGCCGACGCCGGCCGCGGTCACCGCCGCGCGGGACGGGGTGGGGATCCGGGCGCGCAGCGACACCGGGTGCTCGAAGGACAGCGTCGGCCAGCCGCGCTGGACGGCCTCCTTGCGCAGTCCGCGGTCGGGGTTGACGACGGTCGGGTGCCCGACGGCTTCCAGCAGCGGCAGATCCGTGATCGAGTCCGAGTAAGCGTGGCACTCGGCGAGGTCGTAGCCGTATTCGTCGGAGAGCTCGCGGGCGGCGGTCGCCTTGTTCTCCGCGGAGCAGTAGAACTCGATCTCGCCGGTGTAGCGGCCGTCCACCACGACCATCCGGGTGCCGGACCAGTGCGTGGCGCCGAGAAGCTTCGCGATGGGGGCGACCACTTCTTCGCCCGAGGCCGACAGCACGACGATGTCGTGGCCCTGCTCCTGGTGCTCCGCGATGAGCTGCGTGGCTTCCTTGTAGACCAGCGGATCGACGATGTCGTGCAGCGTTTCCTCGACGATCGCGTTGACCTGCTCGACGTCCCAGCCGGTGCACAGCGACGTGATGTGCGCGCGCATCCGGTCCATCTGGTCGGCGTCGGCGCCGGCCAGCATGAACACGAACTGGGCGTAGGCGCTTTTCAGCACGGCCCGTCGGTTGATCAGCCCTTCCTGGAAGAAGGGGCGGCTGAAGGCGAGGGTGCTCGACTTGGCGATGACGGTCTTGTCCAGGTCGAAGAACGCGGCCACCCGGCGTCCGGTGTGGGTCGATGGGTTCGCGGGCTCTGTCACGCCGCACAGCATACGAGCCCGCTTCGGCGGGCTGCGGGCGCGCATTACCGAAGGGTTTTCCATTCCCGGTGGTGGCCTTGCACATCGTTTCCGCAATCGATCCGTTAGTCGCCGCGCCCGTTGTCGCGCCGTCGACGGCCCGGGATTTGCTGGTTCCGAGGGCCCTGGCGGCGCGATCTCGCGCGCCTGGGGCGGGGGCGGGTTGCCACGCATCGAGAACTCACGCTGTGTGTGGTGTCGGGCGTTGTTTTCGTCTAGCGGGAGTTTTTTCTTGACTCGAATGTCGGCTACTGATCGGTTCGGTGCGCACTGAGAGCGAGAACGTTCGCTCAAATGGACGGGGGGCATTGCGGGGGATCTACGAGCTAGAGTGAGAGGAGTCCGGTGCTACCGGGCAGGTTCAGCTCGACCCCCCGGAGCTGAACTGCAGACGGCCCCCGCCCCTCCCCCCTGGCGGGGGCCGTCCCCTTTCCGGAGCTCCGCCGCGGCCCATTCCGCCGGAAACCAAATGTGAACTCTTTCCGTTTTTCGCGGGCGATGTCGCGCTTTCGGGGTATGCGAGTTATCCACAGGACATCGGTTTGTCCACAGATTTGGAAAAGTCGGTTGGCAGCTGCCGATGATCCGGCCACCTTGGTTATCGAGCGCCAATTCGGCGCGCATCCATCCTCACCATTCGATTGCCGGAGGCATCGCCATGACTGCTGCACGCCCGCTGCTCGTCGCGCGGGATTCCGCGCTGGCCGAAGAGGTCTCCCGGCTGGCCGCGGCGGCCGGCGGCGAAGTGGAACACGTGCCGGGCCCGGCGCCGCCGAGCTGGCGGACCGCGCCGCTGGTGCTGCTCGACGCCGCTGCGCTCGGCGCCGCCGATGGGCTGCCGCGAAGACGCGGAGTCGTTGTGCTGTCGAAGGATCCGACGCCCGATCTCTGGCGTGCCGCGTTCGAGATCGGCGCCGAGCGCGTGCTCGAACTGCCTGCCGACGAGGCGGGTCTCATCGAGCTGCTGGCGGATGCCGGCGACGCTCCGGCGCAGGGCGGCCGGGTGCTCGCGGTGCTGGGCGGTTGCGGTGGGGCGGGAGCGTCCGTGCTGGCCACCGCGACGGCGGTGTTCGCCGCGCGCAGCGGAGAACGGTCGCTGCTGGTCGACTGCGATCCGCTCGGCGGCGGGGTCGATCTCGCCGTCGGCGCGGAGGCTGCCGACGGCCTGCGCTGGTCGGGGCTGGCCGTCAACGCCGGCCGGCTCGCCGCGAGCGCGCTGCACGAGGCGCTGCCGAAGCGCCGGATCGGCAGCGGCGCGATCACGGTGCTGTCCTGCGACCGCGACGGGCCGTCGACCGGGCTGACGCCGGAGGCGGTGCGAGCCGTGCTCTGCGCTGGTCGTCGGGCCGGCGACACCGTGGTCTGCGATCTCCCGCGCAGCCTTCCGGCTGCGGCCGCGGCCGGGCTGCGCGACGCGGACCTGGCGGTCGTCGTCGTGCCTGCCGAGGTGCGTGCCTGCGCGGCGGCGGCACGCGCGGTGGCGAGCATCCGGGAACACGCGGCCGGTCCGGTCCGGCTGGTGGTCCGGGGGCCCGCGCCCGGTGGGCTGCGCACGGCGGACGTGGCGCGAGCCGTGGGCGCGGAGGTCCTGGCGGTCATGCGGCCGCAGCCGCGCCTGCCGGCGGTCCTGGATCGCGGCGGTCTCGCCGCGGCCGGCCCGGCGCGGCGGGGCCCGGTGGCCCGGGTCGCGCGGGAAGTCCTGGCCGCGCTCGGCCGCCCGGAACCGTCCACAGTGGCTGGTTGACGGCAGGGATGCGCGCTGGTCGGGCGGCGCGGGGAATCAGCTCTTTCGGTGCTCCATCGGAACGGAAGTGAGTCGAGTCATGTCCATGAGTCGTGTCCTGGAAGTCGGCCCGATCCCCGGCGGATCGGCGGAATCGTCCACTGTGGCCGATTCGATCGACGGTGAGTTGCTAGAGCGGGTGCGCAACCGGCTGGTCGGCAGCGGCGCCACGCTGACCTCGGCCGCCGTCGCGTCCGCGGTGCGGGAGGAGTCGGGCGGGCTGGTCGCCGATGCCGACGTGCTGGCCGCACTTCGCCTGGTGCAGCAGGAATTCCGCGGGGCAGGCGTGCTGGAGCCGTTGCTGCGCGATCCGGCGGTGTCCGACGTGCTCGTCACCGCGCCGAACAAGGTGTGGGTCGACCGAGGCGAAGGGCTCCAGCGCGCGGCGGTGCGCTTCGCCGACGAAGACGCGGTGCGCCGCCTCGCGCAGCGGCTCGCGGTAGCCAGCGGCCGCAGGCTGGACGACGCCCAGCCGTGGGTCGATGCCTGGTTGCCGCAGGAGAGCGCATCCGGTCCGGTCCGGCTGCACGCGGTGCTTCCTCCGATCGCGGGCGAGGGCACCTGCATCTCGCTGCGCGTCCTGCGCCCGGCCGCGCACGATCTCGACGCGCTGTGCGGCTCCGGTGCCTTCGACGGCCCGACCGCCGCGGTGCTGCGCGAAATCGTCGCCACCAGGCTGGCCTTCCTGGTCGTCGGAGGTACTGCCAGCGGCAAGACGACGTTGGTGGCGGCGATGCTGGGCGAGGTCGCGGAATCCGAGCGCATCGTGTGCGTCGAGGAGGCCGCCGAGCTCTACCCGCGTCATCCGCACGTGGTCCGGCTGCTCACCCGCCCGGCGAACGTCGAGGGAGCAGGCGAGATCCAGGTCCGCGACCTGGTCCGGCAGGCGCTGCGCATGCGGCCCGATCGGCTCGTCGTCGGTGAGGTGCGCGGCGGTGAGGTGCGCGAGCTGCTGGCCGCGCTGAACACCGGCCACGACGGAGGCGGGGGCACGCTGCACGCCAACTCGCCGCAAGAGGTTCCGGCCCGGATGGAGGCGCTGGCGGCGCTCGGCGGGCTGCCGCGCGCGGCCCTGCACAGCCAGCTCGCTGCGGCAGTGCAGGTGGTGCTGCACGTTCGCCGGAGCGCTCGGCGCGGAAGGCATCTCGCCGGGATAGGCGTGCTGCGGCGCAACGGCGAGCTGGTCGAGGTACTCCCTGCCTGGCAGGCCGAGAGCGGGTGGGGGCAGGGCAAAGACGCGTTGGCGGCGCTGCTGGCCGCGAGAGGAGGTGCGTTGCCGTGCTGATCCACGCGCTGGTCGTGCTGGCCGTAGCCGCTCTCTGCTGGCCGGAGATCAGGGCGCGTGACCGGCTCCTCGCCGAGCCGGTGCGCGTTGCCAGACCCTCGTTCCGGGGTGTCGGTCGGCTGCTCGTGATTCCAGCCGGTGCCGTCGCGGGCTGGGGCTTCGCCGGTCCGGCCGGTTCTTGCGCGGCTGTTGCGTTGTCGCTGCTCGGCGCGAAGTACTGGCGAACGCAGCGGGACTGGCGACATCGGCTGGAGCGGGCCGACGAGCTGACCGCGGGGCTGCGGCTGCTGGTGGCGCAGCTGCGCGCTGGAGCCCACCCGGCCGCCGCTGCGGAGGGCGCGGCGGCAGAGGCCGGTCCGGCGGTGGCCGGGGTGTTCCAGGACATGGCCACCACGGTCCGGCTCGGCGGCGATGTCGCGGCGGCTCTCGAAGGGCACGACGGGATCGCCGAGCTGCGCGGGCCGCAGGACCGGATGGCCAGGGCCTGGGCGCTGGCGGAGCGGCATGGCGTTGCGCTGGCCGACCTGCTCGATGCGGTGCGTCGCGACGTCGAGCGGCGGACCGCGTTCCGGCGGGACGTCGAGGCGAAGATGGCCGGCCCGCGATCGACCGCCGCCGTGCTCACCGGGCTGCCGGTCTTCGGGTTGCTGTTCGGCGAAGCCGTCGGGGCGGGGCCGATCACCGTCCTGACCGGCGGGCTGCTCGGTCAACTGCTCCTGCTGGTCGGAGTGGCCTTGCTGGGCGCCGGGGTCGGCTGGACGTTGCGCCTGACCAGGGCGGTGGTGCAGCCGTGATCGAACTGCTGCTCGCGGCCGCGGCTCTGCTGCTCGTGCCGCCGAGCTCGGCGCGGGCGAGGCTCCGGTCGCTCGGCCCGCGCTCGCCGGCTCGCGTGCGTCCCAGGAAGTCCATTGTGGTCTGGGCGTTGCCGCTGGCCGTCGGGGCTGGCGCGGTGCAGGTGCTGGGCCCGGTCGTCGGGATCTCGATGGGGCTGGCCGCCGCCTTCGCCGTGCGCCGGTGGTCGGCGCTCGCGGACCGGCGCCGCGACCGGACGGATCCGCTCGCGCTGGCCGCCGGTTGGGACCTGCTGGCCGCCGGGATGCGAGCCGGGCTGCCGGTGCCGGTGATCGTGCGCGCGGTGGCCGACGAACTCACCGGTGCGGCGCATCGAACTCTGCGCGAGGTCGCCGACCACCTCGCGCTGGGCGCGGATGCCGCAACCGGCTGGGAACCGGCGCTGCGGAACCCGGACACCGCAGAACTCGCCCGGGCGGCCCGGCGCACCGCCCGGACCGGCAGCGCGCTGGCGGACGTGGCGGGCGAAATCGCTGCCCACGCGCGAGCTGCGGTTGCCGAGCAGGCCGAAGCACGCGCGCAACGCGCAACGGTGTGGATCTCGGCGCCGCTCGGCCTGTGCTTCCTGCCCGCGTTCTTGTGCCTCGGGGTGCTGCCCGTGGTGGTCGGCATGATGCATCGCCTCGCGGTGCCCTTGTGAGTCCATTGTGGATCTGAACTGGAGGTTGATCGAGATGAGTGCCCGGTCGAACCGGTGGACGGCGACGCGCCGACTGCGCGCCCTGCTGCACGGAGACGGCGGCATGAGCACCGCCGAATACGCGGTGGGAACCGTCGCCGCGGTGGCGTTCGCCTCGCTTCTCTACGACGTCGTGACCGGAAACTCGGTCAAGGACGCGCTCGCCGGGCTCATCGCCCGCGGGCTCGAAGGCGGCGATACCTGATGGCCGCGCAGGTGGTTCCGGCGTCGCCCGGCGCCGGAACGGCCTGCCGCGACGCCGGGGCGGTCACGGTCGAGGCGGCACTGGGCATCTGCTCGGTGATCGCGGTGTTCGCGCTGATCCTGACCGGGATCGGCGCGCTGATCGGCCAGCTCCGCTGCACCGATGCGGCGATCGAAGCCGCGCGGTTGGTGGCGCGCGGCGACCGGCCCCGCGCGGACGAGGCGGTCGGCCGCATCGCGCCCGGCGGCGCGTCGCTTTCGGTGCTGGTCGAGGGCGATCAGGTCAGCACCGAGGTGAGCGCCCCGCTGCCCGGCGAGTTCCTGCCCGGTCGCTGGCTGAAAGCGCGGGCGGTGGCGGTGCTGGAACCAGGGGTGGCGCCATGAGCGGCGACAGGGGAGCGGCCACCGTGGTTGCGGCGGTGCTCTCGTTGGCGCTGATCATCCTGCTGTCCGTCGTCCTGCAACTGGGCGCGGTCACCGTCGCCCGCCACCGGGCCGAAGGGGCGGCGGATCTCGCCGCGCTGGCCGCCGCCGCGTACGCGCCGCACGGGCAGCAGGTCGCGTGCGAGCGGGCGAACCGGGTCGCGAGCGGGATGCGAGCCGAGCTCACGGAATGCCGGATGGACGGCTGGGACGCCCTCGTGACGGTCCGAGCCGATCTTCCCGCGTTCGTCCCCGGCGGGCGAAAGGCCAGCGCACGGGCTCGTGCCGGGCCGGAGGGAAGCTGAACGGCGGCCGATCGTTCCGGCCGCGACGAACGGTCGACGAGCGGTCGGGCGACCGGATTTCACCCGAGCGAGCGGTCGTTCCGGTGCCGCTCAACAGGATGATCCTTATAGTTCACGTGTTCCGGGCGGGAGCGTTCGTCGCGGCTCAGCTACCGGTCGTCGACTGGGGGTGTACTCACCCGGTTCGGATGACGTTGATTAGTGGTGTGAGCGCAAGACCCAAGGTTCACGACAACGAGGTCGAGAATCAGGCGGCTGCCGAAGGTTCTGCCGGAGGCACCCCCCGAGCCGCCGGTCCGGCGCCCACTGTGGAACAAGGAGGCGGAGCAAATGCAACGGTCGGCGGACAGGTGGCAAAGCGCCTTCCGCGGCATCCCGGCCCACCCGGCCGGGCTGACCAGCAGCCGGATCGAACTTCGCGTGCAGGCAATCGGATTCGCCTCGCGCGGTTGGCCGGTGCTACCCGGAACCTACCCCGAAGAAGACGGCTGGATCGGTCGCCGCGGACGCCAGGAGACCGGCCTGCGGCCGGTGTACCGCGACTGGCAGGACCGCCTCGGTACCAACCCCGACGAGGTCACGTCCTGGTGGACGGAGCGGCCCTACGGCCTGCTGGTCGCCACCGGAACCACGGTCGACGCCATCGAGGTCGACTCGAACCTAGGCCACCGCGCCGCGTTGGTGCTGCGCGCACTCGGCTTCCCGGTGCCGATCGTGGCCACCCCGGACGGCCGCTGGTACTTCCTGATGTCCGGCGGCGGCGAGCTCTACCCCGAGCTGGCCGAGCTGGGCGGAATCATCTTGCACAGCAACGGGAGCTGGGTGCCCATGCCCCCGACGGCCTACCCCGGCGGTGCGGTGCACTGGCGGGTCAAGCCGGAGGTCTGCGCCTGGCAGCTGCCCACCCCGGACTTCGTGCAGGACGCGCTCCGCACGGGTCTCGAACTCCTTGACAACAGCAGTCCGGAGAACGTGGCGGAACTTCTCGCAGCGGGCAGGTGACCACCTGCCGGCCGCACCGACGCCGACCGGATCGGCATCCGCGCCCCGGGCTCCCCGACACGACCGAACGCGTCTCCTCCGAGCACGCACCAGCCCTTCGTGCTCAGCTCTCTTGTGGACGGTCGTGCAGCCCAGCCGATCCGCCGGCGCCGCCCCCGAGCGCGGCCGACACCGCATCGAGAACAGCCACCGCCCCCGCCTTGTCCAGCGGCTCGTTGCCGTTCCCGCACTTCGGCGACTGGACGCAGGACGGGCATCCCGCCGGGCAGTCGCAGGAAGCGATCGCTTCCCGCGTCGCGGCCAACCATGGGACCAATGCGGCATGACCGCGATCGGCGAATCCGGCCCCTCCCGGATGACCGTCGTGCACGAACACCGTTGCCTCCCCGGTGTCGGCGTGCAGCGCGGTGGAAACCCCGCCGATGTCCCATCGATCGCAGGTCGCGAACAGCGGTAGCAGGCCGATCGCCGCGTGCTCGGCGGCATGCAGCGCGCCGGGGATGCGCGCCGGATCCAGCCCGGCGCCCCCCGGCGCGCTGCCCACCAGCAGCTCGTCGCCGACCGTGTACCAGACCGCCCGGGTCATCAGGGTCTGCGCGGGGAGGTCCAGCGGAACCTGGTCCAGCACCGCCCCGGAGGGCCGTTTCCGCAGGTAGCCGACGACCTGCGAGGTGACTTCCACCTCGCCGAGGCAGACCGTGACGCCGCGTCCGGTGTCGTGCCGCTCGATGGTCCGCAGCACCGAGATGTCCACCACGTTGCGGGGCGAGGTCGTCCAATCGGGGCTTTCCTCGTGCACAAGCGCGATCCCGGTCTCCAGGTCCAGCTCGTCCACCACGAACGATTCGCCGCGGTGCAGGTAGACCGCTCCCGGATGCACCGTTCCGCAGGCCGAGTCCGGGTCCACGGTGCCGAGCATGCGCCCGGATTCGCCTTCCACGACGGCGATCGGATGCCCGCCGGCGCCCCGCAGCTCGACGTTCCGATGTGGACGCTCGCGGGAGGTCCAGAACCAGCCGTGCGGGCGCTTGCGCAGCACCCCGTCCGCCGTGAGCGCTGCCACGGCCCGCCGCGCCGGTTCGCCGCCGAAGACGTCGAAGGAGTCCTCGTCGAGCGGCAGTTCGGCGGCTGCGCAGGCCAGGTGCGGTTCGAGCACGTACGGATTGGTCGGGTCGAGCACCGTCGCCTCGACCGGGCGCTCGAGCACCGCGGACGGGTGGTGCACCAGGTAGGTGTCCAGCGGATCGTCCCGCGCGACGAAGACGACCAGGGCGCCGTCGCCGTCCCGCCCGGCGCGTCCGGCCTGCTGCCAGAAGGACGCGAGGGTGCCGGGATACCCGGCGACCACGACGGCGTCGAGCCCGGAGATGTCGACGCCGAGTTCAAGCGCGTTGGTGGTGGCCACTGCGCGGAGCTCGCCCGAGAGCAGGGAACGTTCCAGCTCGCGGCGGTCCTCGGGCAGGTAACCGCCGCGGTAGGCGGCCACCTTCGCGGCGAGCGAGACGTCCACTTCGGACAGCGCGCGCTGCGCGGACAGCGCCGCCAGCTCCACGCCGCGCCGGGACCGGATGAACGCCAGCGTCCGGGCGTCCTCGATGACCAGCTCGGTCATGATCCGCGCCGCCTCGGTGCCGACCGCCCGGCGCACCGGGGCGCCGTTCTCGCCGATCATCTCGTCGAGCAGCGGCGGCTCCCAGAACGCGACCGTCCGGGCCCCGCGCGGCGACCCGTCGTCGGTCACGGCGCGGCACGAGACGCCGGTCAGGCGCTCGGCCAGCGATTCCGGGTCGGACACGGTGGCCGAGGCGAGCACGAAGACCGGGTCCGCGCCGTAGTGCTGCGCGACGCGGCGCAGGCGGCGCAGCAGCAGCGCGACGTGGGAGCCGAACACCCCGCGGTAGGTGTGGCACTCGTCGACCACGATGTGGCTGAGCCGCCGGAAGAACCGCGCCCAGCGGCCATGCCCGGGCAGCACGCCGTAATGCAGCATGTCCGGGTTGGTGAAGATCCACCGGCCGTGCGCGCGCACCCAGTCCCGCTCGACCTGCGGCGTGTCGCCGTCGTAGCTCGCCGCCCGGACCTCCGCCATGCCGAGCTCGCCGATGGTGCGCAGCTGATCGGCGCCGAGCGCCTTCGTGGGGGCGAGGTACAGCGCGGTCGCCCGATCGTCTTCGAGCAGCCGCGAGAGCACCGGCAGCTGGTAGACCAGCGATTTCCCGGAGGCCGTGCCGGTCGCGACGACCACGTGCTCGCCGGCCCGGACCGCCTCGGCTCCCTCGATCTGGTGCATCCACGGCTCCCGCGCGCCGCGCTCGCGGAACGCGTCCACCAGCTGCGGCGGGGCCCACTCCGGCCAGTCGGCGGTGCGGGCCGGGCGGGTGGGCAGGTGCGCGACGTGCCGCAACGGTGTTTCGTCGGCCGGAATGCCGGCTACCGCGCGGTCGAGTAACCGCCGCCCCTTGTCCTGGTCCGCTGCGCGCACGCTAGCGAGCCTCGCACAGCGCCGATCGCGCACCGCGCACGCGTTCCCGGTTCCCGCATCCGTGTCGGTATCGCTCGATCGGCTGGTTCTTGCCGCGGTCCGGGGCGGTGGCGCTGACTCCGGCTGCGACCCGGTGGACCGTCGAAGTCGTGCCTCATACCCCATGTAACCCGTTTGGGCCAAATCAACCTTTGCCCAATTGGGTGATCAAGTACCCATCTGAATCGATTCTTTCGTAACAGAAACCCACGTCGAGACGAGTTGCGTATCACACCGTGAGGTAAGCCACTCGTGGCCTGAATAGACTCCCGAGCCACGACGTCGCCACGGACGGCCAGCAACCGATCACCGGCCGTACCGGGCGGGGCCGCCTACCGCGCACCGGAGCCCCGTCGAACGTTGCGGAGCCCCGGTGCTGAACCGAGCACAACCCAGGAGGACGGATGTCCCTGCTCACCCCGGTCCAGCACGGCTGGGCCCAGGGCGCTGCACCACCGAGCTCGCAAACCCGGATGGACCTCGCCCAACAAGCCACCGGTATCGAGCTCGGCGGCGCCGACTACGTCGTCGTCGGCGCCGTGATGGTGATCGCCCTGGCCGCCCTGGCCTTCGGCTACGTCCTGATCAAGGAGGTGCTGTCCGCCGGCCAAGGCACGGCCAAGATGCAGGACATCGCCAAGGGCGTGCAGGAAGGCGCCTCGGCCTACCTGAGCCGGCAGTTCCGCACCCTGGCGATCTTCGCCGTGATCGTGTTCCTGGTGCTGTTCGCGCTGCCCTCGGAGAGCACCGGCGAGACGATCGGGCGATCGATCTTCTTCCTGTTCGGCGCCGCGTTCTCGGCCACCATCGGCTACCTCGGCATGTGGCTGTCCACCCGCGCGAACGTGCGCGTCGCGGCGGCCGCCCGCGAGGAAGGTGAGGGTCGCGAGAAGGCGATGCGGGTCGCGTTCCGCACCGGCGGCGTGGTCGGCATGATCACCGTCGGCCTCGGCCTGTTCGGCGCCGCGCTGGTGGTGCTGGTCTACGCCGGTGGCGCCCCGCGCGTGCTGGAGGGCTTCGGCTTCGGCGCGGCCCTGCTGGCGATGTTCATGCGGGTCGGCGGCGGCATCTTCACCAAGGCCGCCGACGTGGGCGCCGACCTGGTCGGCAAGGTCGAGCAGAACATCCCGGAGGACGACCCGCGCAACGCCGCCACGATCGCCGACAACGTCGGCGACAACGTCGGTGACTGCGCCGGCATGGCGGCCGACCTGTTCGAGTCCTACGCGGTCACCCTGGTCGCCTCGCTGATCCTGGGCACCGCCGCGTTCGGCCTGCACGGCCTGCTGTTCCCGCTGATCGTGCCCGCGCTGGGCGTGATCACCGCGGTGATCGGCGTCTACATCACCAAGGCACGTGCCGGCGAGAGCGCGCTGACCGCGATCAACCGGTCGTTCTACATCTCGGCGGGCATCTCCGCGGTGCTCTGCGTGATCGCCGCGCTGCTGTACCTGCCGAGCTCCTTCGGCGAGCTCACCGGCGTATCCGAGGAGATCCGCGCCACCAGCGGCAACCCGGCGGTGATCGCGCTGGTCGCGGTGATCATCGGCATCCTGCTCGCGGTGGTCATCCTCAAGCTCACCGGGTACTTCACCGCCACCGAGCACCGCCCGGTGCGCGACGTCGGCAAGTCGTCGTTGACCGGCGCGGCCACCGTGATCCTCTCGGGCCTGTCGGTGGGCTTCGAGTCCGCCGTGTACACCGCGCTGATCATCGGCGCGGCGGTGTTCGGCGCGTTCCTGCTGTCCGGTTCGCTGCCGGTGGCGCTGTTCGCCATCGCGCTGGCCGGCTGCGGCCTGCTGACCACCGTCGGCGTGATCGTCGCGATGGACACCTTCGGCCCGGTCAGCGACAACGCGCAGGGCATCGCCGAGATGTCCGGCGACGTCGAGGGCGAGGGCGCGAAGATCCTCACCGAGCTGGACGCCGTCGGCAACACCACCAAGGCGATCACCAAGGGCATCGCGATCGCCACGGCGGTGCTGGCCGCGACAGCGCTGTTCGGGTCCTACACGGACGCCATCGGCGTTGCGCTGGCCGATGTGGCCGGACAGCTCAGCGTCTCCGAGTTCTTCGTCTACGCACCGAACGTGCTGGTGGGCTTGATCATCGGGGCGGCTGTGGTGTTCCTGTTCACCGGGCTGGCGATCAACGCGGTATCCCGCGCCGCCGGGGCCGTGGTCTACGAGGTGCGGCGGCAGTTCAAGGAGAAGCCGGGGATCATGGACGGCTCGGAGCGTCCCGAGTACGGCCGGGTCGTCGACATCTGCACCCGCGACTCGCTGCGCGAGCTGACCACGCCCGGTCTGCTCGCGGTGCTGGCGCCGATCGCGGTCGGCTTCGGCCTGGGCGTCGGCCCACTGGCCGGCTACCTCGCCGGTGCGATCGCGACGGGCACCCTGATGGCGATCTTCCTGGCCAACTCCGGTGGCGCGTGGGACAACTCGAAGAAGCTGGTCGAGGACGGCTACCACGGCGGCAAGGGGTCCGAGGCGCACGGCGCCACGGTCATCGGCGACACCGTCGGCGACCCGTTCAAGGACACCGCCGGCCCGGCGATCAACCCGCTGCTGAAGGTGATGAACCTGGTGTCGCTGCTGATCGCACCGGCCGTGGTGACCTTCACCTTGGGCGCGGACGCGAACCCGGTGGTGCGGTACGGCATCGCGGCCGTCGCGGTCGTGGTGATCATCGCGGCCGTGGTGGTTTCCAAGCGCCGTTCCACGGCGATCGCAGAGTCATCCACCTCGGACGACAAGGCGGTCAACGGCGCGGCCTGATGCGTCGGCGGTGAAGCGAACGGACCGTTCACCTCGATTTCCGAGGCGGGCAGTCCGTTCGCTCCGATCGCGCCGGCGGTGCGGATCTGGAAGGGCGCTGTCCCCGAGCGGGGCGGCGCCCTTTTCGTGCGCTGGGGTTTTGCCGGATGGGCGACCCCGCCTTCCGGAGCGCGGTAGGCGGTGGGGAAGAGTCTGCGAGCGCACGCCGAAGGCAACTCCGATCTCTGCGAGGAGTGCGCATGAAGATCCGTTCGACGTCCATCGCGGTGCTCGCCGCCGTCCCGCTGGCACTCGCCGGGTGCGCGGCAGGCCCGCCCCAGGCCCCCGCTCCCGCCCCGCCGCCGAAGCCGGCCGCCCCGAGTCCGGAGGGAGTGGCGTGGGCGGGCCGGATGTGCGGGCTGGTGGGTGACTTCGCGACCTCCCAGAAGCAGCTGCCGGGAATCGACAAGACGAACACGGCCACGGTCAAGCAGACGGTGACCGAACGCATCGACTCGGCGGTGCGCTCCGCCGACGACACCATCAACGGCCTGCGGGCCCTCGGGCCGGCGCCGATCGCGGGCGCGGACTCGGTCAACGACGGCTTCCAGCAGGGCTTCACGCAGGTCCGCGACCTGCTGGCGTCGGCGGCGGAGAAGGCGAAGCAGGTCGATCCGACCAACGAGCAGAGCTTCCAGGAGGGCATGGCCGCGATGCAGCAGGAGCTGCAGAAGGGCCAGCAGCTGGACCTCAAGGACGAGCTGGCGGCGCTGGACCGGAACGAGGAGCTCAAGGCGGCCTCGCAGCAGGCCCCGGAGTGCAAGCAGTTCTTCGCCCCGCCCCAGCAGCAACCCCCGCGCTGAGAACGGCCACTGGGCTGGATGGTGACGCGAACGGCCTGTCACCTCGATTCGTGAGGCGAACAGGCCGTTCGCTCCAACTCACAACCCCGATGACGGTTTCAATTGAGGTTTTTCCAACCTCGTTCTGCGTGGCGGTGCGGGTAGCGGAACCTCAGAGGCTCCCTGGACTGTGGGTGCCCCTCACCCGCGGCGGCGCCGGTGGCGTAGGTGGGCTATGCGCCTGCGGCGCATGCGACACCCATCGACGCACAGCTTTGCGACCCGCAGCTGCGGGCCGACCAGGATGAAAAACGCTCGTTGAAACTGTCGTCTGGTGCTCGTGGGGGCCGGTTTCAATTGAAACTGCGGTGGACCCGTGACCAAACGGGTGGATGTGCTGGCCAAGGTCGAACTGCTGTTCTAGCATGCGGGCCGTGGACCAGCTGTCCTTCTACTCGGCCGAGGCGCGGCAGCCAGACGTCGCCGACCTCGCGGGCATGCTGTGCGGTCCGGGGCAGGCGGTCGGTTTCGGCCGCGGCACCGCGGCCCGGCTGTCCGTGGTGGTCGACGCCGAATGGCGCGCCCGCTCCCTGGTCGCGGCCTGCGCCGAGCGCGGCGTGGAGGCCGAGCTCGGCCGCTCCGAAGAAGGCCGTCCGCTGATCCGCACCGCCTTCCGCGCCGACCTCACCGGCCTCGCCGCCCGCTGGTTGCGCGGCGCCGTGAAGTCGGTCCCGCCGGACTTCGTCCCGGACGGCGCCGCCCTCCGGCTCTGGGCGCTGACCGCCGGCTCCGCCGAGCCCACCGGCTACCGCCTCGGGCTCGATCCGCACGCGCCCGACACGCATGCGCCGCTGGTCACGGCGCTGCGCGGCTGCGGTCTCCCGGCGAAGCCGGTCGGCCCGCGCGCCGGCGGACCGGCGCTGCGCGTGACCGGTCGGCGGGGGCTCGCCCGCCTCGCCGAGCTCGTCGGTCCAATGCCCGATGGTGCGATCGAGCGAACGTGGCCGCTGGTGTCCTGACCGGTTTGACGCACATCACGCCAGGTCACGCAACGGAACACCACAGTCACCCGATACGTTCGTAGAAGAAGACGTGGACGAGTCTCAGCGTGTTATGTGCAACCCTGTGCCTTCCCGGCGTGCTGCGAATCGGCGCATAAGGGGCACACTGAGGAACTTGTCGGGTAGCACCGGGTGCAATGGAAGCCTCCGGAAGAAGAGAGCAGGTAAGCGTGGCTGGGTCGACACGGACGAAGAAGGCCGGCGGGACCGGCCGGGCTTCGGGGTCCCCCAACGGGGCTGGCTCCGCGGGTCGGCGCTTGGTGATCGTCGAGTCGCCTGCGAAGGCGAAGAAGATCGCCTCCTACCTGGGCTCGAACTTCATCGTCGAGTCTTCTCGCGGCCACATCCGGGACCTGCCGAAGAACGCCAAGGACGTGCCGGAGAAGTACAAGGGCCAGGCGTGGGCCCGGCTGGGCGTCGACGTCGACAACGACTTCGAGCCGCTGTACCTGGTGAGCTCGGACAAGAAGGCGACGGTCACCGAGCTCAAGGACGCGCTCAAGCAGGTCGACGAGCTCTACCTCGCGACGGACGGTGACCGCGAGGGCGAGGCGATCGCCTGGCACCTGCTGGAGACGCTGAAGCCGAAGGTGCCGGTGCGCCGGATGGTGTTCCACGAGATCACCGAATCGGCGATCCAGGCGGCCGCCGCGAACCCGCGCGACCTGGACCACGACCTGGTGGACGCGCAGGAGACCCGCCGCATCCTGGACCGGCTGTACGGCTACGAGGTCAGCCCGGTGCTGTGGAAGAAGGTCATGCCGAAGCTGTCGGCGGGCCGCGTGCAGTCGGTGGCGACCCGGATCGTGGTCGAGCGGGAGCGCGAGCGGATCAGGTTCGTCCCGGCCGAGTACTGGGACATCTCCGCGACGATGGACGCCGGCGCGGACGCCTCGCCGCGTCGCTTCGGCGCGCGCCTGGTCAACGTGGACGGCGCGAAGCTGGCCACCGGTCGCGACTTCGGCCCGGACGGACGGCTGAAGAACGCCGACACGAGGGTGCTGACCGAGCAGGAGGCGCGCAGCCTCGCCGCGGCGCTCGGCGACGTGGAGCTGCACGTCTCCAGCGTCGAGGAGAAGCCGTACACGCGGAAGCCGTACGCACCGTTCATGACCTCCACGCTGCAGCAGGAAGCCAGCCGCAAGCTGCGGTTCTCGGCCGACCGCACGATGCGCACGGCGCAGCGGTTGTACGAGAACGGTTACATCACCTACATGCGTACCGACTCGACGACGCTGTCCGAGACGGCGATCAACGCGGCGCGCAACCAGGCCCGGGACCTCTACGGCGACCAGTACCTGTCGCCGCAGCCGCGGCAGTACACCCGCAAGGTCAAGAACGCCCAGGAGGCGCACGAGGCGATCCGCCCGGCGGGCGAGAGCTTCCGCACCCCGGGCGAGGTCGCGGGCGAGCTGCGCAACGACGTCGACGGCTACAAGCTCTACGAGCTGATCTGGCAGCGCACCATCGCGTCCCAGATGGCCGACGCGAAGGGCACCACGCTGTCGGTGCGCATCACCGGCACCGCCACCAGCGGCGAGGAGTGCACGTTCGCCGCGTCCGGTCGCACGATCACCTTCGCCGGGTTCCTGAAGGCCTACGTCGAGGCGGTCGACTCGGAGGCCGGCGGGGTCGCCGACGACGCCGAGTCGCGGCTGCCGCAGCTGGTGCAGGACCAGGCGATCACCGCGCCGGAGCTGTCGCCGGACGGGCACACCACCAACCCGCCGCCGCGCTTCACCGAGGCCAGCCTGGTGAAGACGATGGAAGAGCTGGGCATCGGGCGCCCGTCGACCTACGCGTCGATCATCAGCACCGTGCAGGAGCGCGGCTACGTCTGGAAGAAGGGCTCCGCCCTCGTCCCGTCGTGGATCGCCTTCGCCGTGGTCGGGCTGCTGGAGAAGCACTTCGGCCGGCTGGTGGACTACGACTTCACGGCCGCGCTGGAGGACGAGCTGGACCGCATCGCGGAAGGGCGCGAGGAGCGGACCAGCTGGCTGTCCGGTTTCTACTTCGGCGGCGACGTGGGGCCGGAGGGCTCCATCGGTCGCGCGGGCGGGCTGAAGAAGCTGGTCGGTTCCGGGGTCGAGGAGATCGACCCGCGGGAGATCAACTCCATCCCGATGTTCAACGACGACGAGGACCGCACCGTCTACGTGCGGGTCGGCCGCTACGGCCCGTACCTGGAGCGGACGCTCGCCGACAGTTCGTCGCAGCGTGCGAACCTGCCGGACGACCTGCCGCCGGACGAGCTCACGGTGGAGATCGCGGAGAAGCTGTTCGCCACCCCGATGGAGGGCCGCAGCCTCGGCACCGACCCGGATTCCGGGCACGAGGTCGTCGCGAAGGAAGGCCGGTTCGGGCCGTACGTCACCGAGGTCCTGCCCGAGGGCAACAAGAACAAGCCGCGCACCGGCAGCCTGTTCAAGCACATGTCGCTGGGCACCGTGACGCTCGACGACGCGCTGAAGCTGCTGTCGCTGCCGCGGGTCGTGGGCAAGGACCCGGAGTCCGGCAACGAGATCACCGCGCAGAACGGCCGCTACGGCCCGTACCTGAAGAAGGGCACGGACTCGCGGTCGCTGGAGACCGAGGACCAGATCTTCTCGATCACGCTGGAAGAGGCGCTCAAGATCTACGAACAGCCGAAGCAGCGCGGTCGGCGGGCGGCTGCGGCCCCGCTGCGGGAGCTCGGCGAGGAGCCGGACACCGGCAAGCCGCTGGTGATCAAGGACGGCCGCTTCGGCCCGTACGTCACCGACGGCGAGACGAACGCCTCGCTGCGCAAGGGCGATGACGTCGAGTCGTTGACCATGGATCGCGCGGTGGAGCTGCTCGCGGAGCGGCGGGCCAAGGCCCCGGCGAAGAAGAAGGCGCCGGCGAAGAAGGCCCCGGCCAAGAAGACCGCGTCGAAGACGACGGCTTCGAAGACGACCGCGGCGAAGTCGACGGCGTCCAAGACGACGGCTGCGAAGAAGCGGGCGAGTTCCACTTCGAAGTCGTCCTGATCCTGGTGTTCCGCCGCCCCGAGGCGGAGACTTCCGATTACCGGAAGCCTCGGGGAGGCGGACATGCGGGATGCCTTGCACGGTCTCGACGGCACGCAACCGTTGCCGCCCTTGCCGGTTCGTCCGGATGCCCTGTTCGGCACGTTCGCGGTGCCGCAGCAGCGGACCGCGCCGCCGCAGCCCTGGACGCCGCCTAGTACGGCGGAGGACGTGCGCAGGCCGATTCGGCGCCGTCGCGCTCCGGCGGCCAGCCCCCAGACACCTCGTCTTGAGCCGCCGGGGGAGAGGCCGCGCCGCACGCCCGGGGCGGTCGTGGGCTTCCTGATCGTGTTGGCCGTCGCGGTGCTCGTCGCCCTGGCGGTGCTGCGCCGGGTGCTCGAAGCGTTCTCCGGTTGACCGCAGCCCGGTCGGTGCCGCCCCGTACAGTCTGGGTGTTCGCGAAGTACTGGAGGCGACGTGATGCAAACCGACGCTCCGGACGTGCCCAGCACCGGGGTGTGGGCGGAGGTCGTCGGGCAGCCCGACGCGGTGCGGACGCTCTACACCGCCGTGCGCGCTGCTCACCGCCAGGTGCGGGGCGAGCCGGTTCCGCCGGGTTCGATGACGCACGCGTGGCTGTTCACCGGGCCGCCCGGTTCGGGCCGGTCGATCGCGGCCCGTGCCTTCGCCGCCGCTTTGGAGTGCTCCGATGCCGAGCAGCCGGGCTGCGGGCACTGCCCGGCGTGCCGGACGGTGCTGCACGGCACGCACGCCGACGTGCGCCTGGTGGCGCCCGAAGGCCTGTCGATCTCGGTCGCGGAGATGCGGGCTCTCGTGCAGGCCGCGGCGCGGCGCCCGACCACCGGCCAGTGGCGCATCGTGCTGATCGAAGATTCCGACCGCCTCACCGAGGGCGCGGCGAACGCGCTGCTCAAGGCGGTGGAGGAGCCGCCGTCGAGGACCGTGTTCCTGTTGTGCGCGCCGTCCGATCACCCCGAGGACGTGTCCGTCACGATCCGCTCCCGGTGCCGCGTGGTGCAGCTGCGCACGCCGTTGGCCGGCGCGATCGCAGAGGTGCTGCACGAGCGCGACGGCGTGGACGCGGAGCTCGCGCAGTGGGCGTCGTCGGTGTGCGGCGGGCACATCGGCCGGGCGCGGCGGCTGGCGACGGATGAGGAGGCGCGGGAGCGGCGCGAGTCGGTGCTGCGGATCCCGTTGGGGCTGCGCCGGTTCTCGGACGTGTTCACGGCGGCCACCGGGCTGGTGAAGCTGGCCGAGACGGAAGCGGTCACCGCGAACGAGGACCGCAACGAGGCCGAGAAGGAAGAGCTGAAGACCGCGATGGGCGCGGGCGGCACCGGCAAGGGCACGGCGTCGGCGACCCGCGGCGCGAACGCCGCGCTGAAAGAGCTTGAGAAGCGCCAGAAATCCCGCGCCACCCGTTCCCAGCGCGATGCGCTGGACCTGGCGCTGGTCGACCTGGCGGGCTTCTACCGGGACGTGCTGGTGATGCGCACGGGTTCGACGGCGCCGCTCAACCACCCGGATTTCGAGCGCTCGGTGGCGAAGGCGGCCGGGGAGTGGACGTCGGAATCGGCGCTGCGCCGCCTCGACTCGGTCCTGGAATGCCGGCTCGCGCTGACCCAGAACGTGAAGCCCATCATCGCGGTGGAGGCCATGCTCGCCACCCTCTACACCGGCTGACTCCACAGTGGACGCTCAGGGCCTTCGAGGAGCCCTGAACGATCTTGCACCGCCGATGCCATCGCGTCACGGCCAGTACCGGAACGTGAACGCCGCCAGCAGGAGCAGGAACAGGACCGCCAGGAGCACAAGGCATCCGACACCGTCGGTCTTCTTCGCGCGGAGCTCGACGCGGCCGCCGGGCGGCGTGCCCGGATGGCGGCGGTCGTAGTGCTCGATCTGCTCCTCGGCTCCCGCCGACTCGGTGCGCCAGGGCGTCCGGTAGTCGCATTCCCCGCACCAGTACCGGTATTTCTCGTCGGCCATGCCGTTTCTCTCCCAGCGCGTGCCGCCCCGGCCGGTCGGGCGCCTCCCCGCCGCCCGACCGACCAGACTCCCGGTTGCGGCAGATCAGGGGTGCTGGAGGCGCTGCATGATCAGCGAGACGTAGTGCTCCATGTCCTTCTGCAGGCACGGCACCGAGGCGTGCTTCCCGGTGCAGCCCGGCGCCCACGTGCTGCCGTCGCCGTAATCCGCGAAGTAGTGCGGGATTCCGGCGGCGTTCAGGTTCGCCGCGGTCACCAGGTTGGTGTCCCTGGCCACGCTCTCGACGACGGCCTGGGGCGGGTTGACGGTCAGGTCGCCGCCGTTGCCGGTGTACATGGCCACGCCCATGCCGCGCAGCGACTCGACGTGCTGGGCGGGGCTCTGCGCGTTCCACACCCCGTCGAGCGGCCAGACCGGCGAGCCGAAGATCGCATCGACCGCGACGGTCGGCGTGCCCGACTCCGGTAGCAGCTCGGTGCCGATCACCGCCGCCCGCTGCGCCTGGTTGAGCAGGTCGAGGCCGCCGGAGAAGCTGCCGACGTAGCTGAACAGCTCAGGCCGGCGCTCGGCGTAGTGGAACGCCCCGAACCCGCCCATCGAATGGCCGGCGATGGCCCGGCCTTCCCTGGTGGGGATGGTCCGCAGGTTCGCGTCGATCAGCGGGATGACCTGGTCGAGGTGGAAGTTCTCCCAGTTCTGCGGCCCCAGCCCGCCGGGGTTCACCCAGTTCGAGTACCAGCTGCGAACCCCGTTGGGGTGCACCGTGATCAGCGGCGCGTCCTTGGTCGCCTGCTCGGCGATCTGCTGGTTGACCTGGGTGTTCGCCCGGTCGGGGTTGCCGTGCAGCGAGTACAGCACCGGGTAGCGGTCGGCGTTGCCGGTGTAGCCCTCGGGCAGGGTGACCATGATGTCGTGCTGTCCCGCGGTCTGGCCCGGCAGCAGCGTGGGATTCGGAACCTGGTCGGAGGCCACGGAGAAGACGAACGTCCGGTGGGCGTCGTCGACCCACTCGGGCTGGCGGACCACAGTCAGGCCGAAGCCGTCGTCGAGGCGCGGCGGCTCGGTTTCGGCGGTCGCGGCGGTGGCGACGAGAGTCGAAGCGACGGTCAGGCCGGCCGCCATCGCGACCGCCCGCCACAGTGATTTCCGGAAACGGGTCATGCGGTTCCCCTGTCGAAGGCTGACCTCGCCGCCTCGGCGAGCGCCGGCCGCCGGGTGCCGGCCGGTGCCGAAGATGATGTTGTTCGCGCTGGTCAGCGGGCCAGGGCACGAACCGGCCAAATACGGCCGGTCCCCGCGTTCTTCGCGCTAAGGTCCCCGAGCCAGGACACGCCGCATCGAGAGGCGCCGAAGTGACGAGCCGGTTCGGTCCGCTACTGCGTCAGCTGCGACGTCGGGCGGGAATGACGCAGGAGCAGCTGGCGGAGCGGTCCGGGGTCGGCGTGCGCACCATCCGCCGGCTGGAGAACAACTCGCCCACCGATCCCCGGATCGGGACGGTGAAGCTGTTGGCGGACGCGCTGGACCTCTCGCCCGACGAGCACCGGGAACTGCTGGCCGGAGTCGGCAGCGCGCCTGCCGAGGACACCGTCGTCGAGGTCCCCGAGGCAGCGCCGGACACCGATCCGTCCCTCGCGCCGCGGGATGCGCTGACCGAAGCCGCGGATCAACTCGCGCAAGCGGTCGCCGCCCGCTGGCAGCGCGAGGCGGAACAGCGCCGGATCCACGACCCGTTCCCGCTGCCGGTGCGGTGGCAGCCGGTGTCCGCGGACCTGACCGACCACCCGGACAACATCCGCCGCGTGCCGCCCGGATCCACGGCGGATCCGCTGGACCTGACCGGCGACCTCACCGAGATCGCGGACGTCTACCGGCGCATCCCGTCCGGCCGGCTGGCGGTGCTGGGGCGAGCCGGATCCGGGAAGACGATCCTGGCGCTGCGCTTCACCCTGGACTACCTGCGGACCCGCGCCGCCACCGACCCGGTGCCGGTGATCTTCAGCGTCGGATCGTGGGACCCGACGGCCACCGCGCTGCGGGACTGGCTGATCGACCAGCTCTCCCGCGACTACCCGGGCCTGGTCGCGAGCGCCCCCAACGGGTCGACGCTGGCCGCCGCGCTGGTCGAAAGCGGCCGCGTGCTGCCGGTTCTCGACGGGTTCGACGAGATCGCCCACGGCCTGCACCGCAGCGCGGTGGAAGCGCTCAACACCACGTCGCTACCGCTGTTGCTGACCAGCCGGCCCGACGAGTACGCCGCGGCCGTCGAGGCGACCGCCCTGGCCGGCGCCGCCGGTGTCGAGCTGGTCGAACTCGGCCGCGCCGACCTGATCAACTACCTGCCGCGCACCGCGCGCCGGGGCACCGCCTGGGATCCCGTCCTGGACGAGCTGCGCGAACGCCCGGGCAGCGAGGCGAGCGCCAACCTCGCCGCGGTGCTGAGCACGCCGCTGATGGTCGGCCTCGCCCGGACCGTCTACGGCGAAACCGGCGAGGACCCGGCCGACCTGCTGGACATCGACCGCTTCCCGACGCCGGCGGCCCTCGAAGACCACCTGCTGAGCAGTTTCGTGCCCGCCGTCTACCGCCCGCAGCCGTCCGCCGGGCGGCGGAACTGGGATCCGGACCGGGCCCGGCACTGGCTTGGCTATCTCGCCGACAACCTGGACCGGCTCGGCACCGGCGATCTCAAGTGGTGGCTGGTCGGCGGCTCGCTGCGCCGCTCGTCGCGCATCCTCGCCGTCGTGCTGGCGTCCGCGTTCGTCACCGCCGTCGTCGATGCGCTCGTCTTCCTGCCCTGCTACGCGATCCAGCACGGGATCGGTTTCGGCATCGGGTTGGCCCTGCTGGACGGCTTGATGACCGGCACCGAGCTCGGGCTGGCCTTCGGGCTGCTGTACGGGCTTCTGGTCGTGTACGGGGGTGTCGGGTTCGAGCCGTCCCGCATGCGGGTGCGCTTGCTGGGCAAGGGCAGGAGAACCGGCCGCCGCGCCCGCACCGCCGTCACCAGGTTCGGCGCCGGGCTGCTGGGCGGGTTCGTGGTGGCGCTCGGATACGCGCCGGTGAGCACGTTCATGCGCACGATGCTCAGCGAGACCCCGATCCCGGATGACCTGGCGATCGAGCTGATGCTCGTCAACTTCCTCGTGTTCGGGCTCATCTTCGGCCTGGCGCTCGGGACGGGACTCGCGCTCGTGTCCGTGCTGGAGACGCCCCTCGACATCAACTCCGCCGCCACCCCGATCGGCATGCTGGCCGCGAACCGTTCGGCGGTGGTGCGCCAGACCGCGTTGTTCGCGCCCCTGGCCATGCTCCTGATCGCCATCGGCGGGCGGCTCGTCGTCGATCTCTTCCAAGGTTCGCTGGGCCCGCTCAACTGGCCGCTGCTCGACGGGCTCATCATCGGCGCGGTGGGCGGGACGAGCGGAGCGATCGCCTACGCGGCGGCGTTCACCGCCTGGGGGCAGTGGGTTCTCCTGGCCCGCGTCTGGCTGCCGCTGACGGGCCGGCTTCCCTGGCAGGTGATCGCTTTCCTGGACGACGCGTACGACCGCGGAGTGCTGCGCCAGGCCGGTGCCGTCCACCAGTTCCGGCACGCCCGGCTCCAAGCCCACCTCGGCCGCGCCTACCGGGCGCAGCACGCCAACCAGGCCCGGCTCGACCCCGCCACCCGGACGAACCATCCCGCCGCCACCTGAACTCGCCGGGCCGGGCTGGGTGGCGATTTTCGGCGCCCCGCGTTCCAGTCGGTCAGGCCGTCCCGTTCTGGAACGGCCCCTGAATCGGAGCTTCGGTCGAGTGGGCCGGAAATCGGGAACTGCTCAGCTGCGGCGGGGGAGGGCGGCGATGAGGATCGAGCCCAGGAGCAGCAGCGCCGTGCCGGTCCAGAACAGCGGGATCACGTAGTACGAGCTGCTGGTCAGGGCGAGCGGCGGAACGTCCGGGAGGTGGGCCGACGGGCCGGTCCCCGCCGGCGGCGCGACGGCCGCCGAGCCGTCGCAGTCCACGCCGCCCGCCGGAGCCCCGGCGCGGGCGATCTGCTCGCCGAAGGTGATCTGCACCAGCGAAGTCGGGAGCCCCACCGGGTGGCCGCGCAGCAGCTGCAGGTCGAAGAGCTTCGCCGCCGCCCGGACCTCGGTGCCGACGACGTCGTGCCGGAGTTCCCCGACGCTCATCCGCAGCACGCCGGCGTCCACGATCCGCTGGTCCAGCCCGGGCAGCGGCAGATCCAGGTCCGGATGCGCCGCATCCAGGACGCCGAGTTCCTCGCCGCCCTGGCTGACCCGCAGCACCGGCGCCTTGTAGTCCACAGTGGACGTCGAGGGGTCACCGGTGGCCGTGGCGACCAGCCGGGGCTCGCCGACGACGTCGACGCGGATCTCCTGCGAGGTCCCGGCGAACAGCCGAACGCTCGCAACCTGCAGCGTCGAGGTCGACTGCACGGCCTTGCCGGTCTGCCCGGCGACGGAAACCAGCTGCACGTTGGAATGCGCGTTGACGGCATCCGGCACGTGCAGCAAGGACCCGGTGCCGTCCGCGGTGGGTGCCCCGCTCAGGAGCCCGTCCAGCGACAGCCCGCCGGGCAGCGCGTTGACCGCCGAAGCGCTGCCCAGCGACATCCGGGCATCGGCGATCGGTGACACGCACGGCCCGGCCTGCTCGTCCCAGCGCGCGTGCACGCTGCCGTCCAAGCCGCTGAGCTTGACCAGCTGATCCGCCGGCGACGCGGGCATGGGGAGACCGCCGCTGGTCGGCGCGGCGTGATCGGGCAGCGCGGTCTGCGCCAGCCCGGTCGGCGTCTGCGGAGTCTTGCCCAACAGCGCCACGCCGAACGGCGAGGCTTCGGCGATGGCCCGCTCGTGGGCGAAGAATGCGGTGGAGTTCGCCTGCGCGATCGCCCGGCCCATCCCGGCCTCGGCCACGGACTGCTTGGGCAACTGCTCCTCGAACTCGGGATCGTCGATGACGGAGTCGGTCGGCACGGTGTCCGGCAGGATGCGCACGATCCCGACCATGGTGCCGGCATCGGCGACGATCGGACCGGGAGCCGAGGTCGGCTCGGACGCCGGAGGCTGCCCGGGGTTCTCGGGCGCGGGGATGGGCGTGGTCGGCGGCGTGCTCTGCGCGAAGGCGGCGGGCAACGACAACCCGGCGAGGGCCAGCCCCACGGCGGAACACGTGCTGAAGCGGCGAAGAGCCCGCATCCGGCGACCTCCCGATCGCGTGACAGGAATCACTGCCGATCCAACGAGCCGAATCCCAGGAGGTGACGGAAGAAGTTGACGAGAGCCCCCTGGCAAGAGGTGGGATCCCGCCGAAGCCGGGACGTCGGAGTTCCCTGGCCAGGCGTCTGACCAGGGAAAACCGGGAGTGCGTGGAGCGGCGGGGGCCGAGAACGACCTCGGCTCCGGGCCAGCTACACTTGACCACGCAACGCCGCCTTAGCTCAGTCGGCTAGAGCGACGCACTCGTAATGCGTAGGTCAAGGGTTCGATTCCCTTAGGCGGCTCGCTCGGAAGACCGCAGGATCACTCAGGTGACCTGCGGTTTTTCTTTTGCACTGGGCAAGGCGGCGTTACGCAGCTTCCCCGCGAACGGTCTCTGCGTGCCCGATGCGTGCCCATCGGTACCGGTGCGCGTCCGTGGAACCAGTCGGATCGCTGTCGTGGGTGTCGCCCACTTCCGCAAGGCGGGCGACGCCAACCCACTGCACATGATCTCGGGCTCTGCCAAGTTCGGGCAGGTGATGCGTTCGGCCATCGGGTTCGCTGCCGACCGTGAAGCCGAAGACGGATCGTGCGTCCTGTCGCTGATCAAGACGAATATCGCGCCGTCGGGCCTGCCGAGCATTCGCTACCGCGTCGAACCCGCAGTCGTTGACACCTCGGACGGCCTACCGATGTCGGCCACTTCATCGTCCTCGGCGAAACCGACCAGAACGTCAGTGACCTGCTCAACCAGGACACCGGATCTGCGGAGGGACGATCCGAGCGCAACGAGGCCGCCGAGTGGTTCATGAGTTACCTCGCCGACAACGGCGGCAGCGCCAAGGTCGCCGACATCTTCAAAGCCGCCAAGGCCGACGGAATCGCCGAGGCCACGCTCAAACAACGCGCCCGCAAACGCGCCGAAGTCACCAGTGAGCGCAAGGGCTTTGGGCAAGGCTCCATGTGGTTCCTCAACCCGTCCGGATCACTTTCAGCTCAAATCAGATCAGCGCGCATGAGCTGATCTCAAAGAGCCAAATGGTGATCCGAACCGGGTAGCGACCTACGCGCGTCCGCGTGAGGCCGGGCCGTGGGGCACGGCTGCAACTGGTCGACACCTACCAACTCGTACTCGCCGACAGGAAGTAGTCACGAACATGGCCCGGCCATCGTGTTCAAGGCCGAGCACCTGCGCCGCGAACCAAACTGCCGCAGCCGGGTCTCAACGGGGCTTGGTCATGAACACGGCCCCTGCGATGTGGCCGGGCACGTGCGGGGCTGGCGTCAGTTGGTAGCCGGCCCGCTGGTAGGTGCGGATGTTGCGCTGGCTTGTGCCGCCAGTGAACAGCACGAACCGGCGCACCGACGTTGGGGCCTGGGCTTCGATCAGGGCCAGCAGCGCGGACCCGATGCCGTTGCCCGCCAGGTCGGGGGCGACCATGAGACGGCCGACCTGCCAGTCCTGCTCGCCTTCCACCCGTCCACGCACGGCGGCGACCAGACGTCCGCCTCGACGCACGACGAGGGTCGTCCAGGACTGTGCCCAGGCAAGGACCTGGTCGTGGGTCTCATGCAGAGCGGGCACATCCAGCGTGTTGTTCCCGATGGCCTCTGAGACCCAGCAGCAGCGCTGCAACACGACCAGCTCGGCCAGGTCCTGCGGAGCGAACAGGCTCGTAACCGCCCCCGGGCAGAACCTCGGCCAGGGCATCGTCTAACGGAAGAGCAGGCATGGCCATGATCGTATGGGGCAGAGGCGTGCGCAGAGGGCCACGGGGACAGGCCCTAGGCCTCAGGGGGAGTTCAAAGCACAACAGCAATCCGTGTGGCAGGGCGCCGCCGGAATCTCGCCTTTCGCGCCTCGGCGTTTGATCTCGTCGTCGGTTATCGCTGGGGTGGCATCGGGATTTCGCGCAACGGTTGACCGCCGTCGACGAACAGCCGGCCACCGGGTACCAATGCGGCGGCTATGCGCTCCAGCGCGCGTCGCCCCGCTTCTGGATGGCGGCCATCGAGTGCGCCCACGCGTACCGCGAAGACGATGTCGAAGGGAGCCTCACCGGGTTCCAGCACGAAATCTTCCGCCGTGATCTGCCGGACGCTCATGCGGCCCGAGGCGATCTCTTGGGCCGAGGCCGTCTTGGCTTGAGCGATCGCCTTGGCAGAACGGTCGATCGCGAGGATGTGCCCCGAAGTCAACCGCGCCGCCACGGCGCGCGCGGAGGCGCCTGGTCCGCACCCGATCTCCAGAACTCGCGCCTGCGGGGTAAGCGGCAGCGCGTCCACGATCTCGCCGAGACGAGGCGAAAGATCTCTTGGCATAGGCCGAGCCTAGGGCGAAATCAGTGAACGGGAAGGCTACCGGTCTTCGAAGCCGGGTTCGGCCGCCGAATCCGGCGGAGTGTAGGTCGGCGCGGGAAGGCTCATTGGCCAGCCGTTCCCCACGATCCTGGCTCTCCATGCACCCGTGATGCCCGTTCGGGCAGTGGGTCCGGGGGTGGATGATCGTTTTTCCGACTGCAGACAACCGCCGTGGTCCCGGCACGTCTGTTTGATCGAAGAGTCGGAAAACAACCCGGTTGCAGGAGAGACAGATGCGCAAGATCAGTCGTATGGCCGTTCTGATTCCCGGTGGGTTGCTGGCCGCGGCGGTGTTCGTGAGCGGGTGCACGTCCCTGGCCGGGCAGTCGGCATCGACCCCGCCCGGACCGGCGGCAGGCGTCGCGAGTGCCGGGGGTACGGCCAGTTCGGAGACGGGCGCCGGGGCAGACGTCATCGCCTCGAACAGGTACACCGTCGACATTGCCGTCGATCTGGAGTTCGCCAAGGACAACGGGGACTGGATGGTCTTCTACGTCGAAGGCAAGTGGGACGACTCCTCCATGGCGGCTCCCCACCCGGTCAGTGCAGGCGGACCGACTCAGGTGGTCGCGCTCGCTCCGGATGTCGAGTTGCTGAGCCCGTTCGAAGGCGCCACGCCGACCGCCGAGCCCCAGCTCGACTCGGAGGGGCTGGGGGTAGTGCCGATCACCTTGGATGACTTCATCCAGCAGGACAACCAGTCGGCCAAGATCTGGTTCGATGAGAGCGGCCAGGTCATCAAGATCGCCGCGCGGTACCAGCCCTGACCCAGTCCCATCGCAGCGAGTTCGTGCCTCCGAACGGTCCGGCGGACGACGCCTAAGGGCGGTTTCCGGTCAAGAAGCGCACTGAATCTCTTTGGTCGGGCGGACCGGAGAGCCGACGTGAGTGGTCGGCTCGCCGGGTTCGGGCGAGCCGACCGTGCTTGGGTGCCTGGTTCAGCTGGTTTTTTCTGGTTGCCAGATCGTGGTGTGGAGGTCTGTTCCCCGGACCAGTTGGATTCGCCAGGGGGTTATTCGGATCACCGCGTACTCCGGGTCTTCCGGGCCTCCTCGCCAGTAGTGGATCGGGTCGTAGCCCACTCCTCGTGGGCCTCCTTCGACGTACACGTTCCAGGCGTGGCGCTTGGACTCCTCGTCGTCCGCCCAGGCCGAGGTGCTGTCCACGAAGACCGCGTTCTGGCGCGGGTTCCAGTACGAGTACGTCGTGTGCGGGTTGTTGGCGAGGTGCGCCGTTTTGATCGGCGTCTTGTAGGCCGCGAGCCAGCCGACCGGTTGTCCGTCGACGACTTCCCAGACCGGGAGCAGGACCCTGGCCCGGGGGCGGTGCCGGCTGTCGACGGTGATCATCGTGGCGTACTTGATGTCGCGGATGTAGCTGTTGAACGTGTCCTGGACGTCCGAGAAGTCGGTGGTCCTGGTGGTCATGCCGGGCTCCTGTGCGGTCAGTGCGTGGTGAGGATCTTGGCGTCGTCCAGCTCGATCGCCTGGCTCTTGCGGGACCGCAGCCCGAACGCGCTGATGAGGCCGGCGATCAGCGCGGCGGCGAGCGGAACGACGAGGGCCGCGTGGTAGCCGTCGAGCATCGCGGCCGGGGTTCCGGAGGCCGTGGCGGCGATGTTGACGGCCGTGACCGTCGACAGCCCGAGCGCGGCACCGAACTGGAACGACGTGTAGAGGAGACCGCCCGCCAGGCCTTGGTCGGCCTCGTCGATCCCGTCGGTGGCGACGATGGTGAGCGGGCCGTACACCAGCGAGAACGCGAGGCTCAGCAGGATCAGGCTCGGGAGCATCATCAGGTACGCCCAGTCCGCGCCGACCGGCAGGAACAGCGCGTACGCCAGCGCGGCGAGCAGCAGCCCGCCGAAGGTCACCCGGGCATTGCCGAACCGGTTGACCAGCTTGGGGGTGAGCGTGGGCGAGAGGACGGCGTCGAGGCCGATGACGATCATCGCGAAGCTGGTCCGCAGCGTCGACCAGCCGCGCAGTTCCTGCAGGTAAAGCACCACGAGGAACTGGAATCCGAAGAACGCGCCGACGAAGAGCACCCCGATGGCGTTGGCGCGGACCACCGCCCAGGAGCGGAAGATGCCCAGCCGGACGAGCGGCGCGGCGACTCGGCGTTCGATGGCGATGAAGGCGGCGAGGAAGGCCAGCCCCGCGGCGAACGTGCCCAGCGTCCAGCCGATTCCGGTGTGCGTGGCGCGTTCGACGCCGAGGACGAGCAGCACGATGGCGGCGGTGATGGTGATGCCGCCGGCCAGGTCGATGCGCTGGCCGGTCCGTTCGGGGCGCGGCGACTTGGGCACCAGGGCGAGCGCGGCGACCAGGACGAGCAACGACATCGCGACCGGTGCGAAGAACACCCACCGCCAGTGGACGGAGGTGAGCAGGCCGCCGACGACCAGGCCGATCGAGAAGCCACCGGCCGCCGTGCCGGAGTAGATCAGCAGGGCCTTGTTGCGCTGCGGGCCTTCTTCGAAGCTGGTGGTGATGATCGAAAGTCCGGCCGGGGTCATGAAGGCGGCGGCGACGCCGGTGACGAATCGGGCGACGATCAGCATCCAGCCTTCGGAGGCGAGCCCGCCCAAGCCGGAGAAGAGCAGGAAGACGGCCAGCCAGAAGACGAACATCCGGCGCCGTCCGAAGAGGTCGGCGGCTCGGCCGCCGACCAGCATGAACCCGCCGTAGCCGAGGACGTAGGCGCTCATCACCCACTGCAGTTCGCCGGTGGACATACCGAGTTCGGCCCTGATGGCGGGGAGGGCCACGTTGAGCATCGCCACGTCGATGCCTTCCAGGAAGATCGCTCCGCACATGGCGAAGAGCACTCCCCAGTCGCGCGCACGCATCTGAATTCCTCGTTCTCGTTGGAAAAAGCCTCGTACCAACACGATCTGCCGAGGCGTGCGGGCGAACAACGGCGAAGATCTCGACATTCGTTCAGCCAGGCTTACCGGTCTCCTGCCGGGACATCGCTTCCTCAAGTTCCTGGCATGCGGCGGCGAGCCTCACGCGAAGCGCTTTCGGGAACCCGGGTGCTACGGAGCGGCGGGGCGCTCGAAGAAGGTCTCCAGCACGACGGTGGCCTGCGTGCCGCTGACTCCTTCGATCGCGTACATGCGGCGCAGCACGTCCTGGAGTTGCTCCGTCGTCGAAGTCCTGACCTTGACCAGGATCGAAGCGCTACCCGCGATGACGTGCGCTTCCTGGATCTCCGGAATGGCCGCGAACTGGTCGCCGGAGTCGCCCACCCACTTCGTCGAGTCCACCATGACGAAGGCGAGCACGCCCCGCCCGATCGCCGCGGGGTCGACTTCGACGACGGTCCGGCGAATGACGCCTCGCTCGCGGAGCTTGCGCACGCGGTCGTGCGTTGCCCCAGCGGACAGCCCGACGGCCTGCCCCAGCTCCGCATACGGCCTCGTGGCGTCGTCCTGGAGGATGGCGAGCAGCTGCCGATCGACGTCGTCCAACGGATCTCCTTCGGTGAACATCTTGATCTGTCGAATCTCATTCTGCATAGTTTGGGTCGATCAGATCAACATTCGGTTCGATGATGGGGACGGCAGCATGCTCGGCGAGCGACCGCAGTTGTACGAGATCCTCGATGACCGGTTCCGCGCGGGCAGGTGCCACGCGGGCGACTCGAAGCTGGAGACCCTCTTCGAAGGCTGCCGCTGGGCCGAGGGGCCCGTCTACGTCCCGGCCGGGCGGTACGTGGTGTGGAGCGACATCCCCAACGATCGCCTGCTCCGCTGGGACGAGACCACCGGCGAGGTCGGCGTCTTCCGCTCGCCCGCCGGTCACCCCAACGGCAACACCTTGGACGGGGAGGGCCGCCTCATCACCTGCGAGCAGGGCAACCGCCGCGTCACCCGTACCGAGCACGACGGGTCGATCACCGTGATCGCCGACCGCTTCCAGGGCAAGCGGTTCAACAGCCCGAACGACGCCGCCGTGAGGTCCGACGGCTCGATCTGGTTCTCCGACCCCGACTTCGGGATCACCACCGACTACGAGGGGCACCGCGCCGAGAGCGAGATCGGCGCGTGCAACGTCTACCGCGCGGACCCCGCGAGCGGCGAGGTGCGCATGGTCGCCGACGGCTTCCGCGGCCCCAACGGCCTGGTCTTCTCGCCCGACGAGAGCCGGCTGTTCGTCTCGGACAGCCGGGCCAACCACATCCGGGGCTTCGACGTCCACGACAACGGCACCCTCACCGGCGGCGACGTCTTCACCGAGTGCGCGATCGGCAACTTCGACAACATCCGCTTCGACGACGCCGGCCGGCTCTGGGCCGCAGCCATGGGCGGCGGCGTGCACTGCTACGACCCGGACGGCACGCTCCTCGGCCGCCTCCTGGTCCCCGACGTCGTCGCCAACATCCGCTTCGGCGGCGCCAAGCGGAACCGCATGTTCATCGCTGCCGACACCGCGCTCTACTCCGTCGTCATGTCCGTCACCGGCACCCCGCCGCTGCCGGGCGCCCGCTCGTAACCGGGAGCAAGAAGCCGGAGGCTGCGCGTGGCCTGCGGCTTCCAGCGTTACTGGCAGTGGGCACACGGCCGGCCGAACCAAAGCTCTGTCCTTGCACGCGTAGGCGTGCACGTTCGCGGTGTCCATTGCGGACAGTCCGGCCTGCTCGAACGGCTTGGTGTGGGTTCAGCCGCCGCGTTCGGTGCTGCTGCGTTCCACGCAGAACTCGTTGGATTCCGGGTCCAGCAGGGTGACCCAGCCGAGGCCGTCGGCGGTTCGGTGGTCTTCGTAGAGCGTTGCGCCGAGGCCGAGGATGCGCTCCACCTCCTCATCGCGGAGTCGCTCGGTGGGCATCCAGTCGAAGTGGATCCGGTTCTTGACCGCTTTTCCCTCGGGGACGCGGAGGAAGAGCAGTCCTGGCACGGGAAATGGTGCCTCCAGCAGACCTCGGGGTCGCCAGGCCGGTCCTCGCCGGAGATCGGCCAGCCGGTCACCTTGCTCCAGAACGTCGCCAGCCCGTAGGGATCGGCGCAATCGATGGAAACATGGCGAAGGATCATGGCGCCGCCGTAGTCGGCCGATCACGGTATTCGTCCAGAACTCGACCGGTTAATGGTTCGACTCGGCCTTGCCGGGGCAGGAAGACTGTGGGCGTTCGTCGAGCGAAGGGGATTGCTGTGGTCGAGCGGATCGATCCGCCCGTGGTCGGGGGCGAGCGGGAGATGTTGCGGGCATACCTCGACTTCCACCGGGCTACCCTGGCCATGAAGTGCGAAGGGTTGTCCGACGCCGACCTGCGGCGGCAGTCGATGCCGCCTTCGACGCTCTCGCTGCTCGGCCTGGTGCGGCACATGGCCGAGGTGGAGCGCACCTGGTTCCGGCGGGTGATCGACAGCGAGGACATTCCGCTGGTGTGGTCGGACGACGGCGACTTCCAGGTCGCCTACGACGCGAGCGCGGCCACCCGCTCCGAGGCGTTCGACGCCTGGCAGGCGGAGGTCGAGCACTCGCGCCGGATCGAAGCCGCCGCCGAGTCGCTCGACGTGACCGCGCCCCAGCCGAGGTGGGGCAAGGACGTGTCGCTGCGGCTGGTGATGCTGCACCTCATCCACGAGTACGCCCGGCACAACGGCCACGCGGATTTCCTGCGGGAGGGCATCGACGGGGTCGTCGGGGCCTGAGTGCGCCCGGGAACCGTCAGCCGCACGTGCGGGACAGGACCGCCCGCGCCGCCTTCCGCAGGGCGGCGACGAACGGTTTGTCGTGGTTGGCGGGCAGCCAGGCCAGTGCGGACGTCCACGGCTCCAGGTCGGTGACGTCCACATAGGACACCATAGGACACTCCGGGTCGCGGGTACAGCTCCCGGCCGACAGCCGGCGGGAAGAGCAGCCCGCCGCCCATGGCGATCAACTGAGGTGCGGGTGCCCCGGTCGGATACCACCGACCGGGGCACCGCTGCTCGTCACGCCGGGACCGGCTCCCGGCGCTTGCCGGTCCGGAGGCTGAAGGCGCCGATCGCGGTGGCGATCAGGGCCGCGGCGAAGGGGACCGCGAGCGCCGCGCGGAAGCCGTCGAGCGGCGTTCCGAGCGCGGCGACGTTGACCGCGGCGGAGCCGGCGAGGCCGAGCGCCGCGCCGAACTGGAACGACGTGTAGAGCAGGCCGCCGGCGAGGCCCTGCTCGGAGTCATCGACGCCGTCGGTGGCGACGATGGTCAGCGGGCCGTACACCAGCGCGAACCCCACGCCGAGTATCACCAGGCCCGGGGCCATCGCGGCGTACGTCCAGTCCGCGCCCAGCGGCAGGAACAGCGCGTACCCGAGCGCGGAGACCAGCAGGCCGCCGAAGATCAGCCGGGCGTTGCCGAACCGCCGGACCAGCCACGGCGTGAGCGTGGGCGCGAGCACCGCATCGAGGCCGAGAGCGATCAGCGCGAAGCTGGTCTGCAGCGTCGACCAGCCGCGCAGCTCCTGCAGGTACAGCACCACCAAGAACTGGAAGCCGAAGAATCCGCTGAACAGCAGCAGCCCGATGGCGTTGGTGCGCAGCAGAGGAGCGCTGCGGAAGATGCCCAGCCGCACCAGCGGTGCGGTGGCACGGCGTTCGATGGCGACGAACGCGGCCAGCAGGGCGCCGCCTGTCGCGAACGTGATCAGCGTCCACTCGATGCTGGTGTGCGTGGCTCGTTCGACGCCGAGCACGAGGAGCACGATGGCGGCGGTGATGGCGACGCCGCCGGCCACGTCGACGCGTCCGGCGCGACGCTCCGGCTCCGATGACTTGGGCACCAGGGCGAGCGCGCCGACGAGGATGAGGAACGACATCGCGACCGGCGCGAAGAACACCCACCGCCAGCCGATCGCGGTGAGCAGGCCGCCGACGACCAGCCCGATCGAGAAGCCGCCCGCCGCCGTGCCGGAGTAGACGAGCAGGGCCTTGTTGCGCTTCGGGCCTTCCTCGAAGCTCGTGGTGATGATGGACAGCCCGGCGGGCGTCATGAAGGCGGCGGCGACACCGGTCACGAACCGGGCGACGATCAGCATCCAGCCATCGGAGGTGAGCCCGCCCAGGCCGGAGAAGACCAGGAAGACGGCCAGCCAGCCGATGAACATCCGGCGGCGCCCGAACAGGTCCGCCGCCCGGCCTCCCACCAGCATGAACCCGCCGTAGCCGAGGACGTAGGCGCTCATCACCCACTGCAGTTCGCCGGTGGACATGCCGAGTTCGGCGCGGATGGCGGGCAGCGCGACGTTGAGCATCGCCACGTCGATGCCTTCCAGGAAGATCGCCCCGCACAGGACCATCAGCACGCCCCAGTTGCGCGCAGTCATCTGCGATTCCTCAAAGGTGTTGGGAATTTCCGATGACACCAGCGTCGAACCACCGCCCGCCGGGAACAACGGCGAAGACCTCGACGTTCGTTCAACCAGGCTTACCGATGGGGAGGGCGGCGCATGGAGCGCGATGAACTGGAGTGCTTCCTGATCCTCGCCGAAGAGCTGCACTTCGGTCGAACCGCCGACCGGATGCGCCTGTCGCGGGCCAGGGTGAGCCAGCTCGTGCAGCGCCTCGAACGCCGCGTCGGCGCGCCGCTGTTCGCCCGGACGAGCCGCCGCGTCGCGCTCACCCCGCTCGGCCGCCAGCTCCGCGACGACCTCGAACCGCACCACCGCGCGATCGACGCCGCCCTGGCGCGTGCCGTGTCGAACGCGCGGAGCATCAACGGCGTGCTCCACGTCGGCTTCTCCAACCCGCTGGCCGGCGAGATCGTGTTGAAGGCGGCGGAGGCGATGCACACCGAGCACCCGGAACTGGCCGTGGAGATCTGCGAGGTGCCGATGGCGGACCCGTACGGCCAGCTGCGCCGGGGCGAGTTCGACGTGCAGCTGACGGAGTTCCCGGTGCGCGAGGACGATCTCAGCGGGAGCCCGGGCCTGTTCACGGAGCCGCGCACGCTGGCGATCGCGGCCGACCACCCGCTGGCCGACAAGGACGCCGTGTCGGTGGAAGACCTCGTAGAGGTGCCGCTGCTGACCATCGACGGCGCGTTGCCGGACTACCTGCTGGAACACCACGTGCCGACGCACACGCCCAGCGGCCGGCCGATCGGCCGCGGCCCGGCGGTCACCAACATGCAGGAAGCGCTGATGCTCGTCGCGGCGGGCAAGGGCGCCTTGCTGTGCGCGGCGCACACCGCCACCTACTTCGCCAGGCCCGGCGTCTCGTACGTGCGCTTCATGGACGCCGAGCCGGTCGGATACGGCCTCGTCTGGCGATCGGCCGACACCAACGGAGCGGTGCAAGCCTTCGCCCGCACCGCCAACGCGGTCGCGCGAGACCTCGCGAGCCGCTAGGCGTCGGCGAGGACGTCGGCGAAGGCCAGGACGCGGGTGGTCGCCGCGGCGCGGGGCCAGACCAGGCCGAGGACGGAGTCCGGCAGGCCGGTGACCGGGACGAACGCGATGTCGCTGCGGGCGTGGGAGATCGCGCAAGGGCGGCAGAGCAGCATCGCGCCGCGGTTGGTGGCGGCGCGGGTGATGCCTTCCTGCAGGGTGGTGATCGTGCTCGCGCGCGGGATCGGGCGGCCGCTCGGCGTGCGCGGCGGCGTTTGGGCGTCGCGCCAGTAGGGCGGCGCCGGTTCGGCGGGCGCGATCAGCTCGGAGTCGGCGAGTTCTTCGGCGGGAACCGAATCCAGGGCGGCGAAGCGATGCCGCAGCGAGACCGCGATGTTCGGCTGCTGGCGCGAGAACGTCGGTCCCACCACGAGATCCGGCTCCTGCACCGGCAGCAGCACGATCGCCGCGTCGACCTCGCCGCGGCGCAGCGCGCCGAACGGATCGCTCAGCGGGATCTCGGTGATCTCGGTGGCGCAGTCGGGAAATCGCGACTGGAAGGCGTCGATCCGGGCCATCACGGGCTCGGACACCTGTCCCTGGAAACCGAGGCGCAGCACGCCCCGCACGCCTCGCGCCTCCGCTCGGGTTCGTTCGACGACGTCCTTGAGGCCGTCGTAGGCCGGGCGGAGCTCGGCGAGGAAGCGCTCGCCGAGCGCGGTGAGGCGGACCCTGCGGTTGGTGCGGTCGATCAGCCGCGCGCCGAGCCTGCTCTCCAGCGAGCGCAGCAGCTGGCTGACCCGGCTCTGCGACACGTACAGGCGTTCGCCGGCGCGGCCGAAGTGCAGTTCCTCGGCGAGCACCCGGAAGCACTCCAGCTCCCGCACCTCCAGGCCGCCCATGTCCCTCCTCCGCTCGATGAGCACAGCTGATCCAAGGATGAGGACTTCGGCGTTGTTCCCGGTAGGCGGGCCACCGAGGCTGTGACCATGACAACGACCGACACCTCGACCCCGCCCGTGGTGCGGGGCTGGCCCGCCGTCGCGGCGGTCGCCGCGGCGACGTTCTCCGTGGTCACCACCGAAATGCTGCCGGTCGGCCTGCTCACGTCGCTCGCCGCGGAGCTCCGCGCGCCGGAAGGCTTGGCGGGTCTGACGATGACGGTGCCCGGCCTGATCGCGGCGTTCGCCGCGCCGCTGCCCACCGTCGCCGCCGGGCGGCTGGACCGGCGCTGGGTGCTGGTCGCACTGATGGCCTTGCTGGCCTCGGCGAACCTGCTCTCGGCGGTGACGCCTAACCTGCCGCTGCTCGTCGCGCTGCGGGTGCTCGTCGGCGTGTCCATCGGCGGGGTGTGGGCGATCGCGGCGAGCTCGGCCGTGCGGCTGGTGCCGGAGCGGTCGGTGGGCGCTGCGACGTCGCTGATCTTCAGCGGGATCGCGGTGGCCTCGGTGCTCGGCGTCCCGGCGGGGACGTTCATCGGCGAGCTCGGCGGCTGGCGCGCGTCGTTCGCCGTCATGGGCGTTGTGTCGCTGGTCGTGGCGGTCGCGCTCGCGGTGCTGCTGCCGCCGTTGCCCGCCGAGGAGCCGATGCGCTTCAGCGCCGTGCCGCAGTTGTTGCGCAGCGGCGCGGTGCGGGTTGGGCTGTTCGTCATCTTGCTGCTGGTGTCCGGGCATTTCGCGGCCTACACGTACGTGCGGCCCGTGCTGGAACAAGTGTCCTCTGTAGACGCCGGATTGATCAGCGCGCTCCTGCTGGCGTACGGATTGGCCGGTGTGGCCGGGAACTTCGCAGGTGGCGCGGCGTCGGCTGTTCATGGCGTCCGCGCCGCCGCAGACCTCGTGGGACGGGCGGGTGGCCATGTTGCAGGTCCCGGTGCCGTTCAAGACGAGCTCGGCGGAGGCGGCCCGGTCGTTGACGCACCTCCGGTCCGACTACGTGCCCGCGGCCTTCCGCGCGCTGCCCGGGGTCGAGGTGGCGGTCAGCGGGGACGTCGCGCACGACGTCGACTACCTGGCCCACCAGAACGGCAAGCTGCCGCTGGTGATCATCGCGTTGCTGGTGCTGACGTTCGTGGTGTCGGTGGTCGTCTTCCGCTCGGTGGTGATCGGGCTGGTCGGGGTCGCGCTGAACCTGCTGTCCGCGGCGGCGTCGATGGGGCTGCTGGTGATCTTCTTCCAGTACGGGCTGGCCTCGACGCTGTTCGGCTTCGATCCCAGCGCCACCAGCGCGATCGGTTCGCGGGTGCCGCTGTTCCTGTTCGTCATCCTATTCGGGCTGTCGATGGACTACCAGATGTTCGTGGTGAGCCGGATCAGGGAGGCCGTGCTGCGCGGCGTCCCGGCCCGGCAGGCGGTCCTGCAGGGCGTCGGGCAGTCGGCGAAGGTCGTGACCAGCGCGGCGATCGTGATGGTCACGGTGTTCGCCACCTTCATGTTCCTGCACCTGGCGGAGATGAAGCAGATCGGCTTCAGCCTGGCGGTCGCGGTCCTGCTGGACGCCTTCGTGATCCGCGTCCTGGTCCTCCCGGCCGCGCTGACCCTCCTGGGCCGGGCGACCTGGTGGCCGTCTCGCCTGGTGCACCGCACCGAACCGGGAACCACCCCGATCCCGGTCCGGCAGGCAGATCCGGTCGGCTGACGAACGCTCGTGAGCACTTCGGACCGCTATGACGCTCCAAAGTGCTCACGAGCCGGTGCTCACGGTTCCGGGCGGACGTAGGAGAGGATCTTCGCGAGGTGGTTCCGAGCGGCCCGGCCCGCGGCCTCGGGGTCGCCGGCCCGGATCGCATCGGCGATCTCCTGGTGCTCGTGCTGGTCCACCGGTCGTTGCGCGTCGGATTCCCGCATCAGGCCCAGCATGTCGAGCATCGCCTCGCGGACGCGCTCGGCCAGCGAATCGAACAGGCCGGTGATGATCGTGTTGTGCGCCGCCTCGGCGATCGCCCGGTGGAACGCGAGGTCGGCGTCCACGAACTCCTCGGGCGTGGCGTGCTGGAGCGCCTCGCGCCGGGTGGCCGCCGCCGTGATCGCGGCGAGGTCCTCGTCGGTGCGCTTCGCGGCCGCGAGGCGGGCGGCCTCCACCTCCACCGCGATGCGGCCCTCCGCCACGTCCGAGATCACCGCCTTGCGGACGGTCGTCGCCCAGTCCTCGACGGGATCGGTCCGGATGACGTAGACGCCGGAGCCGTGGCGGGATTCGAGCAGCCCGCGGCCGGCGAGCTCGCGGACCGCCTCCCGGACCGTCGACCGGCCGACTCCGAACTCGGCGGCGAGGGAGGTCTCGCTGGGGATCTTCCCGCCGACCGGCCAGTCGCCGGAACCGATGCGCCGCAACATCGCCTCGGTGGCCTGCTCCGACAGCGGGTATCGACGCAGCGACACGAACAGCCTCCCGAATTATCAGGTTGTCTGAGGACCTGACGTATTGTACGTTGCCTGCCATGTGGTTGGGAGCTCGCGGCCTTAGCGGCCGCGGCAGGGGCTGACCGGACCGGCGCCCCCTGTCGCGGGGTGTTGTCGCGCGCTGGTGGAGACCGTTCGAACCCGGAAGGCAGACATGACCTCCCAACACATCCCCGCGCGCTGGAACCCGCAGCAGCCGTCGGGAATGCCGCACCACCGCTACCGGAGCGCGTTCGACCGCGTCGCCGTCGCCGAGATCGACCGGACCTGGCCGCGGAACCGCATCACGCAGGCGCCGCTGTGGGTTCCCGTCGACCTGCGCGACGGCAACCAGGCGCTGGCCGAACCGATGGACCCGGCGCGCAAGCGGCGCTTCTACGAGATGATGACTTCGATCGGGTACAAGGAGATCGAGGTCGGATACCCGTCCGCGTCGCGAACCGACTTCGACTTCGTCCGGCGGCTGGCGGAAGCGGATCTGGTGCCGGACGACGTCACCGTCGCGGTGTTCACCCCGGCTCGCCGGGATCTGATCGAGCGCACCTTCGAATCGATCGCCGGCCTGGACCGGGTCGTCGTCCACATGTACACCCCGACCGCGCCGCTGTGGCGGGACGCGGTGCTGCGCACCGGGCGGGGCGACCTGCGCGAGCTGATCCGGAAGGCCGGCGAGGACGTGCTCCGCTGCGGCGGGGACCGGCCGGGGATCCGGTACGAGTTCTCCCCGGAGGTCTTCAACCTGACCGAGCCGGACTTCGCGATCGAGGTCTGCAACATGATGATCGACCTGTGGGACGCGTGCGCGGACCGCCCGGTGATCATCAACCTGCCCGCGACGGTCGAGGTCGCGACGCCGAACGTGTACGCCGACCAGATCGAGCACCTGAGCGGCAACCTCGACCGGCGCGACGACGTGATCCTGTCGGTGCACCCGCACAACGACCGGGGCACCGGGGTCGCGTGCGCGGAGCTGGCGGTGCTCGCCGGTGCGCAGCGCGTCGAGGGCTGCCTGTTCGGCAACGGCGAGCGGACCGGGAACGTCGACCTGATCACGCTCGCGTTGAACCTGTACTCGCAGGGCGTCGACCCGATGATCGACCTGTCGGACATCGATTCGGTCCGGGACACCGTCGTGCACTGCAACCGGATAGGCGTCCACGAACGGCACCCGTACGTCGGCGAGTACGTCTACACCGCGTTCTCGGGGACGCACCAGGACGCGATCCGGAAGGGGTTCCAGCGGCACGCGCTGGGCGCGCGGGAGAGCGGAGTCCCGGAATCCCAGGAGCGCTGGGAGGTTCCGTACCTGCCGATCGATCCGCACGACGTCGGCCGGGACTACGAGGCGGTGATCCGGGTGAACAGCCAGTCCGGCAAGGGCGGCATCGCCTACCTCATGCAAACCGAGCACGGGCTGGACCTGCCGCGCGGGTTGCAGGCGGAATTCGCGCAGGTGGTGCAGCGGCACACCGACGACACCGGCACCGAGGCGGACGCGGCGACGTTGTGGAAGCTGTTCTCCGCGACCTACCTGGAGAACCCGGATCGGTCGATCGCGCTGACGGGCTGGTCGGTGGGCCACGGGCCGTCGGGTGATCGGCTGACCGCGACGCTGGAGATCGGCGGCGAGACCACAACGCACGAGGTGACCGCGGAAGGTGCCGTGTCCGCACTGGTGCAGATGTTGGCGGAGCACGACCGGACGGTGGACATCGTGAGCCTCGTCCAGCAGTCGATCGAGCCGGGGCGTGCGGCGCGCGCCGCGACGTACCTGGAGCACCGCACGGCCGAGGGCACCGCGTGGGCGGTCGGGATCGACGTCTCGGTCGTCGCGTCGAGCCTGCGGGCCGTGATGGCCGCCGCGGGCTGAGCCCCTTTGCGTCGTGAGCACTTTGGATCGCTCTGGCGCTCCAAAGTGCTCACGAGTCACGGGTCACAGGCTGGCGTAGATGTCCCGGTACAGCCGAAGTGCTCGGGCTTCGAGGTCCGTCGGGTCCTGACCGGCGAAGCGGTCCGGGCGGAGGCTGTCCAGGCCGGGGAAGCTCGACGGCTTGTCGCAAGCAGGCCCACGAAACCGGGCGCATGCCCGGTCGAACCCCGCAGCCGGCCGGACGGGCCCTGGTCGAGCACCGTCACCGACACCTCCTCGGGCAGCTGCGCCGCGATCGATGCCCCGACGATGCCCGCCCCGATGACCACGATCTACCTTGCCATGGCGACGAACCTACGTGGTCCTCAAGAGATTTCGAGGACCGCCTTGCCGTGCAGCTTCCGGCCGAGCAGCGCCTCGATCGCCTCCGGGGCGCGGTCCCAGGCGCCGCGCCAGGACACCTGCGGGTCCAGGTCGCCGGTCGCGATGCGCTCGGCCAGCCAGGTCAGGTCCGGTGCCAGGTCGGTGCAGCGGAGCAGGAAGAACGTGGCGATCGTGCGGTCGTGCCGTTCCGGAGCGCCGAAGAGCGCGCCGAACGGGAAGTTCTCGCCCTCGCCGGTGGTGTGCCCGACCGCCACCAGCGTGCCGCCTTCGGCGAGCCGGTCGTGGGCGGCCACCAACTGCTCGCCGCCGACCAGGTCGACCACACCGTCCACTGTGGCCGATTCGGCCGGGTTGGACACCACCTCGTGCGCGCCGAGCGCGCGCAACCCCTCGCCGTGCGCGGCCGGATTCCCGGTGGACGCGGTGACGTGCGCGCCGCCCATCCGCGCCAGCTGCACGGCATATCGCCCGGTCCCGCCGGTGGCGCCGGTGACCAGCACCCGCTTGCCGAGGATCGGCCCGATCCGGTGCAGCGCGCGCAGTGCGCTCGCGCCGGCCACCGGAACGGTGCTGATCGCGCCGAGGTCGGCGCCCTGCGGGACGGTGCCGATCAGGTGGGTGTCGACGGCTCGGAGTTCGGCCCACGCGCCGTCCGGGGCCAGGGTGACGACCGGCGTGCCTTCCGCCGGGCCGGAGCCGTCGGCCGCCGCGCGCTCGACGACTCCCGCCGCGTCCCAGCCGAGGACGCTGCCGTCCGGGGATTCCTCCAGGATGTGCCGCACTTCGCCGTAGTTCAGGGAGGTCGCCGTGACCCGCACCAGCGCCTGGTTCGGCGCGGGAACGGGATCCGGGGCCCGGCCGAGGCGGAGGCCGCCGGGTGCCGAGCGGTCGACGAGCAGTGCGCGCATGGTTCCTCGCATGAATGTGATCCAGTAACTTATGTAACTGAGTACCATAAGTTTCCGGGTCACACTAGGGCTCGGGTAATCTGTCCGCGATGAGCGCCCCGTCCCGCCCCGTCTCGCTGCGCGAGCGCAAGAAGCTGCGCACCCGGCAGGCGATGATCGACACCGCCCTGGCGAAGTTCACCGAGCAGGGCTTCGACGCCACGACGGTCGACGAGCTGTGCGAGGCGGTCGAGGTCTCCAAGACCACGTTCTTCCGCTATTTCGGCTGCAAGGAAGACGTGGCGCTGGCACCGACCGAAGACCTCTGGACCGAGTTCCTGGCCGACCTCGAAACCCGCGAGCCGGACGACCGCCCGCTGCTGGAGGTCGCGCAGGACGTGTTGCTCGCGGCGCTGCAGCGGATGCCCGCCGAAGGCTGGGCGGAGCGGGTGCTGCTCAGCAGGCGGCTGGCCGCCGCGACGCCGTCGATGGACGCGCACGGCCTGCAGTTCTGCGGCCGGACCACCCGTGCCGCGATGGAGACCCTGCACCGCCGCTTCGGGCTGCCCGATCAGGCCGACGTGCGCGCCCGCCTGGTGATGGACCTGCTGATCGCCGCGTTCCACCGCGCGATGGAGATGTGGCTGGCGCGGGAGGATTCGCACACCCGCGACGACCTGGTCGAATGCGCCCGGCGCGCCTTCGCCGCGATCCCGGGCGTCCTCACGCTGTCGCCGGGCGAGTGGCGCTCGTGAGCGTTGAGTCCGGTAAGAACCGGAGCCTTCGCTCACGAGGGGGTCAGCCGGAGACCGCCCGGAGGGCGCCGGGCTGGCGGCCGTCGAGGCGGTCGAGCGCCGCGGAGGTCGCTTCGTCGGCCGGCAGGTAGATGATCATCCGCTGGTCGACGTCCGGCAGTTCCACGATCTCGAAGCCCAGCAGCAGCTCGCCGACCTCGGGATGCATCCAGCGCTCCGCGCCGGTGCGTTGGAGCACGGCGGCGGGCGTCTCGAACCGGCTGGTGAAGGACGCCCCGGCGGCATCGGTCAGCTCAGCGGCGAGGTCCGCGGAGTGCGGGTCGTCGACGCGGAACCCGTGCTTCAGGAAGTTGGCGAGGCCGTCGGCGATGCGCGCCCACTCGGGATGCGCGGCGCGGGCGCGGTCGTCGGTGAACACGTAGCGCAGCAGGTTCGGCGCATCGGCGTCCAGGACGCCGAGCGGCCCCGCCAGCCGCCGGTAGCCGCCGGTGCACGCGAGCACGTCGCAGACCCGGTTGACCACCAGTGCCGGGCCGGGTTCGAGCCGGTCGAGGATCGCCTGCACGCTCGGGCGCACGGCCTGGCCGGGCGGCTCGGCCACCCGCGGGCACAGCGCGGTCGGCTTGTTGTGGCCGAGGATCAGCCACAGCTGCTCGCGATCCTCGGTGGACAGCCGCAGGGCGTCGACGATGGCGCCCAGCACCTCGGGGGACGGGTGGCGGTCCCGGCCCTGCTCCAGCCTGGTGAGGTACTCGACGCTGATCCCGGCGATCGTGGCCAGTTCGGCGCGCCGCAGCCCGGGCGTCCGCCGGCGGGGCCCGGTGGGCAGGCCCACCTCGGCCGGGGTGATGGCCTCCCGGCGGGCGCGCAGGAAGGCTCCGAACTCGTTGTCGCGCACGATCGGAACCTACCTGCCCGCGTCGCGCCCGTGGTGGCCCTGCCAGGGACAGTCTCAGCGCGGTCTCCCTCCGCGGCGGCGAGCCGGGCAGGTTCGAGCCATGACGACTGAAACGACCGCACTGCCCCTCAAGACCGGCCGCTGGGCGCTGGACCCGCTGCACTCCTCGGTCGGCTTCGCGATCCGCCACCTCGGGGTTTCGAAGGTGCGGGGCCGCTTCGCCGAGATCGACGCCGAGCTGGTGGTCGGCGGGACGCTCGACGGCAGCGCGATCAACGCCACCGTGGCCGTCGCGTCCATCGACACCGGCAACGCCGACCGCGACGCGCACGTCCTCGCCCCCGACCTGCTCGACGTCGAGAAGCGCCCGACGCTGGCGTTCCGCTCCACCCGGCTGAGCGGCGAAGGCGAGGACTGGACTCTCGAAGGGGAGCTGACCATCGGCGAGGTGACCAGGCCGATCGCCTTCGACGTCGAGTTCGGCGGCGTTCAGGACCTCCCCGACGGCAGCCGGCACGCCGGGTTCGAGGCCAACGGCGAGATCCGCCGCCGCGACTACGGCATCAACTTCGGCCCCGGCGAGGCGCTGCTCGGCGACGTGGTGAAGATCCAGCTCGACGTCCAGTTCGTCGAGCCCGAGTGACCGGGCGCGAGCCTCCCGGGCGGCCCAGGAGGCTCGCGGTCGCGCACCCGGCGGCCGGGGCCGCTACCCGCACCGCCGCGCGGGCCCATTTCTAACTCGATCGTGTGACTGCCGGTCGGGTGGTGTGCCGACCGGGGAGGTGACCGGGCGGAATGGACGCACCCGGCACCCTCCGTGGTCGGGTGAAGGGGCTTCGGGTCCGGGCCGCACGCCGTTCACCGAGACTTGCGACCACTGTGGACGCTCAGTGTCGATGGCGATTCCTTGTGGTGGATTCGCCGACACCTGCGCGCGGGACACCGCGAATTGCCCGGCATTCATGCCATTGAGCCAGTTCCGAAATGCATTGCCAGCGCAGTTCGGCTCCAATCTTGCCCGGAACCGCTTGCCTGCCGGATTCGAATGACCGGCGATCAGGTGCGGAATTCGGCCCGGCCGCCGCGTGAATACCGCGGTGGCGGGAGGAGTGGAAAAGCGCAATGGCAATGCGAGAGAAGACCGCGGCCGCCGTGTTGACCGGCCTGCTCCTCGGCGGCGCTTTTTGCACCGCAGGAGCCCTTGCTGCCCCGGTTGTGCACGATGCCCACTGGCAGCCCCCGAAGTCCAGGCCCGACCTGGCCGTGCACTTCGCCGCGCGCTCACCCGCCAAGCCCGCGTCGGCGGACGAGTCGGACGATGCATGGGTGTCGCCGGCGGACGGCGAGATCAGCAGCGGCTTCGGCGGCCGCTGGGGCACCATGCACAACGGCGTGGACATCGCCAACGACATCGGCACGCCGATCCGCGCCGCCGCCCGGGGCACCGTCATCGATTCCGGCCCGGCCTCCGGATACGGCATGTGGATCAGAATTGCGCACCGCGGCGACGTCGTTTCGATTTACGGCCACATCGACGAGGATTTCGTCGAGGTCGGGGAAGAGGTGCGCGCCGGGGAGCAGATCGCGACCATGGGCGATCGGGGCGAATCCACCGGACCGCACCTGCACTTCCAGATCGAGGTTGCCGGGCAGCCGGTGGATCCGGAGCAGTTCTACCGCGACGTCGACGCCGAGCTGACGGACCGGTAGCGCACCCCCAAGTCGACCGGAGCGTCCCGGCCGCTGTCAGAGTGGCAGGCCCCGGAAACCGCGCCCACGGCGTCGGGCGCGGCAGTACTCGCTGTTATCACTGCGCATTATCGATCGTGCAGCGTCGCGCGAACTCAGCGACGATCACTCGGCACATCCGGCAGTGAACCGATCGGCCGAATGGATCATCACCCTCCTGGCCGATTGTCGTGGTGCTCCGGGAGCTACTTCGATCGCACTAACGCGCTGGAAGGATCGATGTGATGGAGCGAGTGGATGCGGCCGGGATCGTCGGCGGTGGAGTGCTCGCCGGGGGCGGCCGGCCGGCGGACTGGGAACGCCGGATCGCCGAACGGTCCGAGGAGCACTACCGGGCGCGGCTGGTGCAGCGGCTGCTGCTGGTCTGGGCGGTGCCGGGCAATCTGTTGCTGATCGGCGCGGCCGTGGCCGCGCTGTGGTTATGGACGTCCGCACTGCCGGCCGCGATCGTGTTCGCGCTGGCGCTGGCCTCGCTGGCGGTGTCGGCGAAATTCCTCTACCAGCAGCACTTTAAGGTTCGCGCGGTGGAATCAGAACTGCGCGCGCTGGAGTACGCGCACCGCGAGCACCTGCTGGACGAACTGGGGCCTGGGGATCTGCTGGGGGCGCACAAGCGCTACCGGGCGCAGCTGCCGGAGCTCATCGAGCGCTACCGGAGCGAGGCCCGGCGGGACCGCTGGAAGGACAACGTCCTGCAGACGTTGATCATCGGCGGCTCGATCGTCGCCGCGACCGCGACGGCGGCATCGGTGTCCGCCGTGGACTTCCGGTGGGCTGCGGTGGCGTTGTGCCTGCTGGTGGCGGTGGCGGCGGCGTTCGCCGGGCATGCCAAGTACCGCGACCGGTCGGCCGCGTGCCAGCAGGCCGGCGACGCGCTGGAGCGCGAGTACGAGTCGGTGGAGCTGCGGGTGGGCCGGTACCGGCGGTTCGACAGCGAGAGCGAGGCCTACGCGGAGTTCGCCGACGCGGTCGAGTCGCTGCGGGCCGAGCGGGCGCGCCGATTGCCGTCGGCATCGACGGAGGGGATCGGCCAGTAATCACTTCCGTCTCATGTACACGAAAGTGGCGTTATTTCGCAGGAAACGATCACTGGTTGTCCACATTTTCCACCTATGTGATCGCTGAATGGTGGTGGGTGATCCTTCCGTAATCTCCGGCCCGGCGCACAGGAATCGGCCTGTGCAGAGAGGAGCATTGCGATGAAGCGCACCCTTACCGCAGCGGCCGCTGTGTTGGTCAGCGGCGCCGGCGCGGTCGGCTTCGCAGCTACCGCGAACGCGGCCGAGACCCCGCAGCTGCCCGCGGAGCTGCCCACGGACAACAACCTCGCGCAGACGGCGTACCACTTCGGGGGCACGCTGCACTCCGCGCAGCAGGCCGTGGGCGACGTCGTCCCGGTCGAGGAGCACCTCGCCGGCCGCAGCGGCGGCGACCCGCTCGGCAGCACCCCGGCCGGCGCCCTGCTCGGCGGCGTGACCGGCGGCAAGAGCCTCGACCCGAGCAGCGCGCTCGGCGCGACGCCGGTCGGCGACGTCGTCCCGGCCGTGCAGGCTTCGCCCGTGGCCCGCACCGGCGGCCCGACCAACGACCTGCTGCCGGTCGGCGCGGACTCGGCGCTGCCGGGCGGGCCGCAGACCACGCCCGCGCAGCAGGACGTCGACATGGTCGGCGAGGCGGTCCACGGCGTGGCGTCCAGCACCCCGCTCGCCGGCAGCCAGCTGCCGCTGTCCCGCAGCGGCGACGCGCTCGGCGGCATCGCCGGCCCGCAGGGCCCGTTGGGCAGCCTGACCGGCAACCTCCCAGTCGGCAAGACCGACCCGGCGACGGCGCTGGACAAGGTCAACGACGTGGTCAGCCACGGCCCGCTCGGCGGCGTCAACCAGCTCGGCGCCTGACCGCGCCCGCCACGCCGGAAGTCGACAACCGAAGAACGCGATCGACTGCACCGCTGCACCGGCGGACGCTTCCGCCGACGGCGCCCCCGATGACGACTCGATGGCCCCCGCCGAACCGGCGAGGGCCATCGTCGTCAGGCGAGCTCGACGGTTCCGGCCGAGCCGTGCACGGTGATCCGCTGGCCGTCGGCGATGCGGGTGGTGGCGTCGGGAACGCCCACCACCGCGGGGATTCCGTACTCCCGGGCCACCGTCGCGCCGTGCGAGTTCGGCCCGCCCATCTCCATCACCAGGCCGCCCGCGGTCAGGAACAGCGGCGTCCAGCCGGGATCGGTGGACGGCGCGACCAGGATCTCGCCGGGCGCGAGCTGCGCGCGGACCGGATCGTGCACCACGCGCGCCGTCCCGGTCACGGTGCCCGCCGAAGCCGAAGTCCCGGCCAACTGGCCGTCGACCGTCGCCACCGGCAGCGCCGCCTCGGGCTCGGTGCCATCCGAGAGCAGCACGCGCGGCGGGTTCCGGCGCCGCAGCTCCCGCTCGTGCGTTTCGCGGCGCCGGGCCACCAGATCCCGGTGGTCGGCGCCGGAGATGGCCGCGTCGATCTCCTCGTATTCCAGGAAGAACACGTCGTCCGCGCGTTCCAGGCGGCCGTTCGAGGCGAGTTCCTCGCCCACGGCCTGCAGGTGACGGCGGGCGTTCGCGATCGCCAGCACGATGCAGTACTTCGGCAGTTCGCGGAGCCCGGCGAGCTGCCGCACCCGGTCCACCACGAACCCGGCGACCCGTGCGCGCAGCGGATTCCGGCGCCGCAGCCGGGACACGATCTCGGCGGCCGTCCGCTCCGCCTCGGCCACGCCGCGCCGGTACTGCTCGTCGGCGTCGTGCCCGCTCTCGCCCGTCCGCACGTAGTTCGCGACGAGCCCGAGCACGTGCGTCGGGTCCTCGGACCAGCGCGGCACGCCGGCGTCGATCTCCGCCACCGTCCGGTGCCCGTTGCGCGCCAGGAAGTCATCGAGTCCAGTTTGGACGTCGGTGGGCAGCGCCCGGTCGCGGTAGTGCGCGGCGAGCTCGTCGGGGGAGGATTCGCCGAACAGCCGGGCTGTTCCGGGGTCCCGGCGGGCGAGCTGCGCGATGCCCCACAGCTCCAGGTCCATCTCGGTGGTGACGTTGTGCGGGATGCCGCGCAGCACGATCTGAACTTCCTCGGCGGTGGCGGCCCGGCCGACCAGCTTCGGTAGCAGCCGGCTGAGGAGTAGGACGGGCAGCATCCGCGGCGGGATCTGTGCGATGCGCGGGACCGCGACCTCCGCGATGCCCCGCCGCGCCGCGGCCAGCCGCTCGCGCGCGGACGACGGCTCATCGGCGGCCAGGGCCGCCCGGATCTCCGGCACCATGCCGAAGAGCTGCTCGCGGGCGCGCGCGGGATCGCGCAGCGTGCGTGCGAGTTGGATGGGCGCCTTGGTGTGCAACAGGATTCCGCCGATCCGGCGCAGCAGCGGCCACGGGATCTTCGGGTCCAGGGGAAGTCGCGGATCGTCGAGCAGCGACTCGAAGACCTTGCCGGCGCGGGCTTCGGCCACCGCGAACACCCGGGGACCGATGGCGCGGCCGATCCTGCTGCGGGTCATGCCGGTGATGTCGGCGAACAGCCAGCCGTCGGCCTGCCGCCACGGCTTCGGGCGGTGGCCCTCGGCGGGGATGCCGATGTTGCGCATCAGGTTGGCGAGCATCAGCGCCAGCGTCGCCGCGCCCAGCGGCGTGATCGGCCGGTAGACGCCCTGCACGACGTTGATCGACAGGTAGACGTGCAGGCCGCCGAGCGGCTCGGCGGGCAGCGGGAACAGCGTGGTGACCGGCCGCGACTGGGTCAGCCAGACGGTGTCGTCGCCGTCGATGGCCCACTCGATGTCCTGCGGCGCGCCGTAGTGCCGCGCCACCTCCGCGCCCAGCGCGGCGAGCGCCGCGGCCTGGTCGTCCGTGATCGACGGCAGATCGGCCTGCTGCGCAACGGATTCCGTGCCGCCGCCGGTTTTCGGCCGGATGCTGGCGGGCTTGTCGCCGAGCCGCTTCGCGGTGACCCGGCCGGACTCCACCACGAAGTGGTCCGGGGTGACCGAGCCCGATACCACCGATTCGCCGAGCCCGGTGTTCGCGTCGATCACGGCCTCGGACCGCCGCCCGGTGACAGGGTTCGCGGTGAACAGCACGCCGGCCGCGGTCGCGTCGACCATGCGCTGCACGACGACGGCCAGCCGCACCGTGCGGTGGTCGATGCCGTTGGCGGCGCGGTAGGCCACCGCCCGGTCCGTCCAGAGCGAACTCCAGCAGCGTCGCACCGCGTCCAGCAGCTCGGCCTCCCCGACGACGTTCAAGTAGGTGTCCTGCTGGCCGGCGAAGCTGGCGTGCGGCAGGTCCTCGGCGGTCGCGGAGGAGCGCACCGCCACCGGCGCGTCCGGGCCGAGTTCCGCGTAGGCGGCGGTGATCTCGGCGGCCAGCCCGGCCGGGAGCTCGGCGCCGGCCAGGCGGGAGCGGATCTCGGCGGCCGAGCCGGGCAGCCGGTCCAGCAGGTCCTCGGCCGGTTCCCGGCAGACCTCGTCGTAGGCGTGCGTGCTGATGCAGAAGCCGGGTGGCACCCGGAAGCCGGCCGCCGACAGCTCGCCCAGGTTCGCGGCCTTGCCGCCGACGAGCTCGCCGTCGCCGGCGCCGATCTCGCCGAGGTCGAGCAGGGTTCGGGTCTCCAGGGTGCTCATCGCATACCTCCCTCGCCGTTGGGAGCAAGGTAGCTCGCCGATGGCCAAGAAATCAACATGCGTTGAATTTTCCGCTAGGCCATTCGGGGGGTATCGACGGCCGTCGCATCACGAGCCGGGCCGAGTGCCATTTCTCCTCCCGAGGAAGGGAGCGGGGATGCATTGGTGGATGGCGGTAGCGACGATGTCCGGCCTGGTGGTGCTCGCCCCGGCGATCTGCAGGCAGCTGCGCCGGCGGCGCGCGGTGGCGCGGGCGCGGACCGAGCTCGCCTGGTTCTACCAACCGCGTTCGCCGCGCGAGCGGTTCACGCCGGGCAGCGGCAAGCACGCCGCGACGGCTCCGGTCGTCGTGCTCCGCCGGGCCGACGGCACGACGCTGGGAATGGCCAGGCCGTCGCGACGGCGCTGACGTGGCCCAGGGCACAGGAAACGAAGTTGCTTCGCATTTGATCCGAGGTCATGCTTGACCGCGCCAACTAGTTGAGTGCTGCAAGCAAATTTCTGGGGATGTTCGTGCCGCAGCGCTCCTGCCGGCCTCGCACGCCGGTCCATCCCGAGGAGCAACCCCTGAAAGGGAAAGCCATGTCGGAAACGGCTGTGCCCCCGGCGCAGGCCCCGGCACTCGCACTGACCCACCGCCAGATCCTGACCGTGCTCACCGGCCTGATGCTGGGCATGGGCCTGGGTGCGCTCGACCAGACCATCGTCGGCTCGGCGATCCGGGTCATCGCCGACCAGTTGCACGGGCAGACCGCGCAGGCCTGGGTGACCACGGCCTACCTGATCACGGCCACGATCACCACGCCGCTGTACGGCAAGCTTTCCGACATCTACGGCCGCAAGCCCCTCTACCTGGCCGCGATCTCGCTGTTCCTGGCCGGCTCACTGCTGTGCGGGATGGCGAACTCGATCTACGAGCTCGCCGCGTTCCGCGCCATCCAGGGCCTCGGCGGCGGCGGGCTGATGTCGCTGGCGCTGACGATCATCGCCGACATGGTCCCCGCCCGGCAGCGCAGCCGCTACCAGGGCTACTTCATGGCGGTGTTCGGCACCGCCAGCGTGATCGGCCCGGTGATCGGCGGCCTGTTCGCCGGCCTGGACAGCTTCCTCGGCATCGACGGCTGGCGCTGGGTGTTCCTGGTGAACCTGCCGGTCGGGCTGGCGGCGCTGGCCGTCGTCGCCAAGGTGCTCAACGTGGCCACCGAGCGGGTCCGGCACCGCATCGACTACCTGGGCGCGGTGGCGCTGGTCGTGCTGCTGGTGCCGCTGCTGACCGTCGCCGAGCAGGGCCGTGAGTGGGGTTGGCTGTCGTCGACCTCGCTGACCATGTACGGCATCGGCGCGGTCGGGCTTCTGTTGTTCGTGTTCGCCGAGAACCGGGCGGGCGCCGAGGCCCTGCTGCCGCTGCGGATGTTCCGGCGGCCGTCGTTCCGGATGGGCAACCTGCTGAACTTCCTGGTCGGCATCGGCATGTTCGGCGGGCTGAGCTCCGTGCCGCTGTACCTGCAGATCGTCAAGGGCCTGAACCCGACCGAGGCCGGGATGATGCTGCTGCCGATGACCGCCGGGATCATGGTGTCGACCGGCGTCGTCGGCAAGCTGATCTCCAAGACCGGCCGGCTGAAGGTGTTCCCGATCGTCGGCGCCGCGTTCATGGCCACCGCGCTGTTCCTGTTCAGCCTGATCGGCGTGGACACCTCGCTGGTCCAGGTGGGACTGACGGCGGTGATCATGGGCGGCGGACTGGGCATGCTGATGCAGACCCTGACGCTCGTCGTGCAGACCGGCGCCACCTCGCGCGACATGGGCGTGGCGACCGCGTCGGTGAACCTGTTCCGGCAGACCGGCGGCACCGTCGGCGCGGCGGCGTTCCTGTCGGTGCTGTTCAGCACGGTCGGCGGGCGGATCGCGGACTCGACGCGCGCGGCGTTCGCCACGCCGGAGTTCACCGCCGCGCTGCGCGACCCGGAGGTGCTGGCGAACCCGGTGAACCGGACGTTCGTCGAGGCGCTGCAGTCGGGTGGCGCGGCCGGGATCGACATCAACGACACGTCGTTCCTGTACGGCCTGGACCCGCGCCTGGCGCGGCCGGTCCTGGAGGGCTTCGCCAGCTCGATGGACACGGTGTTCTTCGTCGGCGGCTGCGTGGTGCTGGTGGCCTTCGCGCTCACCTGGTTCCTGCGCGACATCCGCCTGGACTGACCGGCGCCGCAATTTCAATGGAAATCGGACCGTCGATTTCCATTGAAATTGCACAAGTTATCCACAGGACGGCGACTTATCCACAGAAAACCCTGTTATCCACAAGCCTGTGGATAAGTTTGCCGAGCCGCTGGTCGGGGCCCGTGAGTGCGGTGGGGTGCTATAGCGCCCCTGCCGTGCACGGGCGATCACCTGCGGAAACGTTCGCCCCGAAAATGCGAAGGGCCCTCACCGCATCCAGCGCGGTGGGGGCCCTCCTGCGGGGCGGTGGTTCAGTGCCCCTGTTCCTTGGCCCGCTCGTACGAGCGCTTGATCTCCGCTTCGGCCTCGGTGCGGCCGACCCACGTCGCGCCCTCCACGCTCTTGCCCGGCTCCAGGTCCTTGTACACCTCGAAGAAGTGCTGGATCTCCAGCCTGTAGAACTCGGCGAGGTGGTGGATGTCGCGCAGGTGCTCCTGCCGCGGGTCATCCGAGGGCACGCAGATGACCTTGTCGTCGCCGCCCTTCTCGTCGCGCATCCGGAACATGCCGATGGCGCGGGACTTGATCAGGCAGCCGGGGAACGTGGGCTCCTGCACCAGGACCAGCGCGTCCAACGGGTCGCCGTCCTCGCCCAGGGTGTCCTCGACGAACCCGTAGTCCGCCGGGTACTGGGTGGCGGTGAACAGCGTCCGGTCGAGACGGATGCGTCCGGTCTCGTGGTCCACCTCGTACTTGTTCCGGTTCCCCTTGGGGATCTCGATCGTGACGTCGAAGTCCACGCGGTTCCTCACTCGTCTTGCGTCGGATGCGGCCGCCCGCTCGCGCGCGCGACCACGTCTAGTGTGGACCACGGTGGCTCACCGAGCCCCACCGCAGTGTGGGAGCTCGCAATCTGGCAGGCTGACGATCCGTCGAGGAGGAGCACGTGCCCGAACCCCAGAACACCGGGGGTGAGGTGGCCGAAACCGACGTCCGCGCGTCAACACCGGATAGCGAGAGCCCGACCCGAACCGCTGCGTCGTCCCAGGACGGCACGCCGCCGGACCGGCCCGCCGACGACGCGGAGCCGTCGAAGAGCACCCCGCCCCGGAACGACCCGAACCCGGCGACCGAGGCTGTGACCTCGTCGGACGCCGCGGATTCCGAGCATTCCGGCGAATCCGCCGGTGATGAGATCAACGACACATCGGCCGAGCAGCCGGCGACCGCGTCGAAGCGGGTCGCGGGCAGCCTCGAAGAGCCTGACGAGGACGACGCCGGGGCGGAGACCGCGCGGCTGTCGACCGTCGCCGACGAGCAGCCTTCGGAAGAGCCGGGGACCGCGCGGCTGAAGACCGCCGCCGGGAGCGAGGAACAGCCTCCTCAGGAGGCGGAGACGGCGCGGTTGAAGACCGTCGATCGCGAAGAGCCGGACAGCGACTCGCAGGCCGAGGTTTCGGACGACGACGAGGCCGCCGTGCAGCAGAGCGCGCGGCTGAAGACGGCCGCCGCTGATGCGTCTTCGCAGGCCGTCGAGGATGGCGCGGTCCAGGAGACCATGCCGATCACCGCCGAGGCCGGCGGGGCGGCGAAAGAGGCTGCGAGCTCGACGAAGCGCGTCGCCGGGAGCCTCGGCGAAGAACCCGCGTCGGATGCGGCAGCGCAGGCCGACGACGAGGGGGAAGCGCAGACCGACGACGAGGCCGAAGCCGACGAGGATCCGGCCTCCGAGCCCGAGCCCGAGCCCGTTCCGGCGGCCGAGGAAGGTGCGGCCGGCGCGGAATCCGGTGCTGTCGAGTCCGGCGACGAAGCCGAACCGGTCTTCCCCAGCGCCGACGCCGAAGCAGAAGCCGACTCCGCACCGGACGTACCTGCGGCTGAAGCCGAACCCGCCGCCGAATCGGAGAAGTCGGCGGGCGATGAACCCGCTGCCGAAGCCGACGAGGCGACGGATGCGGGCGAGGCAGCCGAATCCGGCACCGAATCCGCTGGTGAGGCCGAAGCCGGGACCGACGCCGAGACCGAGGCCGAATCCGGCGAGGCCGAAGCCGAACCCGCTGCGGAAGCCGAGAGCGGGACGACCGGTACCGAAGCCGCGGCAGAGGCCGAGGGCGAGACGACCGGTACCGGAGCCGCTGCGGAATCGGAAGCCGAGACCGGGACGACCGGTGCCGAAGAGGAGTCGGCAACCGCTGCTGAATCCGGTTCGCCGGCCGAATCCGGTGCTCCGGTCAAGGGAGAAGCGGAAGCCGAGCCGAGCGACTCCGAGCCCGATGCGGAATCTGCGGACACCGAGGCCCCTGCCGCGACGACTGCGGACTCCGCCCCGGAGCAGGCCGACGCCAAGACCGAGCCGTCCTCGGCGACCGAGTCCGAAGAGGCTGCTCCGGACACCGAGTCAGCAGACGCCACCGAAGCCGCCGCTGGCACGGCAACCGATGCGGCCGAAGCCGGAGCGGACGACGCGGAGACCACGGCGACCGCCGGGGCCGAAGCGGATACCGGAACCGCGACGACGCCCGAGGCGGAGACCGGTGCCGCCGCCGAGCCGGAACCCGAGCGCGCGGACGGCGCCGAAGAAAAAGCTCGGGTCGTCGAGCCGCCGGTCGCGCCGGTCGAGCAGACCCAGCAGTTCTCGCCGATCACCGACGCGACACCGCCGCCGAGCGGCACCCCGGCGGCACCGCCGCCCAGCGGTGTCGCGCAGACGCAGCAGATCAGCCGGGTCGAGGCCGCCGGTCTCGCCGGGCAGCCGCAGATCCACGAGACGCAGCAGATCCCGCGGATCGACGCGCCCAAGCAGTCCGCGCCCATCGATTCGACGCAGCAGATCGCGAGGATCCCGGCCGAGACCGAGTCCGAGAAGACCACCCGGATCGATCTCAAGGACCTCGAAGCGCTGCGCGCCGCCGACCCGGGGCCCGCGACGCAGCAGTTCAAGGCCGTGCCGCCGGTCGCTCCCGCGGAGCAGACACAGCAGTTCGCCCGGCCCGACTTCGACGGCCCGCCGCCGCGCGCCGCGTCGGCGGCGGACTTCGCGGGCCTGACCGCGCCGCACGCCAAGCCCTCCGGCCGGCCGCTCCCGCCGCCCGGGCCGACCGCGTCGCCCGATGACTTCGCGGGTCTGGCCCCGCCCCGGGCGCAGCCGCAGCGCATCGAGCCGCAGGCCGCAACGCCTGCGGGCTTCGCCGGTCTCGCCGCGCCGCAACCGGCAGCCCCCGAGGACTTCGCGGGCCTGACCGGCTCGCGGGCGCAGCCGCAGCGGATCCCGCCGCCCGCGCCGCCGGTGCGGGCGGAGCCGCCGAAGGCCGAGCCGCCGCGGCGGCGCAAGACGCTGATCGCGGTCGCCGTGGCCGTCGTCGTGCTGCTCGGGGCGGGCATCGCGTTCGGCCCGCAGCTGGTCGACGCCCTGATGAAGACGCAGATCGCGGAGCCGCCCGCACCGGTGCGGCTCGACCCGTCGATCAAGCCGCTCGACCGGAACGCGCCGCAGCCGCAGCAGTCCGGCATCCGCTCGGCGCTGGCGGGCCCGCTCTCCAACACCCAGGCCCTGGGCACGCTCGGCGGCGTCGTGCTCGACGCCCAGACCGGCTCGGTGCTGTGGCAGCAGAACCAGGGCCAGGCGCTCATGCCCGCGTCCACCGGCAAGCTGCTGACCACCAGCGCGGCGCTGCTCGCGCTCGACCACCAGCACCGCTTCACCACCAAGGTCGTTCGCGGCAGCACGCCGGGCAGCGTGGTGCTGGTCGGCGGCGGCGACCCGACGCTGTCGAAGCTCCCGGCGGGCGAGGAGTCGGTGTACGACGGCGCGCCGCGGCTCGACGACCTGGCGGCGCAGGTCATGGCCGCGACCGGCGGGAACGTGTCGTCCGTGCAGGTCGACACCAGCCGGTACACCGGCCCGGAGGTCGCCCAGGGCTGGCTGCCGCAGGACGTGGCGGCCGGGTTCTACTCGCCGATGCAGTCGGCGATGCTCGACGGCGGCCGGGCCGACCCGGCGCGGGACACCAGCCCGCGCTCGCAGACCCCGGCGATGGAGACCGCGCAGGAGCTGGCGACCCGGCTGGGCCTCGGGCTGGCGTACGTGTCGGAGGGCACGGCGCCGCCGAACGCGCAGGTGCTCGGGCAGGTGCAGTCGGCGACCGTGCAGGACATGGTCGAGACCACGCTGCAGCGCTCGGACAACATGCTCGCCGAGGCGCTGACCCGCGAGGTCGCCATCGCCACCGGGAACGAGCCGTCGTTCGCGGGCGGCACCAAGGCGGTGTTCGACGTGCTCCGGCAGAACGGCTTCGACGTGGGCGGATCGACGATGGCCGACGGCAGCGGGCTGTCTCTGGAAGACCGGGTCACGCCGAAACTGCTCGCCGAGCTCTTGGCGTCGGCGACCGCCCCGGCGAGTCCGGAGGGCGGGCTGCCGCCGCAGGCCGCGAAGCTGCGGGCGCTGCTGCCCGGCCTGCCGATCGCGGGCGGCAGCGGCAGCCTGGCCAGCCGCTACCAGGACGGTGTGGGACAGGGCTGGGTGCGGGCGAAGACCGGCACCCTGGACGGCGCGAACAGCCTGGCCGGAACGGTGGTGACGAAGGACGGCCGCCTGCTGGTGTTCGCGCTGGTCTCCAACGGAACGAGTTCGGCGGCGGCCCGGCCGGCCCTGGACGAGCTGGCCGGAGCCCTGAGCACCTGCGGCTGCTAGCGAGGCCGGTCAGGAGTTCCCGATTTCTGGCAAAATCGGGAACTTTCCCGCTTGGGAACGGGTGTCCGGGCTCAGGTGAAACCGGGCTTGGCGGTACCGGAGTTCCGCATCGCGGAGCCTCGGAGGCGGCGCCGGGGACGGCCTGGAGTGGGGGCGGTGGGCGGTCGAATGTGAGGTACCTGCCGGGGTGACGAGCGGGTACGGTCGGTCTTGTGAACGCCCGACCTTCCACCCTGCCCACGCCGCAGGACCGGGGCGCCGCCGGGGAGCATCGGGCGCTTGACTGGAACGTCGCCGTCGCCACCGCGGTCCGGTTGATGAAGCCGGGACCCGAGGTGCCGCGGTCCGAGGCCGAACAGGCGGTGCGCTCGCTGCGGCGGTTCAGCGGCGAAGCCGAATCGCACGTCCGCGAGCAGACCGGCCTCGGCCTGGACCTGCCGATCGCCGAGGGCGACGTCGTCGACCGGCCGGGCTGGGTGCGCGGCGCGGCGGACGGCCTCGCCGAGCTCACCGACGCCGCACTGTCCACAGCGGACTCGCAGGTGCTGCGGGGCAACGACCTCCTCGGCGGCATCAGCGCGCGCAGCGCGGGGGTGCAGGCCGGAGTCGTGCTCGCCTACCTCGGCGGCAAGGTGCTCGGCCAGTTCGACCCGTACGGCGAATCCGGCGTGGCCGGGCAGCGCGGCCGGTTGCTGCTGGTGGCGCCGAACATCGTCGCGGCGCAAAAGTCGCTGGGCGTGCCGGGCGACGACTTCCGGATGTGGGTGTGCCTGCACGAGTCGACGCACCGGCTGCAGTTCAACGCGGTGCCGTGGCTGCGAGAGCACTTCGCGGAGAGCCTGGGCACGCTGCTGGCCGAGATGGAGGGCACCACCGGCGAGCTGCTGGGCCGGCTGCCCGGAGTGCTGCGGGAGGCCCGTTCGGCGCGCTCCAGCAGCGGTGACTCCAGCCCGGGCATGCTCGGGGTGATCGAGCTGCTGCAGACGCCGAGCCAGCGGGCCGCGCTGGACCGGATCATCGCGATCTCCACGCTGCTGGAGGGCCACGCCGACCACGTGATGGACGCGGTGGGGCCGCGGGTGGTGCCGAGCGTGGCGACGATCCGCCAGCGCTTCACCGAGCGGCGCAAGGGCGGCGGCCTGCTGGACCGCGTGCTGCGCAGCCTGCTCGGGGTGGACGCGAAGATCCGCCAGTACGCGCAGGGCGCGGCGTTCACCCGGCACGTCGTGGACGCGATCGGGATGGCCGACTTCAACGCGATCTGGACGTCCCCGGACACCCTGCCGACCCGCGCCGAGATCGTCGACCCGGAGGCCTGGATCCGCCGCGTCCACGGCTGACCCCGCCGCCGACCCCCGTGAGCGCGGACGCCGGTTCTCACCGGCACGACCGCTCACGAGCGCGGAACGGGAGAATGACGCCGTGCCGCCGCCCGATCCCGCCGTCAGCGCCGTCCGCTCCGCCGTCCGGCGCCTCCTCGGCTCCGCCGAGGCGGCCCCGTTCCGGGGCGCTCCGCTGGCGGTCGCGTGCTCCGGCGGCGCGGATTCGCTGGCGCTCGCCGCTGCCGCGTCGCACGCCGCTCGCCGCGAGGGCGTCGCGGTGCATGGCTTGGTGGTGGATCACGGGCTCCAGGCCGGCTCCGCCGGCGTCGCCGCCCGGGCCGCCGATCAGCTCCGCGAGCTGGGGTGTTCCGCCCGGGTGATCGCGGTGGAGGTCGGCCGCGGTGGTGGTGTGGAGGCCGCTGCCCGGCGCGCGCGCTACGCGGCGCTGCGCGCGGAGCGTCCGCCCGGTTCGCTCGTACTGCTCGGGCACACCCTCGACGATCAGGCCGAAACCGTGCTGCTCGGGCTCGGGCGGGGTTCGGGATCCCGGTCGATCGCCGGGATGCGGCCACTGGATCCGCCGTGGGCGCGCCCGTTCCTGGGCGTTCGCCGGGCGACGACGGAGGCCGCTTGTGCGGCGCTCGGGCTGGTTCCGTGGCACGACCCGCACAACTCGGATGCGCGTTTCACACGTGTGCGGTTGCGCACAGAAGTCCTTCCGCTGCTGGAAGATGTGTTGCAGGGCGGGGTGCGCGAGGCGCTCGCGCGCACCGCGCGGCAGCTGCGCGAGGACGCCGACGCGTTGGACGAGTTGGCCGCCGGGGTGCGCGGGCGCGTCGAGTCGGGTGGGACGCTGGATGCCTTGGCGTTGCGGGAAGTTCCGGGTTCGCTGCGGCGCCGGGTGTTGCGCGCGTGGCTCCTGGCGCGCGGGGTTCCCGAGATCACCGACGAGCACCTGCGCGCCGCGGACGCGTTGGTGGCGGATTGGCGGGGTCAGGGCGGACCGGCCTTGCCGGGTGACTTTGTGCTGCGCCGGGCGCATGGCACGCTTCTGGTGGAAGCGGCGGGCCGCAAGCCGCCGGATGGTTGACGGGATGCCGAGGCGTTCGGCTCGGGCGGTGGGATACCGGCGCCGGAGGATCGGTGTTCGCGTCGATTCGATAGAGGGGAAGCCGGGCCGTGTACGACGGCGACATTGCTTCTGTGCTCATCTCCGAGCAGCAGATCAACGACAAGGTCACCGAGCTCGCCAAGCAGGTGGACGACGACTACCAGCACGTCGGTGGTGATCTGCTGCTGGTCGGCGTGCTCAAGGGCGCGGTGATGTTCATGACCGACTTCGCGCGAGCGCTGCCCCAGCCCGCTCAGCTGGAGTTCATGGCGGTCAGCTCGTACGGCTCGTCCACCTCGTCGTCCGGCGTGGTGCGCATCCTCAAGGACCTCGACCGGGACATCGCCGGTCGGCACGTGCTGATCGTCGAGGACATCATCGACTCCGGGCTGACGCTGTCCTGGCTGCTGAAGAACCTGAGCTCGCGCAACCCGGCGTCGCTGGAGGTCTGCACCCTGCTGCGCAAGCCCGATGCGGTGCAGGTGGACGTCCCGGTGAAGTACGTCGGCTTCGACATCCCGAACGAGTTCGTGGTCGGGTACGGGCTGGACTACGCCGAGCGGTACCGTGATCTGCCTTACATCGGCACGCTGGATCCGAAGGTCTACACGTCCGGGGTGTGAGCCTGGGGAGTGGCCGGGCAGGCGTGTCCGGTTCGGCCCTCCCGCCCCATTGCGGTCGGGTGGCCGAGTACGCTGGGCATCCTGCGTCGAGCTCGACATGGTCGTGTCCTCGCAACGGCCGGTACGCTGGTCTGAAGGGGTTGACGGCGATGGCGAATTGTGTCTGTCGACAGCCGTTTGCCCGAAGTGACAGTCAGGGAGGGTCGAGGCCGCCCGCCGGCCGCAAGTGAATGGACCGAAAGCGCCTGCTCCGCAACCCGCTGCTGTGGATCCTGACAGCGTTTCTGCTGATCTGGGCCTTCAGCGTGCTCTTCGACGAGACTCGCTCCTACCGCGAAGTCTCCACCTCGCAGGCCCTGGAGCAGATCGCCCAGGGCAAGGTCAAGGAAGCGACCATCGAGGACAAGGAGCAGCGGGTCCGGCTGACCCTTAACGACGGCCAGAACTTCCAGGGCAGCAACCAGCTGATCGCGCAGTACCCGGCCGGTGCCACCGACACGATGGTCACCGAGATCCGCAACGCGCACGTGCCGGTCTGGAACACCAAGGTCACCCAGGACTCGCTCTGGGTGCAGATGCTGTTCTACCTGGTTCCGATCGGCCTGCTCGTGCTGCTGCTGATGTGGATGATGAACAACGTCCAGGGCGGGGGGAACCGCGTCCTGAACTTCGGCAAGTCCAAGGCCAAGCAGCTCACCAAGGACATGCCCAAGACGATGTTCAACGACGTCGCGGGTGCCGACGAAGCCGTCGAGGAACTGCACGAGATCAAGGACTTCCTGCAGAACCCCGGCCGCTACCAGGCCCTCGGCGCCAAGATCCCGAAGGGCGTCCTGCTCTACGGCCCGCCCGGCACCGGTAAGACGCTGCTCGCGCGAGCCGTCGCCGGTGAGGCCGGCGTGCCGTTCTACTCGATCTCCGGTTCCGACTTCGTCGAGATGTTCGTCGGTGTCGGTGCCTCCCGCGTCCGCGACCTGTTCGAGCAGGCCAAGCAGAACGCGCCGTGCATCATCTTCGTCGACGAGATCGACGCGGTCGGCCGCCAGCGCGGCGCCGGCCTCGGCGGTGGGCACGACGAGCGCGAGCAGACCCTCAACCAGCTGCTGGTCGAGATGGACGGCTTCGACTCGCGCGGCGGCATCATCCTGATCGCCGCGACCAACCGGCCGGACATCCTGGACCCGGCGCTGCTGCGCCCGGGCCGGTTCGATCGGCAGATCCCGGTGTCCGCGCCGGACATGCGCGGCCGCCGCGCGATCCTGAACGTGCACTCCAAGGGCAAGCCGCTGGCGCAGGACGCCGATCTGGACAGCCTCGCCAAGCGCACCGTCGGGTTCTCCGGCGCGGACCTGGAGAACGTGGTCAACGAGGCCGCGCTGCTCACCGCCCGCGAGAACGGCCAGCTGATCACCGCCGCCGCGCTGGAAGAGGCGGTGGACCGCGTGATCGGCGGCCCGCGCCGGAAGAGCAAGATCATCTCGGAGCGCGACAAGAAGATCACCGCCTACCACGAGGGCGGGCACGCGCTGGCCGCCTGGGCGATGCCCGACCTGGAGCCGGTGTACAAGCTGACGATCCTGCCGCGCGGTCGCACCGGCGGGCACGCCCTAGTCGTCCCCGAGGACGACAAGGACATGATGACCCGCTCGGAGATGATCGCCCGCCTGGTGTTCGCGCTCGGCGGCCGCTCCGCCGAGGAGCTCGTCTTCCACGAGCCGACCACCGGCGCGTCCAGCGACATCGAGCAGGCGACCAAGATCGCCCGCGCGATGGTCACCGAGTACGGCATGACGGCCCGGCTGGGCGCGGTCAAGTACGGCAAGGAAGAGGGCGACCCCTTCCTCGGCCGCACCGCCGGTCAGCAGCCGAACTACTCGCTGGAGGTCGCGCACGAGATCGACGAGGAGGTGCGCCGGCTGATCGAGGCCGCGCACACCGAGGCGTGGGAGATCCTGAACACCTACCGCGACGTCCTCGACGACCTGGTGCTGGAGCTGATCGACAAGGAGACGCTGGTCCGCAAGGACCTGGAGCGGATCTTCGCCCGGGTGGAGAAGCGGCCCCGCATCACGGCGTTCAACGACTTCGGTGGCCGGACGCCGTCGGACAAGCCGCCGATCAAGACGCGGGGCGAGCTGGCCAAGGAGCGCGGCGAGCCGTGGCCCCCGGTCAAGGAGGAGCCGGAGCCGGCTCCGGCGCCCTCGCCGGCCGGTCAGAACGGCGCCCCGCCGCACCACGAGCAGCCGACCCCGGCCGGTGCCGGTGCCGGTGCCGGTGCGCACCAGGGCACGGTGCAGTTCCAGAACCCGAACCAGGGCCAGCCGCAGCAGCAGGGTCAGCACGGGCAGGTGCCGCAGGCGGTGCCGCCGAACTACGGCGCGCCGCCCGGGTGGACCCCGGCGACCACGCCGTCCGGTTCGAGCTACCCGGGTGGTGGCGGCCAGTACAACTGGACGCCGTCCTGGGAGCGCGGGCAGCAGACCCCGGCCGAGCAGGCGCCGCAGCCGGGCGAGCCGAAGGCGGACGACCAGCGGTCCAACCCCGAGCCGAGCCAGGACCAGGCTCAGGACAACGGCAGCGGCAACACCAACCGCTGAACACTCCGGTGCACTCGGCGCCTCCGGGCGCCTCAGCCGGTGGAGGAAAGACAATTGACCAGCACGGTCGACGAGCCGATCGGGGCGGAAGGCAACTTCCGTCCCGACGGCTCTTTCCACATTCCCCAGTTCGACCACGCCCGCGCTGAAGCGGCCGTCCGGGAGCTGCTGATCGCGGCAGGCGAAGACCCGGACCGGGAGGGCCTGCGGGACACCCCGGCCCGCGTCGCCCGCGCCTATCGCGAGCTGTTCGCGGGCCTGTACACGAATCCCGACGAGGTCCTGGACCGGACCTTCGACGAGGCGCACGAGGAACTGGTCCTCGTCCGCGACATCCCGGTCTACTCGCAGTGCGAGCACCACCTGTTGCCGTTCCACGGCAACGCGCACGTCGGTTACATCCCGAACGAGCAGGGCCGGGTCACCGGGCTGTCCAAGCTGGCCAGGCTGGTCGACCTCTACGCCAAGCGCCCGCAGGTGCAGGAGCGGCTCACCTCGCAGGTCGCGGACGCCCTGGTGCGCCGGCTGGACCCGCGCGGGGTGATCGTGGTGATCGACGCCGAGCACCTGTGCATGGGCATGCGCGGCGTTCGCAAGGCGGGCTCGACGACCACCACGTCCGCCGTGCGCGGCATCTTCCGCAGCTCGGCGTCCTCGCGTTCCGAGGCGCTGTCGCTGATCAGGGGACGCTGATGCATTCGCTGCTGCCCCATCCGCAGCGCTGCGCGGTGATGGGCGTGCTCAACGTGACGCCGGATTCGTTCTCCGATGGCGGGCGCTACCTGGACCGCGCGGCGGCCGTCGCGCACGGCGTCGAGATGCACCGGCTGGGCGCGGACATCATCGACGTCGGCGGCGAGTCGACGCGGCCGGGTTCGCAGCGGGTCGACGCCGCCACCGAGATCGAGCGCGTGCTGCCGGTGGTGCGGGAGCTGGTCGCGGCCGGGGTTCCGGTGAGCGTGGACACGACCCGCGCCAAGGTCGCGGCGGTGACGGCGGAGGCCGGCGCGGCGGTGATCAACGACGTGTCGGGCGGGCTGGCCGACCCGGAAATGGCGCACGTCGCCGCGGACACCGGGCTCCCGTGGGTGCTGATGCACTGGCGCGGCCACAGCAAGGACATGAACAGCCTCGCGGTCTACGAGGACGTCGTCGCGGAGGTGCGCGCCGAGCTGCTGCGGCAGGTCGACGTGGCGTTGGCCGCAGGCGTGGCCGAGGGCGCGATCGTGCTGGACCCGGGGCTCGGGTTCGCCAAGACCGGCGCGCACGACTGGCAGTTGTTGCAGCGGCTCGACGTCTTCGTCGGCCTGGGCTTCCCGGTGCTGGTCGGGGCCTCGCGCAAGCGGTTCCTCGGCCGGCTGCTCGCCGATGCGGACGGCAAGCCGCGACCGCCCGCGGGGCGGGAGACGGCGACTGCCGTGGTGTCGGCGCTGGCGGCGGATCGCGGCGCCTGGGGCGTGCGGGTGCACGACGTCTTGCAGTCGTTGGACGCGGTCGCGGTGACCGCGGCGTGGCGCAGCGGAGGGGAACTCGGTGGCTGACCGGATCACGTTGACGGGTCTGAAGGTTCGCGGCAACCACGGCGTCTTCGACCACGAGAAGCGCGACGGCCAGGACTTCTTCGTCGACATCACGGTGTGGATCGACCTGGGCGAGGCCGCCGCCAGCGACGACCTGCAGAAGACGCTGCACTACGGCGAGCTGGCCGAGCGGGCGGCGGCGATCGTCGCCGGGCCGTCGCGGGACCTGATCGAGAGCGTGGCGGGCGAGATCGCGGAGGACGTCATGACCGACGAGCGGGTGCACGCCGCCGAGGTCACGATCCACAAGCCGAGCGCGCCGATCCCGCTGACCTTCGGAGACGTGGCGGTGACGATCCGCCGCTCCCGACGAGGCGGTCGCGGCAGCGTCGTCCCGGCTTGAGACGCCCAATTTCAGGCAAGACCGGGAGTCCCCATCGCCGGGATGCCGCGCGGTTGCGGTCGGAAGTTCCCAATTTCAGGCAAAACCGGACGTCCCCCTCGGGGCCGTGCGAGCTCGGGAGGGTGCGATGAGCAGGGCGGTGCTTTCGCTGGGGTCCAACCTCGGCGACCGGTTGGCGTACCTCCGGCTCGCCGTCGACGGCCTGTCCGACGTGCTGGTCGCGGCGTCCCCGGTGTACGAGACGGCGCCGTGGGGCGTCACCGACCAGCCGGACTTCCTCAACGCGGTGCTCATCGTGGAGTCCCCCGAGCTCGACGAATGGGGCTGGCTGCGCCGGGGCCAGGCGCTGGAGCAGGAGGCGGAGCGCCGCCGCGAACAGCGGTGGGGCCCGCGGACCCTGGACGTCGATGTGGTCACAGTGGACGGTGTCCGCAGCGACGACCCGGAGCTGCTGCTGCCGCACCCCGGCACGCCGAGCCGGGCCACCGTGCTGATCCCGTGGCTGGCGATCGACCCGGGCGCCGAGCTGCCCGGGCACGGCCGCGTCGCCGATCTGCTGGATGCCTTGCCCGCCAACGAGATCGCCGACGTCCACCTCCGCGCCGATCTGGAACTCCACTGAGGACGATCGGCTGGTTCCGCCAGGTGGCTGCAGATGGCGATCTCGCGCGAAATCGCCATCTGCCAGGCGTGGCGAACGCGAGTCCCGAATGGGCTCTGACGCAACGGAAAGCGCTCGCGCGACCGATTACTTGATCGACGCGCGGATCGCCGCCGCCAGCCAGCGGGTGCTGGCCGCCGTCACCGGGTGCGTCGGCCAGCCGTTGATGATCCCCAGCAGTTCCCAGTAGCGCGACATCCGCTCGTCCGTGTCGTTGTCGTAGTGCTCCGCCAGCTCGTGGCGGAACTCGGCGGAGTCGGGCCGGTCCCACTCCACGGCGGCCATCGCCATCATCCGCTCGACCAGTGCCTGCGCTTCGGTGCTCTCCGGCGGCGTGCCCGCCTCGACCGACACCCGCGCCTCGTCGGTGATCGCCCACCACTTCTGCGCGTCCTCGGGGTTCGCCACCGCCATCGACTCGCCCGCGTCGCGGCGGTCCGAGTGCTCCTGGGAAAGCGCCCGCACCGCGCGCCGGAAGTCGGTGTCCCGCACCAGTTCCGCCAGCTCGATCCAGGCCTCCAGCTGCTCCGCCGTCGGGTCCTCCGGCAGGTTCGGCTTGGCCGAGCGCATCCACTCGGTGAACCCCGGCGTCATGTTGAGGTCGGCGCTGACCTCGTCCCAGAACTCGTCGATCAGCCGGTTGCGCTCCTCGTCGGACATCTGCGCCAGCTTGTGCATGAGTCTTACCTCCTCGGTCGAACGGTCCAGCTTCACGACCGCCCGCAGCACCGCGCGCCGGGTCTGCAGCAGGCGCATCTGCTCCTCCAGCAGGTCCAAGTGCGTCCTGGCCAGGTGCGAGAGCGTGGTCTCGCGGGCGAGCACCCGCTGCACCTCGTCCAGCCCGGCGCCCAGTTCGCGCAGGGTGCGCACCAGTTCCAGCCGGCTGATGGCCGTCACGTCGTAACGCCGGTAGCCCGCCGCGGTTCGGTCGGTGGGCGGCACCACGCCGCTGTCGGAGTAGAACCGGATCGTCTTCACGCTCAGCCCGGTGCGCCGGGACAGCTCGCCGATCGTGTAGAGCGCGGTGTCGTCCACGCGATTCACCTTGGACCCTCCAGTCAGGGGAGACTCAAGATGATTTTCGCCCGCGGATGGTGCCGGTGCTGTGAGGTGCCATGCTGGAACCGTGGCACCGCGACAGGCAGAGCACTTGACCTTCACCAAGCCCCGGCACCTCATCGCGGGCGGGCTGGCAGCGGCAGTCGTGGTCTACCTGCTCACCCGGCTGCTGTACGGCGAGCTGCCGCAGCTGCCGGTGCTGGCCGGGGCGACGCTGCTGCTGATCGCGCTCGTCGACGTGCTGCTGGCGCTGAACATGCGGCCGCGGGTGAAGCGCAAGCCCGGCACCGAACCGGTCGACGGACTGACCGCCGCGCGCGCCGTCGCGCTGGCCAAGGCGTCGTCGCTGGCCGGCGCGATCATGGCGGGCGTGTGGATCGGGCTGATCGCCTACCTGCTGCCGCTGTACGGCAGGGTCGAGGCCGCCCGGGCCGACACGGCCTCCGCGGTGGTCGGGTTGATCAGCGCCGGCTCGCTGATCGGCGCCGGGCTCTGGCTGGAGAACTGCTTGCGCAATCCCGATGAGCCGGAAGAACCCTACGAAGACGAGTGACGTTGCTCGGCCGTTCGGCGGGCGGTGCGCTGCGCCACACCGACCAAAGTGGAGGCGGGTCGCTCGCCTTGAGATCTCGAACTGATAACCGCCCGGTACCGTGGTGGGCATGTCCGAACGCGGCGGCACCGAGACCGAATCCAGCAAGGGGCGATCGACGGCCCTGTGGGTCGGAGCGCTGGTGCTCGCCGCGGCCGCCACGGCGGTGCTGGTGGTCAGCAACGACGTCCGCTACCTGCGGCTCGGGTTGGTCGCCGCGCTGTGGTCGGCGCTGATCGGCGCGTTCGCGGTCGCCAAACTGCGGCACCGGGTGGTGCAGGGCGAGGAGCTCGTCGCGGACCGGCAGCGGATCTACGAACTCGAACTGGAGCGGGAGATCGCGGCCCGGCACGAGTTCGAGCTGGAGGCGGAGGCCGAAGCACGCCGGCAGGCGGCCGAGGAGTCCGAGGGCGAGATCAAGGAGCTGCAGGCCGAGCTGCGCCGGCTGCGCGAGAGCCTGGAGCAGGTGCTCGGCGGCGACGTGCTGTTCGAGCGGGTCGCCCTGCGCGCCGAGTCCACCCGGGTCCGCTCGCTGCCCGAACTCGGCAAGGTCGAGGGACAGCTCGTGCAGCCGCCGACTGGGCGCGAACTGCCCGCCGCGCCGCCGCAACCGCAGCCGCAGAACGTCGTCCAGCCCAACACCGAACTGATCACGAAGCTGGCCGGGGAGCAGCCGGAGCGGCGGCCCAAGCCGCGCCAGCGGCCGAAGCAGCAGCCGACGCAGGCCCATCCGGCGCGCCAGGCCGCGCCCCGCCGGCCCGACCGGGCGCAGTACGAGCGGCCGGAGCCGCCCAAGCCCAAGCCCAAGCCCGAACCGGCCGCCGCCGCACCGCCGCCGGAGCCGGACCCGGCGGGCGCGCACGCCGAGGGGACCTCAGTGAACGACCTGCTCGCCGCGTACGGCGGGCCCTCCGACACGCAGCGCCGACGCCGCCGACGCGCCTGAGAAGGTGACTATCCGGGCATGCCCTGAGGCCGTTCTCTAGGGTTTTGTCCGTGTCGAGTCCTGACCTTCAGAGGCAGCCCGCCGATCTTTCCGGCGCGCGCAGGCTGCAGACCCGCAAGAACCACGCCGTCGGATGGCCCGTCGCCGGCCTGATCGTGCTCGGAATCTGCGGGCTGGTGATGGTCGGCGTCACCACCTCGAAGGTCGGCGTGGCGGCGGCGCTCGTCGGCGCGGTGGCCGCGCTGCTCCCGGTGGGCGTGGTGTTCGCCGCGATCATCTGGATCGACCGCTGGGAGCCGGAGCCGCCGATGCTGCTGCTCGGCGCGTTCCTGTGGGGCGCAGGCGGGGCGACCGCGTGCTCGCTGCTGCTCAACGACGCGATGATCGGGCTCGGCAACGTCCTGTTCAGCGCGGGCGGCGACCGGTTCTTCGCCACGGCCGTGATGGGCCCGCTGGTCGAGGAGGCGGCGAAGGCGCTGTTCGTGGTGGCGCTGTGGTTCCGCCGCCGGTCGGAGTTCAACGGGCTCGTCGACGGCATCGTGTACGCGGCGCTGACCGCGGCGGGCTTCGCCTTCACCGAGAACATCCTGTACTTCGGCAAGGCGTTCGTGGCCGGTGGGCTCGGCGGCGTCAGCGGCGGTGTCGTGGCGCTGTTCATCGTGCGCGGCGTGCTCGCGCCGTTCTCGCACCCGCTGTTCAGCTCGATGTTCGGCATCGGCATCGGGTTGGCCTCGCGCACCGACCGGAAGCGGATCCGGGTGCTGTACCTGGTGCTCGGCTTCGCGGGCGCGGTGCTGCTGCACGCGGTGTGGAACGCGTCCACGCTGTTCGGCGGCGCGGAGTTCCTGAACGTCTACTTCCTGATCATGGTGCCGATCTTCCTGGGCACCTTCTGGCTGGTGGTGTGGCAGCGCAAGCGGGAGCAGCGGATCGTCATCCAGCAGCTGCCGGTGCTGGAGCGGGCCGGGCTGATCGTGCGCAGCGAGATGGAGATGCTCGCGACGCTCGCGGGTCGTCGCGGCTGGCTGCGCAAGGTGCGGCGCAGCGCCGGGCACGAGGCGGCGAAGGCGGTGCGGGACTACCAGATCGCGGTGACCGAGCTGGCGTTCCTGCAGCACCGGGCGGAGCAGGGCCGGACCACCAGCGCGGCGCGCCGGGCGCGCCGGGAGAAGCTGATCGCGGACCTGAAGCAGGCCCGGCGGTCGGCGGCGGGCACCCAGCAGGCGATCCAGACGGCGCGCATCAAGATCAACGAGCTCACCCAGCACAACCTCAAGCGCCCGCCGTACCCAGGCAACCGCCCCAAGCCCCCGATCCAACGCTCCTGAGACTGACCGCTGCTCGGGTGACGGACCGCAATTTCAATGGAAATCGGACCTTCGATTTCCATTGAAATTGCGGATCTCCGGCGTGTCGGGGCACGACACACCGGAGGGGTGTGGATGGTCCCGGCCTGGTTCCGACGGAAACCGGGGTCCGGTTTCGACCGAAATCCGGGCCCGGTTTCGACCGGAACCCGGGCCCAGTTTCAATTGAAACTGGGCCCGGATTCCGTGGAAGCCGAGTCCTGAGTTCCCTGGAAGCCGGGCCCCCGAGTTCCGTGGAAGTCGAGTCCTGGGGTTCGCCGGATGCCGAGTCCTGAGGTCCGTGGAAGTCGAGTCCTGGGGTTCGGGACGCTGAGTCCTGGGGTCGTGGGAGTGGGCCCCGGGTGTTCGTCGGGGGTGCGGGGCTGGAGACTGCCGGGCTGGGGCGGGTGGCGGGACCGGAATGCGTGGTCCTCGCCACCTGACGGGCACGGCGGCGGGATTCGCGGGCTACTCTCGCGCTGCTGTCCGGTACCCGGTGGTTGGGACTGGAACGGTATTGGAGGACGACGTGGCGATTGCTGCTGGTCGCACGGGCCCTCGGCTGCGGGTCGGAATCATCTCCGCCGGCCGGGTGGGCGCCGTGCTGGGCGCGGCGCTGCGGCGCGCGGGTCATCAGGTCTCCGCGGTTTCCGCGGTGTCCGAGGCTTCGCTGCGCCGGGCCGAGGAGCTGCTCCCCGGGGTCGCCGTGCTGCCGCCCGACGAGGTCGCCAGGCAGGCCGACCTGGTGCTGCTGGCCGTGCCGGACGACGCGATAGCCGGACTGGTCCGCGGCCTGGTCGCCACCGAATCGCTGCGCGGCGGGCAGATCCTCGTGCACACCTCCGGCGCGCACGGCGTGGACGTCCTCGCCGCGGCCGCCGACATCGGCGTGCTGCCCCTGGCGCTGCACCCGGCGATGACCTTCACCGGCCGCGCGGAAGACGTCGAACGCCTCGCCACCGCCTGCATGGCCGTCACCGCGTCCACTGCGGACGAGGCCGGCTGGCACGTCGCGGAGGCGCTGGCGCTGGAGCTCGGGATGGAGCCGGTGCGGGTCCCGGAGGAGTCTCGCGGCCTCTACCACGCCGCGCTCTCGCACGGTGCCAACCACCTGATCACGCTGGTCAACGAGTGCGCCGAGCTGCTCCGCGGCGCGGGCATCGAGGTCCCGGAGCGGGTGATGGCGCCGATCCTGTCCGCTTCGCTGGACAACGCGCTGCGCCTCGGCGACCGCGCCATCACCGGCCCGGTGATGCGCGGCGACGCCGGCACGGTCCGGGCCCATCTCGCGGCGCTGTCCGGCGCGAACCCCGAGGTCGTGCCCAGCTACCGCGAGCTGGCGAAGCGGACCGCGGAGCGCGCCGAGGACGCCGGAATCCTGCGCGCCGACGGGGCCGAAGCGGTCCGCGAGGCGTTGGGCGAGGAGCCGTCATGAGCACTGGAGTCGTCATGAGTGAAAGCCCTGGTTTCGCGTGGGGCGAGCTGACCGTGCACCGCGATCCCGCCGAGCTGGCCGGGGTCACCCGCGCCCTGCGGGCCACCGGCCGCAAGATCCACCTGGTGCCGACCATGGGCGCGCTGCACCGCGGCCACCTGGAGCTGATCCGCCGGGCCCGGCAGGACATCAACGCCGTGACCGTGGTGTCGATCTTCGTGAACCCGCTGCAGTTCGGGCCGAACGAGGACTTCGACCGCTACCCGCGCAGCTTCGAGACCGACCTGGCGGCGTGCCGGGAAGCCGGGGCGGAGCTGGTCTTCGCGCCGTCGGTCGAGACGATGTACGGCACCGACCCGCAGATCACCGTCCACTCCGGACCGCTGGGCGAGCAGCTGGAGGGCGCCTCCCGCCAGGGTCACTTCGACGGGATGCTCACCGTGGTGCTGAAGCTGCTCAATATCGTGCGCCCGGACCTGGCCTTCTTCGGCGAGAAGGACTACCAGCAGCTCGTGCTGATCCGCCGGATGGCGCGGGAGCTGAACCTGGACGCCCGGATCCAGGGCATCCCCACCGTGCGGGAAGCCGACGGCCTGGCGCTGTCGTCCCGCAACGCCTACCTCACCGCCGAGCAGCGCGAAGCGGCACTGGTGCTCTCGGCGGCGCTGACGGCCGGGGCGCACGCGGGTGCGGCCGGCGCGGACGCGGTGCTCGAAGCCGCCGGTGCGGTGCTGGCCACCGAGCCGTCGGTGGCGGTCGACTACCTGGAGCTGCGCGACACCGAGCTGGGCCCGGTCCCGGCCGAGGGCGAGGCGCGGCTGCTGGTGGCGGCCAAGGTCGGCTCGACCAGGCTGCTCGACAACGCGCTGGTGCTGCTGGGCAGCCCCGGGGTGGCGGAGCGGTCGTGAGTCGGGGAAGGCGCCCGTCGGACCCGATCGGGTGTCGCGCAAGATACGTCGGCAAGCCGCGGTATCGGCAGTAGGAGGTCTGCGATGTTCCGCACCATGCTGAAGTCCAAGATCCACCGTGCGACGGTGACCCAGGCCGACCTGCACTACGTCGGCTCGGTGACGGTGGACGCGGACCTGATGGACGCCGCGGACCTGCTGGAAGGCGAGCAGGTCGCGATCGTCGACGTCACCAACGGCGCCCGGCTGGAGACCTACGTGATCACCGGCGAGCGCGGCTCCGGGGTGATCGGCATCAACGGCGCGGCCGCGCACCTGATCGAGCCCGGCGATCTCGTCATCCTGATCTCCTACGGGGTGATGGACGAGATGGAGGCGCGTTCGGTGCGGCCGAAGGTGATCTTCGTCGACGCGGACAACCGCATCGTGGAGCGCGGCGAGGACCCGGCCCGCGCCCCGGAGGGCTCCGGGCTCACCAGCGGCGCCGTGCTGGCCGATCCCACGGCCGAGACGGACGACGCTGCGAAGCTGGACGCCCTCCTGCAGCAGCCGGAGCACTGAGCAGCTGTCGTGAGTGGTCGTCCCGGCACGACCACTCACGAGTCGTGACCTGGCACGAATCTCCCGAAGGGACGAACGACGGTGCTGCTCGCCATCGACGTCGGAAACACCAACATCGTGCTCGGCCTCTACGCCGATCGCCCGGATGCCGACGTCGCGAAAACGCTGGTGCGGGACTGGCGGATGCGCACCGAGCCGCGGATGACCGCCGACGAGATGGCGTTGACCATGCGCGGGCTGCTCGGCGACTACGCGGAGGAGATCACCGGCATCGCGGCGCTGTCCACAGTGCCCGCACTGCTGCGCGAGCTCCGCGTGATGCTCGGCCGGTACTGGAGCGATGTGCCGCGCGTGGTCGTGGAGCCGGGCGTGCGCACCGGGGTGCCGTTGCTGGTGGACAACCCGAAGGAGGTCGGCGCCGACCGGGTGATCAACACCCTGGCGGCGCACCACCTGCACGCGACGAACTGCGTGGTGGTCGACTTCGGCACGTCCACGAACATCGACGTGATCTCGTCCAAGGGCGAGTTCCTGGGCGGCGCGTTCGCCCCGGGCATCGAGATCTCGCTGGACGCGCTGGCCTCCCGGGCCGCGCAGCTGCGCAAGGTCGAGCTGGTCCGCCCGCGCTCGGTGATCGGCAAGAACACCGTGGAGTGCCTGCAGTCCGGCATCCTCTTCGGATTCGCGGGCCAGGTGGACGGGCTGGTGCGGCGCATCGTCGCCGAGCTGGAGTCCACCCACGGCGGCCCCACCACGGTCCTCGCCACGGGCGGTCTGGCGCCGCTGGTGGTCACCGAGTCGACGACGATCACCCACCACGTCCCGGACCTGACGCTGCTGGGCCTCCGCCTCGTCTTCGACCGCAACTTCCGCTGACACCCGGGGTGCGCGGCTCGTCTTTCGGTGGGTGGTGTGAACGGCCCGTTGACCTCCCCCATCGGGACGAACGGTCCGTTCACCTCATTCCAGCGGATCGGGGAGATGGAGCGAACCGACCGTTCACGTCGCCCATCGAGGCGAACGGTCCGTTCGCTCCACACCGGCCGCGAAACGGGCCGCGTGGTGTCAACCGCTGAAAGAATCTGAATGATCATGTCAAGCTGCAGCAGTAGCTTTCTGTGGTCCAGCTGGGCTGAAGGTTCGTCTGTCGCGCAGCAGGGCCCAGAG
>NZ_JBWKKU010000040.1:0-40995 GCF_056431445.1 Saccharopolyspora sp. NPDC045941
GGCTCAGTTCCAGCAAGGCCAGTTTCGGTCCACGACCATCGCCCATACCACACCCTAACAACCTGACAATGAATCAACGACTCACGACACTAGGGCTGAGTTTTCTGGATTACTCGGGTCCAACCCTGTAGATGTGGCGAAGACCACTGCATGAGTCGTCGGCAAGCTCGGTGATCCGCCTAGATGCGTCAAGTGCATTTGCGGCGTGACCAGGCAAAACGTGCTTGCTTAGGGTGGACATTATCCACATTGGGGCTGACCTGCCCGTTTGAAGCGCTTCGCCTCGGGGCTTGCGTCTCCGCAGGATCAGGGAGTACAGCCCAGACTCGTTGATCACATACGTCTGCTGTTCACGACCCACGTTGTCGATGACGCCCACAGTACGGGCCTCATCCTCATCCAAGCTGGTCACAGCGTTGCGGGGCTTGGCGATCCCCAGTGCTGCGCATGATCAGCCGGTACAGACCGGGCTCGTTGATCACGGTCAGGTTGGAGTTGGGGCCGCCACTGTCGCGTTTCACGATCGTGGACTGACCAGGCAAAACGTGTTCGCGCACCGCCTCGTTAGGGTTCTTGAACCCCAGTACCTTAGTAACGTCCTTACCGACGAACCACGGCTCGCTGTCGATCGGTGAAACCCTAGGGATTCAGCTGTACATCTGGGTACACAGAGATAGCCATTCCTGGCCCTCAGGCGGCCGTACAGCGACTTTTAGCCGTTTCGGGCAGTTGGGGGGGGACCCCAGAGAAGGGAAGGCCCCCGGTTTCGGCCGGGGGCTGATCAGCGGAAAGGGCTTACCGCTGATTTCTCTCCGCTGCGCAGGAGTGCGGGACGTCTGGGCACTCCGCGTACAACTCGAACACCACGGTTCGGGCGGAACCGAACATCATGTCAGGATCCGGGCAGAAGTCGCCGTCCAGTCGGCGGAAGCACGAGTTGGCCAGGAATCCGATAGCTTCCATCCACAACTCGTCCGTTTCCTGGACTAGCTCGCTGTGGTAAACGACTAGTTGACACCCGTCCGGGCTGACTGCTGCATTGATGAAACACTCGCTATCTACGAGAGTCAGCCAATCTTCCGTGTTCATTTGGTGCTCTCCCCCAGGGCGGCCCGTGCTTCGATGTCTTTATTGTTGTCGTCCAGCGATTCACCCGCGCGCAGTCTGCGCCGGATCTCTTCCCGCTGGGCCTTCTGCTCAGGAGTAGAACGAGGGATCTCGCCTTTGTCGCCGAACGTTGCGCCGTCTCGCTTAAGCTCGGCGACGTGCGCGACTGCCTTAGCCGCTGTATCCGCGTCGAACTGTTTCGGGGTGATCTCAGGGTCGATCAGACCTAGCAACGCTTCCAGGTGCGTAAAGCCGAAAGCGGACTCGGAGTCTGAATTCATCTCGAACCGAACCTTGGCGTTCCGCAGGAACGAGTTACGAGAGTCAGCATCAAGGCCGTTCCAGTGCTCTGAGAACGTCTCTCCGGTCAGTTCCAGCCGATACCCTGCCTGTCGCACCGGCTGAGCTTCCAACTCAGTCCTACGAGCGTCCAGAGCCTCAAGACGGTTAGCGAGCTTTTCCTTGGTCTTACCTCGGAAAGCAGGCGAGGTAATAACATCAGCGATCGAGTTAATCTCAGCCTCGATGCTCGCTAGTTCGTTCGCGTTGTTAGTAGCAGGAACGTACACCCGTTTCTGCATCGGCAGGTCGCCGAAAGAGTCCAGCATGCCGTCTTCGAAAATCGACTCGGCGAGTTCCTTACGAATGGCCTTGTGTCCGCAAGGCTTGCCCTTCTGAGAACTGGCGCACCTGTAGTAGGTACGGGAACCATTCGAAACCGTGTACCGAGGTTCGCCGCACGGGCAGTAGAACACCCGCAGCAACAGATCCGTCTCAGTCTTCCGGCGCTTAGGCGCGGACTTCACCCGCTTACCGAGAGCTTCCTGAAGTTCATCGAACCGAGTACGGGTGATGATTTCCTCGGCACGCTGAACAGGTGCTCCGGTTTCATCCCGCACCACGTACGGCTCACCGAATTTCTTCTTACCCTTGGCATCGCGGATCGGTTTACCGTCCACGCCGAGCACAGGATCACGACGAATCGCGTAGCCGAGCAGGGTCTCAGACTCAAGAATCCGGTTAATCGTCTGGTGAGACCACGCAGCGCCCTTGGATTTATTCCCCGTGTTCAACCGCTGCCGATCACGCGGCGACGGTACACCACGGTCGTTTAGATCGATGATGATTTTCCGGACGGATTCACCATCGATCACACGGCCGACGATTTCAAGGATCACTGCCTTGGCCTCGTGGTCCACCACGTATTCGTTACCATCGGCTTTGTAGCCGTAGGGGGTCATACGACCCGTGTACATGCCTTTGGAGTACGTGTAATCGAATGCGTTGGTGTTCCGTTCCCGGATAGCTTCGAGCTCGCCTGCGGCGACTTCAGCGAGGATGAATGCAACCATCCGGCCAGGACCCGAATTCAGGTCGAAAGTTTCAGACGTCGAGACAATCGACTTGCCGTGTTCCTGGCACCAGGTCATCACCTTGGAGAGATAGATGGACCCCGTAGCTAACCGGTCCAGCTTCCACGTGGCGATGATGTCCCACGAATCGATCAACTCAGGTTCGGTAAACCACGGCTTGAGGTTGTCCGCCACGAACGGGTCAACGGACCGACCAAGGTCCATATCCTCAGCCCAACCAACGATGGTGTGTCCGTTGGCTTCCGCCCAACGCTCGATAGCTAGCCGCTGACGCTCAGGGCTGGTCGTGGTGTCCTCACGCCCCTGAAACCGGCTCAACCGGATACGACCCAGCACCCGTAGCCCCGCGTGAGGGGCTGCCGCCTGCTCAACCCTGCGGTTGGTGGTCCGCCGCGCCACTGTCATGCTCCCTTACCTGCCATGATCAGATCGGTAGCGGCTGGTCATGCGTTACCGTCTGGTCGGTGCGGGCTCACACGGACCGATCGGGCGTGATGGCTTGGGAATCTAGGTTCCCGTGCTGGCCTGGTGACGTCGGGTCGGGGTTATTGCCGCTGGTAACGGGCTGCCCGGTGGTCCGGCGCTGGTCTGTGTGAACTTGGTAAGTAAGAGCGCGAAATCGCCACCTCTCAGGCGTGGCGAGCGGCGATTTCGCGCGAAATCGCCGCAAAGAACAAGTACCCGAAAGGCTCACGTGAAGGCTCGTTGCAGCCCGTCGAAGGCCTGCTCGGCGAGGGGTTCGATCGCCGCCGCGATCTCCTCGTGGTCCGCGCCGTCGAGCGTTCGACGGAAGATCTCCTCCAGCAGCACGCGGTACGCCGTCGTCGCTTGTGCCGCCAGCAGCTTCGCGGTGAACTCGTCGAGCTCCGGCGCCAGCGCATCGGTCAGCGCCCGTTCCCGCTGCTCGTGGATCTCCCGCAGCCGGGCCTGCAGCGTCGGGCTCCCGCTGATCACGCGGACGAACTCCGCTCCGGAGAAACCGATCAGCGCGTCGCGCCGGGCCAGCGCCTCGAAGTAGGCGCGCCGCAGCGCAGCCGGCGCCGACTCGCCCGGCTCACGCTCCAAGACCGTCTGCGCCGGCCCGGCGACCAGTTCCTCGTGCATGTCGAGGAGCAGGTCCTCCTTGCGCGGGAAGTGGTTGGTGACGGTCATCTTCGCCACCCCGGTCGCGGCCGCCACCTGCGCGATCGTCACGTTCTCGAAGCCGTGCTCGATGAACAGCCGCGTCGCGACGTGCGAGATCTCCTGCCTCGTCTGCCGCTTGCGCCGTTCCCGCAGTCCCTCCGTGCTCATGACTGGTCCGCCTCTCCGCGATCCGCAGTGGTGGTCGCGTTCAGCCCGATCTCCCGTTGCGTGGTTTCTCGTGGCTGGTTCGCGTCACGGCCCCCTGGGGTGCGGTTGAGGAGGGCTGTGGTTGACACAGGGCTCATGCGGCCCAGCCTAGTCATCGAGCTAGGTCACACCCAAATAATGTACTTGACCTAATAATTGGGCTCAACCTAAGTTAACCTCCGTTGCTCGATGCGAGGAGGTGCGATGACGGTTGCGAAAGACGCCCCGGCGGCGCGATCGGATGACGAGGTTCCAGCCCAGCTGTGGCGGATGGCCGGAGTCCTGCTGCTCGGCGCGGTGCTGGGCGGGCTGGACGCCACAATCGTCAACGTCGGGATCGACGCGATCGCCGGCGAGCTGCGCAGCCCGCTGAGCACGATCCAGTGGGTGTCGACCGGATACCTGCTGGCCGTGTCGCTGGTGATGCCGATCTCCGGCTGGGCGTCCGAGCGGTTCGGCGCCAAGCGGATGTGGCTGGTCTCCGTGGCCCTGTTCGTCGGCGGGTCCGCGCTCTGCGGCATCGCCTGGTCGGCCCCGGCGCTGGTCGCGTTCCGCGTCCTGCAGGGCATCGGCGGCGGGATGATGCAGCCGATCGGCCAATCGATGGTCGCCCAGGCCGCCGGATCCAAGATCGGCCGCGTGATGGGCGTGACGTCGATCCCGGTGATGCTCGCGCCGGTGGTCGGCCCGATCCTCGGCGGCGCGATCGTGCAGAGCCTGGACTGGCGCTGGATGTTCCTGATCAACCTGCCGATCGGGCTCATCGCGCTGTGGCTCGCGGTGCGGGTGCTGCCGTCCGAGCCGGGCACCGCGAGCGGCAACCGGCTGGACGCCGTCGGCCTGCTGCTGCTCTCGCCCGGGCTGGCCGCCGTGGTGTACGGGTTCACCGCGGCCGGGGCTGCCGGCGGTTTCGGTTCGATGTGGACGGTGGCTTCGCTGGCCGCAGGCGCGGCTTTGCTGATCGGCTACGGTGTGCACGCGCTGCGGGGCCGGGGCACGCCGCTGATCGACCTGCGCCTGTTCGCGCGCCGGGGATTTGCCGCCGCCACCGGCAATTCGTTCCTGCTCGGCGCCTCGCTCTACAGCTCGATGCTGCTGATTCCGCTTTACTACCAACAGGTCCAGCACGTCGGCGCCCGAACCGGCGGCCGCGTTCGGCGACACCTTCTGGTGGGCGTTCGGCATCACCGCGTTGAGCCTGATCCCCGCATTCCTGCTGCCCGCCGCGAAGGAGGAGCCGAAATGACCTTGCGCCTGATGAGCGTGCACGCCCACCCCGACGACGAGTCCAGCAAGGGCGCCGCCACCCTGGCCCGCTACGCGGCCGCAGGTGCGGAAGTGCTGGTCGTGACCTGCACCGGCGGGGAGCGCGGCGACGTGCTGAACAAGCGGCTGGACCGCCCCGAGGTGCGGGCGGACCTGGCCGGGATCCGCCGGCGGGAAATGGCCGCCGCCGCGGAGATCCTCGGCGTGCGGCAGCGGTTCCTCGGGTTCGTCGACTCCGGGCTGCCCGCCGACGGCGAGCCGCTGCCGGACGACTGCTTCGCCGTCCAGCCGCTCGACGTCGCGGCCCGGCCGCTGGTCGCCGCGATCCGCGAGTTCCGGCCGCACGTGGTCATCACCTACGACGAGACCGGCGGCTACCCGCATCCCGATCACATCAAGACCCACGAGGTGACCGCCGCCGCCTTCGAGGCGGCCGCCGACCCGGCGCGCTACCCCGGCGACGGGCGGCCGTGGCAGCCGCTGAAGCTGTACTACCAGGCCGCGCTGTCCCGGGCGTGGTTCGAGGCGCTGGACGAGGCGATGACGGCGCGCGGCCTGGAGTCGCTGTTCGCGCCGGTGCTCGCCGACTGGCCGGACAGCGCGCCGAACCTGGCCGTCACCACCCGGATCCGGTGCGCGGAGCACTTCGAGACCCGGGACCGGGCGGCGCTCGCGCACGCCACGCAGCTGGACCCGGACCACCCGTTCTTCGCGCACCCGCGCGAAGTCGAGCGGGAGGTGTGGCCGACCGAGGACTACCACCTGGCCCGCAGCATGGTCGACACGACGTTCCCGGAGGACGACCTGTTCGCCGGGATCACAGCTGTCCAGGCCAGGTCTCGTGCGCACTTCGGATCGCCATAGCACTCCAAAGTGCGCACGAGCGGTGCGTCCGGGCCGGTCGGGGCCGCAATTTCAATGGAAATCAGAGCTCTGATTTCCATTGAAATTGCGGTGGGTGGACCCGGCGAGGGGATCTTCAGCCGGATTCACCTGCCGTCGGTTGCCGTCAGAGGATGTCGGCGGGGGCGTAGGCCGCCGCATCCGGGTGGCGGGTCGTGATCTTCTCGACCTGGTCGACGATGGCGCCGACCTGGGCCGCCGCCGCTCCCGTGAAGGCGAGGCGGTCCGCCAGGAGGGCGTCCAGCTCCGCCCGGTCCAGCGGGAGGCGGTCATCGGCCGCCAGCCGGTCCAGGAGGTCGTTGCGCTCCGCGCCCTGCTCGCGCATCGCCAGCGCGACCGCCACCGCGTTCTCCTTGATCGCCTCGTGCGCGGTCTCGCGGCCGACACCGGACCGCACCGCCGCCATCAGCACCTTCGTGGTGGCCAGGAACGGCAGGTAGCGGTCGAGCTCGCGGGCGACCACGGCGGGGAACGCGCCGAACTCGTCGAGCACCGTCAGGAACGTCTCCAGCAGGCCGTCGAAGGCGAAGAACGCGTCCGGCAGCGCCACCCGGCGCACCACGGAGCAGGACACGTCGCCCTCGTTCCACTGGTCGCCGGCCAGCTCGCCGACCATCGACACGAAGCCGCGCAGCACCACCGCGAGGCCGTTGACCCGCTCGCAGGACCGGGTGTTCATCTTGTGCGGCATCGCGCTGGAGCCGACCTGGCCCGGCTTGAAGCCCTCGGTCACCAGCTCGTGCCCGGCCATCAGCCGGATCGTGGTCGCCACGTTGGACGGCGCGGCGGCGAGCTGGGCCAGCGCGGTGAGCACCTCGAAGTCCAGCGAGCGCGGGTAGACCTGGCCGACGCTGGTCAGCGTGCTGCCGAAGCCGAGGTGGCCGGCCACCCGGCGCTCCAGCTCGGTGAGCTTCGCCGGGTCGCCGCCGAGCAGGTCGAGCATGTCCTGCGCCGTGCCGACCGGGCCCTTGATGCCGCGCAGCGGGTAGCGCGCGAGCAGCTCCTCCAGCCGGTGGAAGCCGACGAGCAGCTCGTCGGCGGCGGTGGCGAAGCGCTTGCCGAGCGTGGTCGCCTGGGCGGCGACGTTGTGCGAGCGACCGGCCATGACCAGCTCGCCGTACTCGCCGGCGAGCTTGCCGAGCCGCGCCAGGACGGCGACCGAGCGGTCGCGGACCAGCTCCAGGCTGAGCCGGACCTGCAGCTGCTCGACGTTCTCGGTGAGATCCCGGGAGGTCATGCCCTTGTGGATCTGCTCGTGGCCGGCGAGGGCGTTGAACTCCTCGATGCGGGCCTTGACGTCGTGGCGGGTGACGCGCTCGCGGGCGGCGATGGAGTCGAGGTCGACCTGCTCCAGCACCCGCTCGTAGTCGGCGACCGCGTTCTCGGGGACCTCGATGCCGAGGTCGGCCTGGGCGCGCAGCACCGCGAGCCACAGCTTGCGCTCCAGGATGATCTTCTGCTGCGGGGACCACAGCTCGACCAGCTCGGGCGAGGCGTAGCGGGCGGCGAGGACGTTCGGAATGCTGGGCTTGACCGTCACGAACAGCCAGGATACCGGCGACCCACCGCCGTTCGGCCCACCCGGTCACGCCACGCCGGAAGCCGCGCCCGACCGCGACTCGTGGGACTCCTGGGACGAGGCGGAGGGCACCTCAGGGGGCCGCAGTTTCAATTGAAACTGCGGTCCCCTGGCCCCCGGTGCTGGTTTCAATGAGCGTTTTCATCCTGGTCGGCCCGCAGCCGCGGGCCGCAAAGCTGCACGTCGATGGGCTGTCGCATGCGCCGCAAACGCATAACCCATCTACGACACCCGCACCGCCGCGGGTTCTCAGAGGCTTCCTGGCGAGGACAGCCCTGACGCCGTGTCGCCACCCGCACCGCCACGCAAAACGAGGTTGGAAAAACCTCATTGACACTGCGGGCCCTTCGGGCGAGGGGGTCAGTGCAGGGCGAGCTCGGGGTCGGCGGCGAGCACGTCGAGCTGCTCGTAGGGCACCGCGACCTCCGGGCGCTTCGTCGGGTCCTGCTGGTCGTCGATGATCGGGTCGTAGTTGTAGCTGCTGACCATCGTCACGCTGCCGTCGAGCATGTAGTGGTCCGCCGTCGCGACCACGTAGCCGTCGCTCTCCAGGCGCCGGTGCACCAGCACCGAACCGTCTTCGAGCAGCCGGCCTTCGCAGAAGGTCACCGGCGTTCCGCCCGGGTTCTCGCACGACTCCTTCGGCGACTTCTGCACCACGCCCGGCGCGTTGTACTGCATGGTCACCCCGGCGCGGCCGATGGAGTCGCGGAAGACCGTCGTGCCGTGCAGGAACTGCGTGTCGCTGAGCTGCTGAGGCTTCGGCGTCACCGGGTCCACGGCGTGCGGGACGGCCGCCGGGAAGGCCGCCTCCATCCGCTGCTGCAGGGCGGTGGCGTGCTTGTCCATCTCCTCCGGCGGGTAGTTCGGCGGGGTCGTCCCGGCCGGGGGCCACTGGATGTCCGGGACGTCCGCGGCGCCTTCGGCGGTCGCCGACAGCGGCAGCGCCAGCAGCGAGGTGGCGGCCAGGGTGACGGCGGCGGCCACCCGGCCGAGCCGGGAACCGCGGTGAGTCGTGGTGCGCATTCCTGCATTTCCCTTCGTTTTTCGGACAAAATCCAACGGATTGGACATTTCCGCCAAGGACGATTCGAATGGGAAAGGGCTTCGGCGGGCGTCAGCCCTTCAACGCGATTTCCCGATCGGTCGCGATCAGGTCGAGGCGATCCACGTGCAGCTGCCGGTAGGCCCCCAGGCCTGCGGCCTCCGGGCCGGCGGTGTGCGACGCGGTGGCCGAGACAACGGTGCCGTCGGTCCGGAAGTGCCGGACGATGTGCGTCGTCGGCCCGTCCTTACCCAGGGAGGCGAGGCCGGTCGCGCCTTCCAGGACGATCGATCCGTCATCGAGCACGCGCGTGGTGCAGCCGAGCAACACCTGCGTCGGCTCGCCGTCTCCGCACGACTGCGCGAGCTGGACCGGCGCCGCGCCCGGTCCCTGCACCACCACCGTCAGCTGCATCGGCAGTCGGACCTCCTTTCCCTTCGACACCAGCGCGTACTCGAAGCCGGCCCGCACGACGACGGTCGCGGGCGCCTCGGTACCGAGGCCCGGCCCGAGGCCGTGCGGCTGGGTGGTCGTGACGTTGAAGGCCGCGGTGTCGACCACGGGGATGATTTCGGCCAGGTGGCCGCGGATCCGCTCGCCCTCGGCGATCAGCTGCGATTCGGGCAGGCTCATCGGCGCAATGCCCTTCGGCGGCCACTCGATCGGCTTGACCGCACTGACCTGCGGTGCCGCCGGGACGATCGGCGTCGGGCCGGTCATCATGCCCGGCACGGCGGCCGCGCCGGCCAGGACGACGAGGGTCGCCGCCACGGCGCCGATCGTGGCGCGCCGCCTGCGCTGCCGGCGCTTGCCCTCGGCGACCAGGTCGTCCGGCGAGAAGCCCAGCGGCGGCTCGTCGTCGACGGCGGCCCGCATTCCCTCGCGCAGCAGTTCTTCCTGCATCACTCGCTCCTCCTCGCGGCCGTCGAGGCCAGGTCGGGATCGGATGTGGCGATGGCCGCGCGCAGGTTCTCCAGTCCACGCGACGCCTGGCTCTTGACCGTGCCTTCGGAGCACCCGAGGGCCGCGGCGACTTCGGCGATGGGCAGGTCCTCCCAGTAGCGCAGGACGAGCACCGCCCGCTGCTTCGGCGGGACCTCGGACAACGCGCGCAGCAGCAACTCTCTGCTCCACGAGCGCAGTCCCTCTTCAGCCGGATCGACCGTGTCATCACCGGTTTCCGGCAGCGAGCCGTCGCGCCGCTCCGCGCGCCGCCACGGCCGGCGGCTCTCGTCGAGCCACGCCCGGAACAGCACCTTCCGCACATATGCGTCCACTGTGGACATGTCGACCCGTTGCCACGCCCGGTAGAGCTTGAGGAGCGTGTTCTGGGCGAGGTCTTCGGCGAGGTGCCAGTCCCCGCACAGCAGGTACGCCGAGCGGCGCAGCCACAGCGCACGCGCCGCGGCGAACTCGCGGAACTCCTGTTCCCGTTCGGCCCGCATGGAATCGGTCCCCTTTCGCGCTACCGCCGTTGTCTACGGAGCCCGGCCGCGCGGGGTTGCACGAACGCGCAACTCGTTATCGATCCCGAAGATCACCGCCATCCGATCGGTCCAGCACGCGCACGCATTCCGGCAGGTAAATCCCGTGGCGCGGCACGAAATTCGCGATCGATAACCGATCGGTGCATTAATTTGGCCCTAAATGGCCCGGCCCTCGCTGGACGGCGGCAAATCCCGACCATATCGTTGGTGCACCACAGGGTTGATGCGAACAAAGGAACTACGAACGGATGGCCATCGACGTGTTCCGCGATGAGCGGCAGGACGTGTTCTGGATCGTCGGCATGGGCCTCACCCTGAGACACGCCACCACGTTTCGACCCGGCGCGGTGTACGCGGGGCAGTCGATACCGGCCCTGTGCGGCGCCGCGCTGAAGGTTCCGCAGCCCACGCCGAGCGGGCGCGAACCGAACTCGAAACCGGTCACCGACAAATGCCAGGAATGCTCGCGGGAAGCCGCCGAGGGCGATTTCGCGGAAACCACCTGGGACTTCTGACCACCCCGCGGCCCGGCGGAAAATCGGTCGACCGGGACGCATGGTGCGAACTACCGTCGATGTCACCATGGCTTCCAGCGGTTCGAGTGCATCCCGGTTCCTGTGGTCCCTGCTGGCGCAACGGCCGGGACTGCTGACGCTTGCGACCATTTCCGGCGCATTGTGGATGCTGCCGACGGCGCTGATGCCGCTGGTGGTCGGCCGGGCGATCGACGAGGGGATCCGCGACGGCGTCGACGGCGCGCTGCTGGGCTGGGTGCTGGTCGTGGTGGCGCTCGGCCTCACGCTGATGGTCACCGCCGGCACGCTGAACTGGGCCTCGCACACGCTTTGGCTGCACGGCGCGGCGGGATCCCAGCGGCTCGTGCTGGGCCACGTGATCGGGCTCGGCGGCACGCTGACCCGCAAGGTCCGGGCGGGCGAGGTGGTCACGGTCGGCGCGACGGACATCTACCGCATCGGCGGGGTGTTCGAGGTGATCGGGCGGGCCACCGGATCGCTGGTCTCCTTCGCGGTCGCCGCCGCCGCGGTGCTGTGGATCTCGCCGGTGATGGGCGTCATCGTGCTGATCGGCGTGCCGCTGGCGACCGTGGGCATCGGGCCGCTGCTGGCCCCGCTGCGCCGCCGCGAGGAAGCGCAGCGGGAGGAGTTGTCGCAGGTCAGCGCGCAGGCCGCGGACATCGTGTCCGGGCTGCGGATCCTGCGCGGCGTCGGCGGCGAGTCCCGCTTCCACGCGCGGTTCGTCGACGCCTCCCAGCGGGTCCGGGTCGCCGGGGTGGCCGCCGGGCGGATCGAGGCGCTGCTGGCCGCCGCGGAGATCCTGCTGCCCGGCCTGGTCACGGTGCTGGTCACCTGGATCGGCGCGCGGCTGGCGCTGGACGGCGACATCAGCGTCGGCGAGCTCGTCGCGTTCTACGGCGTGTCGGCGTACCTGGTCATCCCCGTTCGCACCGCCACCGAAGCGGCCTACGCGTTCGCGTCCGCGCAGGTCGCGGCCGGTCGGATGGGCTCGCTGCTGCGGCTGGAGCCCGAGCCCGCGCCGCCGGAGCACCCGAGGCCGCTGCCGCCGGGCCCGCTGGACCTGTTCGACGAGGCGAGCGGCCTGCGCATCCCGGCGGGCGAGCTGACCGTGATCGACGCCGGCGAACACGCGGAAGCCCTCGCAGAACGTCTCGCCGGTGCGGCGATCGCCGGCGGCGTGCCGCTGCGCGACGTCGAGCCGGCCGAGGTGCGCCGCCGAATCGTGTTGGCGCACAACCAGGACCAGCTGTTCTCCGGACCGGCCCGCACCGAGATCGACCTGGAGTCCGATGTGGACGTCGAAAGCGCGTTGCACGCGTCCGATGCGCACGACGTGATGTCGGCCCTGCCCGCCGACGGGCTGCTCGACGAGCGCGCCCGCTCGCTCTCCGGCGGTCAGCGGCAGCGCCTGCTGCTCGCCCGCGCGCTGTGCTCGGACGCCGACGTGCTGATCCTGGACGAACCGACCTCGGCGGTCGACGCGCACACCGAGGCGAGGATCGCGGAGCGGGTCGGCGAGTTGCGCCGCGGACGCACCACCGTGGTGCTGAGTCAAAGTCCGTTGTGGATGGCCGTGGCGGATCAGGTGCGGCACGTGGGAGCCGACGCATGAGCACGAAACTGCCGCTGGCGGGCGGAACCGCGGTGCGCCGCTGGATGTGGCGCACGCTCCTGGTGCACCGCCGTCGCTTCGCCGCGATGATGCTGCTGTTCGGCCTGACGACGCTGGTCGGGCTGATCGGGCCGCAGATCCTCGGTTCCCTCGTCGACTCGGTGGTCACCGGCACCACCACCGGATACGTCGACCTGCTCGCCGCGGTGTTCCTCGTGGTGCTGGTGGTGCAGGCGCTGCTGGCTCGTTCGGCCAGGATGCGCGCGACGATGCTCGGCGAGCACCTGCTGGCGGAATCGCGCGAGAGCATGGTCGGCCACGCGCTGCGGCTGCCGCTGGGCACCGTCGAGGCGGCCGGCACCGGCGACCTGCTCAGCCGCGCGACCACGGACGTCGACCGGCTCGACTACACGATCCGCAACGCCGCGCCCGAGATCGCCACGGCTCTGATCACCATCGTGCTGACCGGCACGGCGATGATCATCACCTCGCCGCTGCTCGCCTGCGGGATGCTGGTCGCGGTGCCGCTGATGGTCTTCAGCACCCGCTGGTACTTCCCGCGTTCGCTGCCGAACATCGAGCAGGTCGCGGCGAACTGGTCGGAAGCCCAGTCGAGCACGCACGAATCCGTCGAGGGCGCGCGGGCCATCGCGGCCCTGCGCCTGGGCGCGCGCCGCCGGGCGCACAACGAGCAGGTGCTCGGCCGGGCCGCCGCGGCGGAGAAGCGGCACCGGAACATGCTCACGGTGTGGCTGCCGTTCCTGGAGCTGTCGTACGTGCTGCCGATCGGCGCGATCCTGCTCATCGGCGGCTGGGCGTACCAGGCGGAACTCGTCGAGCTCGGCACCATCATCACCGTCGTGCTCTACGCGCAGGCGATGTCGAACCCGTTCGACGAGCTGTTCATGTGGCTCGAAGAGCTGCAGACCGGGCACACGGCGCTGCAACGCATCCTCGGCGTCCGCGAGGTCCCGGTGGCCGACGACGACGCGTCCCGCCCCGGGGAGGAGCCGGGTCGCGACCTGGTGATCCGCGACGTGCGCTTCTCCTACCGGGAGGACCGGGAGATCCTGCACGGCATCGACCTGGCCGTCCCGGCCGGTCAGCGGCTGGTGATCGTCGGCCCGTCCGGCGCGGGCAAGTCGACGCTCGGCAGGCTGATCGCCGGCATCAGCCGGCCGGACTCCGGATCGGTCGCCTTCGGCAGCACGGAGATCACCGACCTGCCCGCCGCGCGGCTGCGCCGCGAGGTGGTGCTGCTGACCCAGGAGCACCACGTCTTCGCCTGCTCGCTGCGGGAGAACCTCGCGCTGGCCGACGGCGACCCGAACGACGACCAGCTGACCGACGCGCTCAAGGCGGTCGGGCTGCAGGACTGGGTGTCGGCGCTACCGGACGGGCTGGACACGGTCCTCGGTGCGGGCGGGCACCCGGTCCCGGCGGCCCGCGCGCAGCAGCTCGCGCTGGCCCGTGTGCTGCTGGCCGACCCGCACACGGTGGTCCTCGACGAGGCGACATCGCTGCTGGACAACGTCACGTCGCGGGAGCTCGAACGGGCGCTTTCGACGCTGCTGGCGGGGCGCACGGTGATCGCTATCGCGCACCGCCTGCACACCGCGCGCAACGCCGACCAGGTGGCCGTGATGTCCGACGGGCGCATCGTCGAGCTGGGCAGCCACGAGGAGCTGCTCGCCGCCGACGGCTCGTACGCGCGGCTGTACCGGGTGGCTCAGCCGAGCTGAGAGCGCAGCATCCGGCGCGCCGCGCCGCGGGGATCCGGGTCGCTTTCGATCAGCGCGTTCACCACCGCGCCGTCCACCAGCGCGATCAGTTCGAGCAGCCGTTCGCGGCCGACCTCCATGCCGCTGCGGGCGAAGATCTCCGCGAGCAGGTCGTGCAGTTCGGCGCTGAGCTCGCGCATCAGCGGCGCCAGGTAAGGACGGCGCGGCGAGCCGACCAGCCGCTCGTAGCGCAGCAGCACCGGCTCCGCGCCGCCGTCGCGCGATCCGGTGCCCAGCAGGAGGTCCAGCAGCAGCTCGATCACCGCGTCGGTGCCGCGCGGGCGCTCGGCGAGCTCGTCGAGTCGGGCCCGGCCGGTGGCGAGCTCCTGCCGCGACTCGTACTCGACGGCGGCGCTGACCAGATCGTCCAGCGACGAGAAGTAGTAGGTGGTGGAGGCCAGTGGCAAGCCGGCACGCTCGGCGACCGCACGATGCCGCACGGCTTCGAAGCCGCCCTCGGCCAGCAGCTGCGCGGCAGCCACGACCAAGGCCTGCCGCCGCCGCTCGCCCTTCGGAGTACTGGCCGCTGTCATGTCTGCCGATCCTATTCGTCAGCGAGCACGGCGTGGTCACGCGAACGGTCGTGAGCGGCGGTGGCCACCTGGGCGACCACCACCACTCACGACCACCGGCGCGATTCCGCGAGAAATGCCCCGTCCGCGGGTCAGTGGCCGGCGCCCGCGAGGTTCAGGCCGATCACGCCGGCGACGATCAGCACGATCGAGACCAGCTTCAGCGCGGAGACGCCGTCGCCCAGCCAGACCATGCCGATGATCGCCGTCAGCGCGGCGCCGATGCCGGTCCACACCGCGTACGCGGGGCCCGCGGGCAACGTCCGCATCGCGTACGCCAGGCCCGCGAAGCTGATGGCGGCCAGCACGAAGAACGACACCGTCGGGATCAGCCGGCTGAAGCCGTGCGAGAGCTTGAGCGAGATCGCCCAACCCGCCTCGAAGATTCCCGAAACCATCAGAATGATCCAGGCCATCATTGCTGGTCGCCCTTCCCTCGATCCGGCAGCCGGGCCGCTCACCCGCTGTCTGGTACTAACGTACCAATAATCTGGTACGGCAGTACCGTTCTGGTGAGCGATGCCACCACATACCGGACACGAGGGACGCGCGGAGAACCGTTTCCGCAGTTCAGAGCTCGTGAGCGGTTTGGAGTGCCATAGCGATCCAAAGCACTCACGAGCGAAGCGAACCGAACTACCGCGCCGCGGAGATCAGAACTGGTCGGCCAGGCCGCCCGCGATCGACGCGATCCGCGCGCCGTACGGCGCCGCCGGAGAGCCGGCGTCCGGATCGCTGAGCACGACGACCAGCTTGCCGCTGCGGGCCTTGCGCACCGACTGCTCGGTGCCGTCCGGGCGCCGCACGTCGCCGGGCGTCGCCTGCTCCGGCGACACCGCGCCAACCGGGCTCACGATCACCGTGACGCTGCCCGACGAAGACCCGTCGCGCAGCACGAACGAAGCCGTCTTCGCGCCGGACGGGCACGGGTCCGGGGCGACCGGCGCCATCCCGGCGGCCTCCGGCAGCTGCTTGGTCACCGCCGCCGCGAGCTGCGCGTCCGGCCCGCACCGGCCCGAGCGGTCACCCAGGACGACCGGCCCGTCGACGCGCGGGGAGATCGACGCGGTCTCCGGCCGGCTCGCGACGTCGCTGCTCGACGACGACCCGAACATGCCGGTCCCCAAGCCGACGCCGCCCACCAGCACGGCGGCCGCGACCACCGTGCCGCCCAACGCCGCCATCCGGCGGCGCGCCGTGATCCGCCGCGATGCCTGCGCCACGTCGCTCTCGTCGAACGACGCCGGAGGCACGGACTGCACCGAATCGCGGAACAGCTCCTCGAGCTTGCGTTCGTCCACCTACCCGCACCTCCTCACGCCGACCGCAGGTCGCCGAGCTCATCACCCAGCGCTTCCCGCAACGCCGCCAGCCCCCGGGCGGACTGGCTCTTCACGTTGCCTTCGCTGCACTTCATGACTGCCGCCACCCCCGCGACGTCCAATCCCTCCAGGAATCGGAGCACCAACACCGCCCGCTGCTTCGGCGGCACCTTCTGCAAGCCCGCGAGCAGGGTCTGCTTGGTCGCCACCGAGTTGTCCACGTCCGGCGAGTCCACCGGCCGGTCCGGCAGCACCTCCGCGGCGCGCTCCCGCCGCCACGGCCGCCGGGACTCGTCGATCACCGCGCGGGTCAGGGTGCGCCGCACGTACGCGTCCAGTGCGCCCTTGTCGCGGACTTTGCGCCAATGCCGGTGCAACGCGATGAACGCGGTCTGGGCGAGATCGTCCGCGCGGTGCCAATCGCCGCACATCATGTACGCCATTCGACGCACCGCCTCCCGCCGAGCCGCGAAGTACTCCGCGAACTCCTGCTCTTCGCGCTGGTCCACGCGGAACTCTCCGCTCGTTGTGCCTGCACCTGTACGGACGGAATCGCCGACCCCGGCCGTTGCACGGCACCGGCGATCCACCTGTGATTGATACCGCAGCCGCCGCAGCGGTGTCAGCAGGGTTGCTGCCCGAACCCGGTGCCGATGTGGTGTGATCTGTTCGTGACCAACACGGCGCCGATCGACCTCCGTTCCGACACGGTCACGCGTCCCGACGAGCAGATGTCCGCGGCCATGGCCGCGGCCGAAGTCGGCGACGACGTGCTCGACCACGACCCGACGATGCGTGCGCTGGAAGAACGCGTCGCGCAGCTGCTCGGCACCGCTGCCGCCCTGTGGGTGCCCAGCGGCACGATGGGCAACCTGATCGCCCTGATGCTGCACCTGAAACGCGGGGACCGGTTCCTCGCGCCGCGCGGCGCTCACGTGCTGAACCACGAGCTCGGCTCCGCCGCCTGGCTGGCCGGCGGCATGCCGGAGCCGCTGGACTGGAGCGCCGGGCCGGGACGTCCGACGGCCGAGGCGGTGCGGGCCCAGCTGGGCGGCGCAGCCGCCTACGACATGCTGCACACCACGCTGTTGTGCCTGGAGAACACGCACAACGGCGCGGGCGGCTCGGTCATCCCGCCGGACGAGCACGTCAGGCTCGCGGCGGCCGCGCGCGAAGGCGGCCTGAAGGTCCACCTCGACGGCGCCCGGCTCTGGAACGCCTCGGTCGCGCTCGGCGTCCCGCCGGCCGCGCTGACCGTCGGCGTCGACACCGTGCAGGCCTGCCTGAGCAAGGGGCTCGGCGCGCCGGTCGGCTCCGTCGTCGCGGGCAGCGAGGAATTCATCGGCGAGGCCCGCCGGGTGCGCAAGATGCTCGGCGGCGGCGTCCGGCAGGGCGGCGTGCTCGCCGCGGCCGGGCTCGTCGCGCTGGACCGGATCGACGCGCTCGCCGAGGACCACGACAACGCCCGCGCGCTCGCCGATGGGCTCACCGAGCTCGGCTGGGACGTCACCCCACCGCAGACCAACATCGTTCTCGCGGCGGTTCCGGACGTCCAGCTGACCCTGCGACGCTTGCAGGCGATCGGGGTGCGGGCGGTGCCGATGAGCGGGCAGGTCCGGTTCGTGACGCACCGCGACGTGTCCAAGACCGACATCGAGGAAGCGCTCCGCAGGATCGGCGGAGCCCGGCTGTAGGACTCCCGTTGGAGGGTTCGTGGTGCGTTGGATCGTGTTCGACTACGGCGAGGTGATCAGCCGGCGCACGGCTGCGCTGCCCGACATCGCGGCGCTGCTCGGGGTCGATCCGCCAGAGTTCGAACGGGCCTACTTCGCCGAGCGCCTCGCCTACGACTGGGGTCTGTCCGATGTGGAGTACTGGCGGGCGGTCGCGGCGCGGCTGGGCAAGGACGTCGACCCCGAGCTGTCCGCGCGGCTGACCCGCGCCGACGTCGGCGGCTGGCTGGTGACCGCGCCGGAAACCCTGCAGCTGCTGGAAGATCTGCACCGGCAGGGCGTCACGATGGCGGTGCTGTCCAACGCGCCGTCGTCGTTCGGGCGCGCGGCGGAGCAGGAGAGCTGGGCGAGGCTGTTCAAGCACCTGATCTTCTCGGGCGACCTGCGCCTGGCGAAGCCGGACGCGGCGATCTACCGGGTGCTGCTCGAAACGCTCGACGCGCCGGCCGCGGAGTGCCTGTTCTTCGACGACCGGCAGGAGAACGTCGACGGCGCCCGCGAAGCGGGCCTCCACGCGGAGCGCTGGCAGGGCGCGGACGTGGCCCGCACAACCCTCCGGGCCCACGGCATCCTGCCCTGAACGGGCGAAGGGCGCCTTCGTCCAGATCGAAGGCGCCCTCGCTCCCCACCGAGTGGTTCAGGATTTGATCTGCTTGCGGTCGCGGGCCCAGCCGATCGCGGCGGTGGCGACGAACAGCACGCCGCCGATGACGGCGAGCCAGAACAGCCCCTTGATGACGAAGCCCGCCACCGAGATCACCAGCCACAGCAGCAGCAGTCCGCCGATCACTTTCCACAACATCGCACGCACCTCAGCTCGACCGTGCCGTTCCCCGTCCTGCCTCCAGCGTGCCAGATCATCGGCCCGAATCGGCCCGCCGAAGCCGATACCGGGGAAAACTCAGGGGTTCCCGGAGACCGCCGGACCCCCTGCCGGGTCACGACGCCGCAATTTCCATTGAAATTGGACCTTCGATTTCAATGGAAATTGCGGCCCTCCGGACCGGGGTGGCCCTCCGGACCGGGGGGGTGGCCGGCCCGGGCCGGGGGGGTGGTCAGCTGGGGAGCCAGCGGGCCAGGCGGTCCAGGGATTCGGCGATGTCCTCGGTGCTGCCCGCGAAGGACAGCCGCACGAAGCGGTTGCCGAGCACCGGGTCGAAGTCGACGCCCGGCACCACCGCCACCCCGGTCTCGTCCAGCAGCCGCCGGCAGAACCCCGTCGTGTCGTCGGTGAGGTGCCCGATGTCCGCCCAGGCGTAGAACGCGCCGTCGGCCGGGGCGACGCGGGTGATGCCGAGCTCGCCGAGGCCGCTCAGCAGCAGCTCGCGGTTCGTGCGGTAGCGCTCGACGTGCGCGTCGACCTCGGCGTAGGCGTCCGGGGAGAACGCCGCGACCGCGCCGTGCTGGGACAGCGCGGGCGGGCAGAGCGTGAAGTTCCCGGTCAGCGAGTCGACCGCGCGGCGCAGCCGCGGCGGCACCAGCATCCAGCCCAGCCGCCAGCCGGTCATCGACCAGAACTTGGAGAACGAGTTCACCACGATCGCCTCGCGGGAGAACTCCCAGGCCGAGTGCAGCGGGTCCCCGTAGCTGAGGCCGTGGTAGATCTCGTCGCTGATCAGCTGCACGCCGTTGGTCCCGCACCACCGCGCCAGCCCGGCCAGCTCGTCGCGGGAGAGCACCGTGCCGGTCGGGTTCGCCGGACTCGCCACGATCAGCCCGTTGATCGGCTCGTCGAGCGCGTCCAGCATCTCCACGGTCGGCTGGAAGCGGGTCGTCTCGTCGCACGGCAGCTCGACGACCTCGCAGCCCAGCGCCGCCAGGATGTTCCGGTAGGCCGGGTAGCCGGGGCGGGCCAGCGCGACGCGGTCCCCGGCGTCGAAGGCGCTGAGGAACGCGAGCAGGAAGGCGCCGGAGGCGCCGGTGGTCACCACGACGTCGTCGGCCTGCACCACGAGCCCGTAGGCGCGGTCGTAGTGCCCGGCGATCGATTCGCGCAGCTCGGGGAGGCCGAGCTGCTCGGTGTAGCCGAGCGCGTGGTGGTGCAGGGCCTGCGCGGCGGCGTCGCGCACGGCCTTCGGCGCGGGCGTGGCGGGCTGGCCGGCGGCCAGCGAGACCACGTCGCCCTTCGTCCGCTGCCGCGCGGCAGCCGCCGACAGGACCTCCATGACCTGGAACGGCTCAACGGCCGCCCGCGCGGCGACCCGAAGTGCAGTGGCGCTATCGAACATGCCAACAGCCTGCCAGGCGCCTGGTCGATGCAGAACACCTGGCCACCACTCGCCGGCACGTCTCAGACGCCGCGTTCCTGCAGGTATGGGGCGCAGGAACTCAGTAGCCCTGGTAGCCACCGCCGCCGGCCATGGACTTCAGGCCCGGATGCCCCTCGAAGCCGCCGTAGCGGTCGAAGGTGTAGCGAACTGTCCACCGGGTTGTAGATGTCGTTGTCAACCTGCCGGCCGAGAGTCTGCGTGAACGGCTGCTCGCCCGCCTTCGGCAACGAGGAGAGTGCGCCGGTCAGCCCCGCCCCCGCACCGCGCAACTTGCCCAGAGCGGCTCCAAGCTTCGCGTCCGCGTCGTCGATCTTGCCCTCGGCGTCCTGGGCGTACTCCTTCATGGCCCGGGTGATGGCGTTCGCGCCGACGCGCAGAACCCGTGCGATCGAGCATGCGCTCAGCGAGCCAGGCCGCGTCCGACCTAGACCTGGTAGCCCTGTTCAGCGTGGCGAGTGCGGATCAACGCACTCCGCCTGGACGAGTTCATAACGATCGTGGGACAGCACGATCAGGCTCTTCGGCCCCGGCTCCGCCGGCCCCCTGGGGTCTGCGATGACGCCTTCCAACTCTGCTGGAATTGCCTCCGGGCTACCGTCGTAGAACGACACGATCTGGTCGTTGTCGACGTCCAACGGCGCTTGCGCAACAGTCCCCTGGCTGTAGAACCGATAACGCAGCGAAAGCCTGGTGCATTCGGATTCGATTTGCTGCGCGTTGGTGAACTTCGACGCCATCGGCACATCTGGAATCGCATACTCGGTCACCGTGACGTCGGAGAATCCGTCCGCACCCGTACCCGGCACCGGCGGCCAAGAGCAGGAACCGAACTTTTTCTCGACGACACCAGGCGCGATCTCTCGATCACGGACGTACGGCGCGGCGTACTTATGCTGGCATTTCTGCACGTGCTCGGCTGGGCTACTCGGTTCCGCCAACTGAGCGACCGCCACCACAGCACTGATGGCCGCGACCAGCAAACCGGCCAACCCGATCACCGCGTTGGAACGGTCACGTTTCGGCTTTTCAGCTCGGGCGGCACGATTCCATCCGGCGACCTTAGGCCGACGTCTTACCCCCCGGTCCCCTTGCACGACCAGAAGTTTCGCAACGCAGCGAACGTAGCGGGACCGCCATCCGGACTCGAGCCAATAGCCCTGTCGGCTAACGGTTTACGCGCCTGGGATGGCGATCTCGCCCTCGACCGCGCGGAGCGCGATGTCGGTGCGGTAGTGCGAGCCGGGCAGGTGCACGCCGGCGACCCGGCGGTACGCCGCCTCGCGGGCCGACGCCAGGTCGTCACCGGTGGCCACGACCGACAGCACGCGGCCGCCGGCGGACACCACCGCGCCGTCCTCGCGGCGCCGGGTGCCGGAGTGCAGGATGCCCTGCGCGTCGCCGCCCTGGATCACGTCGTCGACGCGCGGCCGCCCGGGGTAGCCCTCGGCGGCGATCACGACGGTCACCGCGGCGCCGGGCTCCCACTCCAGCGGCGGTTGCTCGGCGAGCTCACCGCGCGCGACGGCGTTGAACAACGACGCCAGCGGGGTGTGCAGCAACGACAGCACGGCCTGGGTCTCGGGGTCGCCGAAGCGGCAGTTGAACTCGATCACCTGCGGGCCGCTGGAGGTCAGCGCCAGCCCCGCGTACAGCAGTCCGGAGAACGGCGTGCCGCGGTTCGCCAGCTCGTCGACCGTGGGCTGCACGATGGTGCGCACCACGTTCTCCACCAGGTCGTCCGGCGCCCACGGCAGCGGCGTGTAGGCGCCCATGCCGCCGGTGTTCGGGCCAGCATCGCCGTCGCCGACGCGCTTGAAGTCCTGCGCGGGCAGCAGCGGGACCACCGTCGTGCCGTCGACCAGGCAGAACAGCGAGGCCTCGGGGCCGTCCAGGAACGACTCCAACAGCACCGGGTGCCCACCGTCGAGCAGCTTGAGCGCGTGTGCGCGCGCCGCGTCGAAGTCGCCGGTCACCAGCACGCCCTTGCCGGCGGCCAGGCCGTCGTCCTTGACCACCCAGGTGGGGCCGAAGTGGGCCAGCGCGGCGTCCAGCTTCGCCGGGTTGTCGACCACTTCGCTGTGCGCGGTCGGCACCCCGGCCGCGAGCATGACGTCCTTGGCGAACGCCTTCGAACCCTCGATGCGCGCGGCCGCCTTCGACGGGCCGAAGCAGGCGATGCCCGCCGCCCGGACGGCGTCGGACGCGCCCGCGACCAGCGGCGTCTCGGGGCCGAACACGACGAGGTCGGCCTTCCACTTGGTGGCCAGCTCGGCCACTTCGGCCGGCTTCGCGACGTCGACGCCGTAGGTCTCGGCGAGCGCAGCGGTGCCGGCGTTGCCCGGCGCGCAGGCCAGCGCGGTCACGGACGGGTCGCGGGACAGCGCCAGCACGATCGCGTGTTCCCGGCCACCGCCACCGATCACGAGGATTCGCACAAGCCGTGAGCGTAGAGCGTGTGGCACGCCACGTCGGCGGTGCCCCCGCCCTTTTTGGCGCGAATGCCTCGCCGGGGGTAGCTCATCCGGTCGATCCCGGTAGTTCACCCGGCCGTTGTCGCGGGGTTGCCCGGTCTTGCGCGAATGGTCGATTGCGGCGGTCAGTGTTTTGCCCGAATGTGCAGCGTTGATCGACATGCTGCGCGAGACACAGGAGGGCACATGACCATCCGGGTACGCCTGACGGCGCTGTCCGTCGCGGGCGCAGCGGCGCTTGGGCTGATCACCGCGCCCGCCATCGCCGCACCGAGCCGGCCGCAGGACACCGACCAGGTGGCGGTCTTCGGGCACCGCGGCGCCTCCGGGTACCGGCCGGAGCACACGCTGGCCTCCTACGAGCTGGCCGCCCGGATGGGCGCCGACTACATCGAGCCCGACCTGGTGTCCACAAAGGACGGCGTGCTGGTCGCGCGGCACGAGAACGAGATCGGCGGCACCACCGACGTCGCCGAGCACCCCGAGTTCGCCGGCCGCAAGACCACCAAGGTCATCGACGGCAGCTCGATCACCGGCTGGTTCACCGAGGACTTCACCCTCGCGGAGCTCAAGACGCTGCGCGCCGAGGAGCGCATCCCGGACGTCCGGCCGAACAACACGATCTACGACGGCCGCTACGAGGTGCCGACGTTCCAGGAGGTCCTGGACCTGCGCGCCCGGCTGTCCCGGGAGCTCCGCCGCGACATCGGCGTCGCCCCGGAGACCAAGCACCCCAGCTACTTCGCCAAGCTCGGCCTGGCGCTGGAGCCCGGCGTCGTCGAGGCGCTGACCCGCGACGGCCTGAACCGGCCGGACGCCAAGGTCGCCGTGCAGTCCTTCGAGGTGGCCAACCTCAAGGAGCTCGACCGGTCGCTGCGGGTGCAGCTCGTGCAGCTGATCAGCAACTCCGGCGCGCCGCAGGACTTCGTCGAGGCCGGCGACCCGCGCACCTACGCCGACCTGGTCAAGCCGGCGGGCCTGCGGGAGATCGCGGCCTACGCCGACGTGATCGGCCCGGACACCAAGGTGATCCTGCCGGTGAACGCCGACGGCTTCCTCACCGCGCCGACCACCGTCGTCGCGGACGCCCACGCGGCCGGCCTCGAGGTGGTGCCCTACACGGTCCGTGCGGAGAACAAATTCCTGCCCGCGGACTTCCGCTCCTCGGCCGACCCGGCCGCCTTCGGCGACGCCTTCGGCTTCTTCCGGGCGCTGTTCGAGCAGGACATCGACGGCATCTTCAGCGACCACCCGGACATCGCGGTCGCCGCCCGCGACGAGTTCGCCGGCCGCTGACGGCCGCTCCGCACGCCCTCGGGGGACCGCAGTTTCAATTGAAACTGCGGTCCCCCTGGTTTCAGGGCCAGTTTCAATTGAAACTGCCGTCGGCACCGCCGCGAGCCGCCGGCCGCGCCGGGCCATTCGGCCGCCTAACCTGTCCATGATGGACGGAGGTGCCCGGTGGCCCAACTGCTGCTCGTGCTGATCGGCGCACTGCTGGTCACCGCGGTCGCGCGCAGCCGCGAGATCGCCGCCCCGCTGCTGCTGGTCCTGGTCGGCCTGGTCGTCTCGCTGATCCCCGGCACCGCGCGGCTGGAGATCGATCCGGAGCTGCTGCTGACCGTGGTGCTCCCGCCGCTGCTGTACGCCGCCGCACTGGAGAGCTCCTACACGAACTTCCGGGCCCGGATCATGCCGATCGTGCACCACGGCGTGCTGCAGGTCGTCGCCACGTCCTTCCTGGTCGGCTGGCTGGCCTTCACGCTGATCCCGGAACTGCCGCTGAAATCGGCGATCGTGCTCGGCGCGGTCATCGCGCCGCCGGACGCGGTCACCGCCGCAGCGATCGGCCGCCAGCTGAAGCTGCCGCGCGGCATGATGACGGTCCTCGGCGGCGAAAGCCTGATCAACGACGCGGCGGCGCTGACCATCTACCGGATGGCGATCGCCGCGGTCGTCGGCACCACGCCGACCCTGGCGCAGGGCGCGCTGGTGTTCGTGCTGGCCGTGGTGGTCGGCGTCGGCCTCGGGCTGGTGTTCGGGATGCTCGCGCAGGTCGCCCGGACCCACGTGCCGGACGTGCAGGTGGCGACCGTGCTGGGCGTGCTCGTGCCGTTCATCGCCTACCTCACCGCCGAGCAGCTGCAGGGCTCCGGCGTGCTCGCGGTGGTCACCGCCGGGCTGTACGTCGGCCACAACCAGCCGCGGGCGCGGGCCGCCGGACGCCTGCAGGAGCACACCGTCTGGGCGTCGATCAACCTGCTGCTGGAAAGCCTGGTGTTCGCCTACATCGGGCTGCAGCTGCAGACCGTCATCACCACCATCGTCACCGCCGGGCGCAACCTCGGCATGGTGTTCGCGTCCGCGCTGATCATCCTGGCCGCGACGATCGCGGTGCGGATCCTGTGGATGTTCGGCTCCAACTACCTGCCGGGCCTGGCGCACCTGCTGGCCACCAGCACCAAGCGCGGCGTCCGGTGGCGGCGCACCGCCGTGCTGTCGTGGGCCGGGATGCGTGGCGTGGTCACGCTCGCGGCCGCGGGCGCGATTCCGCACACCACCAGCACCGGCGAGCCCTTCCCGGCGCGCGGGCTGATCCAGTTCATCGCGTTCGTGATCGCGGTCGGCACCATCCTGCTGCAGGGCACCACGCTGCCGTGGCTGATCCGGAAGCTCGGCATCGCCGACCCGGAGGAGGCCGCGCGCGACGACCAGGCGGAGGCGGAGGCGCGGGTGACCGCGACCAACGCCGCCCTGCGCTACCTGGAGGGGCTCACGCCCGAGGACCTGCACACCAGCCCGGAGCACTTCGACCGGATGATCAGCCGGATGAAGGGCCTGGTGGAGCACCAGGGGATGGCCGCGGCGGAGCAGGTCGGGCGCACGCCCGACGAACGGGCGGACACGGCGAGCAAGGCGTTCTCCGACCTGCGCCGCGACCTGATCGAGGTGCAGCGGTCGGCGATGGCCGACGAGCGGGACGCGGGCAACGTCGACGACGAGGTGCTGCGCCGCGTCCTGCGCGAACTGGACCTCCAGGAAGCCGCCATCGACAGCTCCTGGCGCAACCGCTGACCCGGGTTCCCGCAATTTCAATGGAAATCGGAGGTCCGATTTCCATTGAGCCTTTTTCATCCTGGCCGGCCCGCAGCTGCGGGTCGCAAAGCTGCACGTCGACGAGGTGCCGCATGCGCCGCAGGCGCATAACCCACCTACGACACTCGCACCGCCGCGGGTTCTCAGAGGCTTCCTGGCGAGGACGGCCCCTCCGCCGTGTATTGGACATACATCAGGAGGGGCACCCACAGTCCAGGGAGCCTCTGAGGTTCCGCTACCCGCACCGCCACTCAAAACGAGGTTGGAAAAACCTCATTGAAATTGCGGTTCAACTCACGCCATCGTGTGACGGACGATGGTCTGGTCACGGCCGGGGCCGACGCCGACCGCCGAGATCCGCGCCCCCGCCAGCTCCTCGATCCGCGCGATGTAGGCCTGCGCGTTCGCCGGCAGGTCCTCGAAGCTGCGCGCCCCGCTGATGTCCTCCCACCAGCCCGGCATCTCCTCGTACACCGGCACCGCGTGGTGCACGCCGGTCTGCGTCATCGGCATTTCCTCGACCCGCTCGCCGTCCACGTCGTAGGCCACGCAGATCGGGATCGTCTCCAGCCCGGACAGCACGTCCAGCTTGGTGAGGAAGTAGTCGGTGATCCCGTTGACCCGGGTCGCGTAGCGCGCGATCACCGCGTCGAACCAGCCGGTGCGCCGCGAGCGGCCGGTGGTCACGCCGAACTCGCCGCCCTGCTTGCGCAGGTTCTCGCCCGCCTCGTCGGTCAGCTCCGTCGGGAACGGGCCGGCGCCGACGCGGGTGGTGTAGGCCTTCAGGATGCCGATCACCGCGTTGATCTTCGTCGGGCCGATGCCGGATCCGGCGCTGGCGCCGCCCGCGGTCGGGTTCGACGAGGTGACGAACGGGTAGGTGCCGTGGTCGACGTCCAGCAGGGTGCCCTGCGAGCCCTCCAGCAGCACCGTCTCGCCGCGGTCCAGCGCCTTGTTGATCAGCAGCTTGGTGTCGGCGATCCGGCTCGCGAACTGCTCGCCCTGGGACATCACGGTGTCCACGACCTCGTCGACGTCCAGGGCGCGGCGGTTGTAGACCTTGACCAGGATCTGGTTCTTGATGTCCAGCGCGGCCTCGACCTTCTGCCGCAGGATCTTCTCGTCCAGCAGGTCCTGCACCCGAACGCCCACCCGGGCGATCTTGTCCTGGTAGCAGGGCCCGATGCCGCGACCGGTGGTGCCGATCTGCTTCTTCCCCAGGTACCGCTCGGTGACCCGGTCGATGGCCACGTGGTACGGCATGATCAGGTGCGCGTCGGCGGAGACCAGCAGCCGCGAGGTGTCGACGCCGCGGCCCTCCAGCCCGGCCAGCTCCTCCAGCAGGACGCCCGGATCGACGACGACGCCGTTGCCGATCACGTTGGTCACGCCGGGGGTGAGGATCCCCGACGGGATGAGGTGCAGGGCGAAGTCCTGCCCGTCCGGCAGCACCACGGTGTGACCCGCGTTGTTGCCGCCCTGGTAGCGAACGACCCACTGCGCCTGCTCGCCGAGCAGGTCGGTCGCCTTACCCTTGCCTTCGTCGCCCCACTGGGCGCCGATCAGCACGATCGCCGGCATGTGAAACTCCAACCTGGACTGGGTGGTCGCCAGCGTGACCGCACGCTTCGCCCGCTCCCACCACGGGGTATGCCGGTCGATCAGGGTAAACCAGGAGCGAAACGTGAGTACCACCGCATTGTCCTGCGGAAACGTCGAGCGCGCAGCGCGCCCGTCCGGTGACGGTGTGCAATGGTTCGACGTCCCGGCGGCACCGGCCCGCGCCGACCTGGACCCGCTGCTCGCCGACGCCCGGGAACGGCTGGTGGTGCACGGCACCGACATCGACTTCGCGTCGGTGGTGCTGCGCCTGCTGCGCAAGAGCCGGCTGGCCGACCTGGTCGTCGGCTACGTCCCGGTCGCCGACTCGCCGGCCGCCCGGCTGTGGGGACTCCGCCCCGGCGACTTCGACCGCGCGCTGACCGCCGCGCCGCGACCGGCGGCGCTGATCCGGGACGACTCGGGCGGCGTGCTGCTCGGCGAGGGCTCGATCGAGCCGATCACCGGGCAGGTGTACTGCGACGACGAGCAGGTGCTCAACGGCGCCGCGACCAGCATCACGATCTCGCCGGACCCGGAGGCCGCGCCGTTGCCGGAGCCGACCTCCGATCCGATGAACGCCATGCTCGACCCGGCCGCCGACGGCATCCTCGTCACCACCGTCCGCCGCGGCCTCCTGCGCAGCCGGCGCACCGTCGCGCGGGGGCGCGCGGTGCAGGCGTCGTTCCGGTCGGCGACGGTGCACCACGACGGCGTCGCCCACCCGCGCCCGATGGAGAAGTGGGTCTGGTACCGGCACACCGAGGACCTGCGACTGGCGCGCTGACCGCCCGGGCGGATCCCGACCGAAATACACCCATTCCAGACAAAAGAGATTCCCGTTCTTGCCTGGAATCGGGCGTCCTCGACGCGCCGCGCCATCTCCGCTCGGTGCGAAATTCACCAGTAAGTGCCACGATCGGTGGCGATTTCACGCCAAGTCACCCGTTCGCCACTCTCCGGCATTGTCCCGGCCAACTGCGTGGGCAATGGTCAGCACGGACATCGGCGAGACGCCCATGCGGAGGGAAGCCATGACAGGCCACCGATCGTTGCGCGCCACCCTGACCGCCCTACCCCTGGCTGGAATCCTCGGCCTCGCGCTGGCCGTGCCCGCCGGCGCCGAGCCGCCCGGCATCCCGGATCCCGCGACGGCGAAGTCCGAGCTGTCGAAGCTGACCGTCGCCCCGGAGGGTTCGATGGACGGCTACAGCCGGGAGAAGTTCCCTCACTGGATCGAGGGCCCGGACAACTGCAACACCCGCGAGGCGGTGCTCAAGCGCGACGGCAAGGACGTCCAGACCGGCTCGGACTGCTACCCGACCTCCGGCAGCTGGCTCAGCCCGTACGACGGCGATACCTGGACCCAGCCGTCCGATTTGGACATCGACCACGTCGTGCCGCTGGCCGCCGCGTGGCGTTCCGGCGCGGCGGAGTGGACCCAGGACCAGCGCCAGGCGTTCGCCAACGACCTGGAGGGCCCGCAGCTGATCGCGGTCACCGACAACGTCAACCAGGCGAAGGGTGACCAGACGCCGGACGAGTGGATGCCGCCGCTGGCCGGCTACCACTGCACGTACGCGTCGATGTGGGTCGGCACCAAGAACAAGTACGGCCTGACCGTCACCGACGCGGAGAAGTCGGCGCTGCAGAAGGCCCTCGACGGCTGCTGATCCGCCCGCGGTGCCCCGTGCGGAAGCGGGGCACCGCCGGTTTCGCGTGAAACCGGCCGCCGACCGCGCCGCTCCCGGCGGGACATACTGGGACAGCTCGTGAGGAGGGCCGTTCCATGTCAGACCACGCAGAGCCGGATCGCTCGACCGCACCGGAACCTGCGGTGCGGCGCTCCGAGGTGACCGCGCCGCCGGGCGGGGTGATGACCGATGAGGTCGGGGTCATCACCGGCGACCTGGAGCTGGCCACCGAATGCGCCGACGGCGACGTCACGGTGTGGATCCGCTACGCGGGCGCAGCGGAGTGGTACCGGCTCTCGGCGGCCGACTGCCACCTCCACGACCCGCGCGATCACGAGGCCCTGCACAACGCCCTGATCGCGGTCCTGAACCGCCCCGCGGGCTGACGCTCAGCCGGTCTTCTCCTCCGGGTGCAGGGGCGGCAGGGCGGCGATCGCCTCGGTCCGGCTGAGGCCGGTGGCCTGCAGGAGGTCCACCGCGATCGAGCGGACCTGCAGCACCACCACCTGCATCGAGAAGTCCCCCTCGCCGAGGAGTTCCACTGTGGACTTCTTGGCGACGGATCTGGCCGCCGCGCGGGTCTGCAGCGGATCGACGCCGCTGGCCAGCTCGTCGCGCAGCAGCACCACGGCGCCCGCCAGCTCCTCCAGGAGCCCCGGCAGCGGGCGCGGCACCGGTTCGCCGTCCCGCAACGCAGCGAGCGCCCGGCGCGCGAGCACGCGCGTGTTGCGCAGCGCGCGGTCGATCGGCGTCGCCGCGGTCTCGTAGCGCTCCAGGTCACCGCGCCGCCGCCACCGGATGGGCGCGAACCGGGCGATCTCCTGCCCGGCCTCCAGCGCCGCGCGGAGCTCCTCCACGTCCTGCTGGCTCTTGCGCGCCTTCGCCAGCACGTCGGCGGCGAGCTCGATGTCCTGCCGCGCCACCGCGTTCCCGACGCCGCGGAGCGCGTCGGCGAGGGCGCCGAGCACGAGCCGCCCGTTGCGGTGCGCCACGGCGAGCGGGTTGGCGGGCAGCAGCGCGGCGACGATGAAGCCGACCAGCCCGCCGATCGCGGCGTCGAGCATCCGCGTCAGCCCGCCGGCGGTGGCCGGCGGCAGCAGCGTCGCCACCAGCACCGACGACGACGCGGCCTGCAGCACGATCACGACGCCGCTGTCCAGCAGCACGGCGGTGCTCATGGCCAGCGCGACGACCAGCGCGATCTGCCAGCTCCCCGTGCCGATGAACGAGATCAGGATGTCGCCGACCCCGACGCCGATGCTGACGCCGACGACGAGTTCCAGGGCGCGCCGCATCCGCTGGCCCAGCGAGACGCCGAGCGAGATGACCGCGGCGATCGGCGCGAAGAACGGCGCCGGGTGGCCGAACAGGTGGCGGGCCAGGAACCACGCGAGACCGGCCGCGATCGCGCACTGCGCGATGGGAACTCCGGTGCGCATGAGGCGGCGCAAGCGGCGGACGAGTTCCTCGCGCAGTCGGTGCACGCTCCACATTGTCCGACAGATCGCGGCGCAATCCGAGTGCCGCCGCAGTGATCCTCGCTCGATCTGCGCGACCGGGCGCGAGGCCCGGTCGCGCACGCGGCTCAGGCCAGGCCGGTCGCGTCCAGGGAAGCCGGGTCGCTGTCGGCGAGCAGCTGGCGGCAGCGGTCGAACTCGTCGGCCTCGCCGATCGCCCTCGCGGCCTTCGCCAGCGCCGCGATCGAGCGGAGCACGCCCTGGTTCGGGGCGTGCCGCCACGGCACCGGGCCGAAGCCCTTCCAGCCGGCCTTGCGCAGCGCGTCCAGGCCGCGGTGGTAGCCGGTGCGGGCGTAGGCGTAGGCGGCGATGTGCTCGTCGGCGTCGAGCGCGGCCTCCGCGAGCGCGGCCCACGCGGCGCTGAAGGTGGGGTGGTGCGCGGCGACCTCGGCCGGGTCGGTGCCGGCGGCCAGCTCGCCCTGCGCGGCCTCGTTCTCCGGCAGCAGGGTCTCCGGCGGTTCCAACAGGTTCCTCGTCATGCCCCAATCCTTCCAGGTACGACGACGGCCCGTCCGCCACCAGGCGAACGGGCCGTTCGTTCTCAACACCGCGGGCAACGGCAGCGACCGGGCAGCCCTGACCGCTGGACGTCAGGCAAGCGGCGCAGCGGCTTCCAGCGGTAAACCGCCACCGCGACGCTCAACGCCGCATGTGCCGAAGTCGCCGCAAGCGCCGGAGGCGCTTAGCCCACCTGAGCAACCGGCACCGCCGCGGGTTCTGAGAAGCCTTCTCGCGAGGACAGCCCCGACGCCTCGTATTGGACATACTCAAGTCGGGGATCCCGGAGTCGAGAAGGCTTCTCAGGTTCCGCTACTGGCTCCGCCACGCAAGGTGAGTCTGGAAAACCTCAACCCGCCAGCATGCGGCCCGCGGACTTGAGGTTCTCGCAGGCGTGGGCGACGCGGGCCGCCATCGCCTGCTCGGCGACCTTCAGGTAGCTGCGCGGGTCGTAGGTCTTCTTGTTGCCGACCTCGCCGTCGATCTTCAGCACGCCGTCGTAGTTCTTGAACATGTGGTCCGCGATGGGCCGGGTGAAGGCGTACTGGGTGTCGGTGTCGATGTTCATCTTCACCACGCCGTAGGAGACCGCCTCGTGGATCTCCTCCAGCAGCGAGCCGGAGCCGCCGTGGAAGACCAGGTCGAACGGCTTCGAGCCGGCCGGCAGGCCGAGCTTCTCCGTCACCACGTCCTGACCCTGCTTGAGGATCTCCGGGCGCAGCTTGACGTTGCCCGGCTTGTAGACGCCGTGCACGTTGCCGAACGTGGCGGCCAGCAGGTAGCGGCCCTTCTCGCCGCTGCCGAGGGCGTCCACGGTCTTCTCGTAGTCGCCGGGCGCGGTGTAGAGCTTCTCGTTGATGTCGTTGGCGACGCCGTCCTCCTCGCCGCCGACGACGCCGACCTCCAGCTCCAGGATGATCTTGGCCTTGGCGGCGGCGGCCAGCAGCTCCTGGGCGATCTCCAGGTTCTCGTCCAGGTCGATGGCCGAGCCGTCCCACATGTGCGACTGGAACAGCGGGTTCTCGCCGCGGTCGACCCGCTCCTGGCTGATCTGGATCAGCGGCCGGACGAAGCCGTCCAGCTTGTCCTTCGGGCAGTGGTCGGTGTGCAGCGCGATGTTCACCGGGTACTTCGCGGCCACCACGTGCGCGAACTCGGCCAGCGCCGTCGCGCCGGTGACCATGTCCTTGACCTTGGTGCCGGAGGCGAACTCGGCGCCACCGGTCGAGAACTGGATGATGCCGTCACTCTCGGCCTCGGCGAACCCGCGCAGCGCCGCGTTGAGCGTCTCCGACGAGGTCACGTTGATGGCCGGGTAGGCGAATTCGCCCGCCTTCGCCCGGTCCAGCATCTCCGCGTAGACCTCGGGGGTCGCGATGGGCATCGGTCGTCCTCCTCGGGGGGTGGAGTTTGGTCTTGGTGACGGGAAGTCGCGCAGCATCCTACGAGCTCATGCCCGTTGTCAGCGGGCCCGTTCGGCCCGGTGCCACACTTTCGCGTCACAGTGCCCCAGACGGGGCCGTCTTGGAAAGCCGGTGACAGGATTCAGAACGGGACGAATCCTGTGGACATCCTCACACGCTGCAGGTTCGGCGGCCAGGGAGCCCGCCGATTCGATCTTGGTGGCGGCTAGGCCCAGGCGCCGGTGAGTAGGTTCCACTCGCGGACGGTGGTCTTGGCGATCACGCCGGCCTCCGTGTAGGGGTCCGCGGCGAGGACCCCGCCGAGCTCGTCGGCGTCGGCGGCCTCGTAGATCAGCTGGGCGCCGAGGTTGTCGGTGAACGGGCCGCCGGCCAGCAGCACGCCGCGCTCGGCGAGTTCGCGGCAGTACTCCCGGTGCGCGGGCCGCACCTCGAGGCGGCGCTCCTCGTCCTCGCCGTACACCAGCTCGACCACGAACTTGGCCATGTTCCCGACACCTCCGCTGCAGATCACCGATCGATATCGACGCTACCCGGTCGTGTTATACGCGCCAGTGGCCAGCCGGTAGGTTGTTCGATCATGGCCGGTGATTCGCACAGCACCGCACGGAGCGTGGAGCAGACCCTCGGACACCTGCGCGCGCTGGACAGCGCGGCGGTGGACACCACGGCGCAACCGCTGACCCTGGAAGACCTGTACCGCCAGCAGCGCATGCGGATGGTGCGGCTGGCGATCCTGCTGGTCGACGACCCGGCGACGGCCGAGGACGTGGTGCAGGAGGCGTTCACCGGGCTGTACCGGAACTGGTCCGGGCTGCGCGACGCGCGCGCCGCGATCGGGTACCTGCGCACCGCGGTCGTCAACGGCAGCCGCTCGGTGCTGCGGCGCCGCAAGACGGCCCGCGAGTACCAGCCGCCGCACCAGGCCGACGCCCGTTCCGCCGAATCGCTGGCGATGTTGACGGCCGAGCACCAGGCGGTGGTGGAGTCGCTGGGCAAGCTGCCGCGACGGCAGCGCGAGGTGCTGGTGCTGCGGTACTACGGGAACCTCACGGAAGCGGAGATCGCCGAGGCCACGGGCGTTTCGAAGGGCACCGTGAAGTCGACCGCGAGCCGCGGCCTGGAGGCCCTGCAGAAGCTGATGGGCAACTGATCGACGGGGAAGTCCGCGAAATCCCAGTCGAACGACACACCAGTTTGGTGTAGACCACTGGGTGGCTGGTAGCGGAGGATCGTCGGCGTGACCGCACACGCCATCGCCGTAGACGTCGGCGGTACCGACATGAAGGCCGCTCTGGTGGCCGTCGGCCGCGATACCGCTCGGCAGTTGCGCCATGCGCGCCGCCCGACCCCGCGCGGCTCGGACGGCGAAGCGACCGCCGACCTCGTGGTCGAAGCCGTGGCCGAGCTGGTGTCCGAGTTGCGCTCCGGCGCGGACTCGGTGGACGCCGTCGGCGTCGTGATGCCCGGTGTGGTCGACGAGGCTCGCGGTGTCGGAGTGTTCTCCGCGAACCTCGGTTGGCGGGACGTGCCGCTGCGCGACCGGCTCGCCGCCCGCATCGACCTGCCACTGGCCTTCGGCCACGACGTCCGCGCCGGTGGGCTCGCCGAGGCGCGCCTGGGCGCCGCCCGCGGCATGCGCGACGTGGTCGTGCTGCCGATCGGCACCGGGATCGCCGCAGCGCTGGTGCTCGACGGCCGGCTCTACTCCGGCGGCGGCTTCGCCGGCGAGATCGGGCACATCGACGTCGGGCACGGCGAGCCGTGCGGCTGCGGGAGCAGCGGCTGCGTCGAGGCCGTGGCGTCGTCGGCCGCGGTCGCCCGCCGCTACCGGGCGCGGACGGGACGGGACGTCTCGGGCGCCGACGTCGCCGCCGCGGTGCGGACCGGCGATCCGGACGCCCAGGCGGTTTGGCAGGACGCGATCGATGCACTGGCCAGGGGGTTGCTGGTGCTCATCACGGTCGCAGCGCCCGAGTGCGTCGTGCTCGGCGGCGGGTTCGCGCAGGCCGGCGATTTGCTCGTCGACCCGCTGCGCGCCCGGTTGGACGGCATGCTGGCGGCATACCACCGCCGCCCCCACCTCAAATTGGCCGAGCTCGGTGACACCGCGGGCTGCCTCGGTGCAGCGCTGCTGGCGACGGAAGGGTTGAAAACAACGTGAACACTCCCGAACTGATCCTCGCCGGTGGACAGGTCGTCACCGCCGACGGAGTGCTGGACCGCGGTTGGGTCCGGGTCTCCGGCGGCCAGATCGCCGCGGTCGGCAGCGGCCCCGCGCCGGACGGCCCCGCCGTCGACCTGGCCGGCCGGTGGCTGGTGCCCGGCTTCGTGGACATCCACTGCCACGGCGGTGGCGGCGGCTCCTTCACCGGCATCGAGCTCGACCAGTCGCACGCCGCGATCAACACCCACCGCGCGCACGGCACGACGACGATGCTGGCCAGCCTCGTGTCGGCGCCGCTGCCCGACCTCGCCAAGCAGATCAGCGCGCTCAGCGAGCTGGTCGTCGACGGCGCGCTGGCGGGCATCCACCTGGAGGGGCCGTTCCTGTCGGCGGCGCGCTGCGGCGCGCACGACCCGGCGATCCTCCGCCCGCCGGAGGCCGCCGCCGTCCAGCAGCTGCTGGACGCGGGGCGGGGCGCGGTCCGGATGATCACGCTGGCGCCGGAGCTGCCGGAGTCGTTGAGCGCCATCCGGCGGCTGGTCGACCAGGGCGTGATCGCCGCCGTCGGGCACACCGACGCCGTGCTGGACCAGGTGGTGCCCGCGGTGGAGGCGGGCGCGACGGTCGCCACGCACCTGTTCAACGCGATGCGCCCGCTGCACCACCGGGAACCGGGCCCGATCGGCGTCCTGCTGGAGGACGAGCGGGTGACCGTCGAGCTCATCTGCGACCTGGTGCACCTGCACCCGGCGGTGGTCAAGCTGGCCGCCTCGCACGCGGGCAGCGGGCGGACCGTGCTGGTCACCGACGCGATCAGCGCGACCGAAGCGGGCGACGGCACCTACGAGCTGGGCAAGCTGCCGGTCACGGTGACCGACGGCGAGCCGCGGCTCGCGGACGGCTCGCTGGCGGGCAGCACGCTGACGATGGACGTGGCGTTCCGGAACCTGGTCCGCAGCTGCGGCCTGACGGTGTCGGCGGCGGTGGCGGCGTCGTCGACGAAGCCGGCGCAGCTGCTCGGCCTCGGCGACCGGATCGGCGAGATCCGCCAGGGTCTCGCGGCGGACCTGGTCGTGCTGAACGCCGACCTGGAGCTGGACGCGGTGATGAAGGACGGAACCTGGGTGACCGAACCGAGCTGAGCACCGCGCCGAGGGGTCGGTCCGCAATTTCAATGGAAATCGAAGGTCCGATTTCCATTGAAATTGCGGAAGTTGCCCACATCCCCCGGCGTGTCGTTGTCGGACACGCCGGAGAACCGCAACTTCCATTGAAATTGCGGCTGGTTCGCGAAGCCCCAGCTCCGCCGCACCGCCCATCTTCGTCGCAGCGGCCTGCTTCGCCGCAACGGCCTGCTCCGCCGCACCGCCCGGCTTCGTCGCAACGGCCTGCTCCGCCGGGCCCCTCGCTTACGCTCGGGGGGTGACCCGACCCGACCCAGCACACCTCCTGTCGGCGGCGCTGCGCGCCCAGGCCGGGGGCAGCCCCGGCACGGCTCCGCAGCCTCCGCCCGCTCCGCCGCGCAAGCGCCTCCCGGTGGCCGGCGTGCTGTTGTTCGCGCTGATCGTCGGGCTCCTGGCCGGAGCCATCGCCGGAGCACTCACGCTGTTCCCCCTGGCGATCTGAGCCGATACCCACTTCCGGGTGATCATGGGATTGCCCAGCGTGTTCGGCGGGCTTGCTCGCCCGGGGGTTGGCGCGGGGGCGGTCACGGTACCGTTGGCAAGCGTGACGACCGAATTGCCCGCGATTGTCGACGCCGCCGCGAACACTCCCGCGCTCGCCCTGCTGCCGGACTGGCTCGATCCGGAGCACATCATCCAGTCGATGGGGCCGTTCGCCCTGATCGGCGTGTGCCTGATCATCTTCGCCGAGTGCGGCCTGCTCATCGGGTTCTTCCTGCCCGGTGACTCACTGCTGTTCGTGACGGGCCTGTTCGTCGCCACCGGCGCGATCGACACCCCGATCTGGCTGGTGTGCGTGCTGCTAGCGGTGTGCGCGTTCGTGGGCAACGTGACCGGGTACTGGATCGGCCGCAAGGTCGGGCCGTCGATGTTCAGCAAGCCCGACTCGAAGCTGTTCAAGAAGGAGCACGTGGACAAGACCCACGGGTTCTTCGAGAAGTACGGGGCGCGCGCGATCATCCTGGCCCGGTTCGTGCCGATCGTGCGGACCTTCATCACCGCCGTCGCGGGCGTCGCGCAGATGGACCAGAAGAAGTTCTTCAGCTACTCCGCGATCGGCGGCATCGCGTGGACCGTCAGCATGACGGTGCTCGGCTTCTTCCTCGGCAACATCCCGTGGATCAGGAACAACCTCGAAGCGATGGCCGTCCTGATCGTGCTGGTCTCGGTCGTCCCGATCATCATCGAGTACCTGAAGAGCCGCCGCGAGAAGGCCCGCGGCGCCGCGAGCTGACCAGTCGCCACCTTCGCGCGGATCCGGGCTCCGGATCCGCGCGAACTGCTTTCCGGGCCGGATCAGGCCTCGCCGTAGCGCGCGGCGATGTCCTCGGAGCCGGCCCACCGGCTGTAGGTGGGCTCCTGCGGCCAGCCCTCGGGCGAGTCCTGCCACTCCTCCCGCCGCCCGTACGGCAGCAGGTCGATCAGCGCGAAGGTGTGGCTGAGCTGCTCGCAGCCGCGGCCGCTGGTGTGCCAGGTGCGGTAGATGGTGTCGCCGTCGCGCAGGAACACGTTCACGGCGAATCCCCCGCCGGCCGGTGCGCCGACGTCGGCGCCGAACGGGCTGTTCGCCGTGGAGTACCAGGTCATCTGGTTGCCGACGCGCCGCTTGTAGGCGAGCGCCTCGCCGATCGGGCCCTGGGTGACGATCACGAACCGGGCGTCGTAGTTGTGCAGGAATTCCAGTCGGGTGAACTGCGAGGTGAACCCGGTGCAGCCCGGGCACTGCCATTCCTTGCCGGCGAACCACATGTGGTTGTAGACGATCAGCTGCGACGCGCCGTCGAAGACGTCCGCCAGCCGGATCGGCCCCTCCTCGCCTTCGAGGGTGTAGTCGGGCATCTCGACCATCGGCATGCGGCGGCGCTGCGCGGCGATCGCGTCGAGCTCCCGGGTCGCGGCCTTCTCCCGGGCGCGCAGCTCGTCGAGCTCGCGCTGCCAGGTCTCGGCGTCGACGACGGGCGGTAGGGCGTTGCTGGTCATGGGTTCCCCCAACCGATCAGGTCTGTTCGCGGTACACCGGAACAGACTCCGCCCGGGCGGAGAACTCATCGGCTGATCACCAGGCGTCGGCGAGATCGGCGTGCTGCTCGATCCAGGTGTGCATCACGACGCCCGCCGCGACCCCGGCGTTGATCGAGCGGGTCGACCCGAACTGCGCGATCGACACCACCAGGTCCGCGCCGTGCCGCGAGTCCTCCCGCAGGCCGGGGCCCTCCTGGCCGAACAGCAGCACGCAGCGGCGGGGCAGCGCCGTCCGCTCGATCGGCACCGCGCCCGCGGTGTTGTCCACCGCCACCAGCGCCAGGTCGTGCTCGGTCGCGTAGCCGCGCAGCGACTCCAGGTCCGGGTGGTGGTGGATGTGCTGGTACCGGTCGGTGACCATCGCGCCGCGCCGGTTCCACCGCCGCCGGCCCACGATGTGCACGGCCTTCGCGGCGAAGGCGTTCGCGGTGCGCACCACCGTGCCGATGTTGTGGTCGTGCTGGAAGTTCTCGATGGCCACGTGGAAGTCGTGCCGCCGCAGGTCCAGGTCGGCGACGATCGCCTCGCGCCGCCAGTACCGGTAGTGGTCCACGACGTTGCGCCGGTCGCCGTGCTCCAGCAGCTCCGGGTCGTAGCGCTCGTCCGCCGGCCACGGGCCCGGCCAGGGCCCGACGCCGACGGTGGTGCCCCACTCGGTGGGACCGAGCTCCTCGCTCACGCCAACCCGAGATCGGCCAGGCTCAGCAGCGAGCGGTACGGCAGCCCGGCGGCCTCGATGGCCTCGCGCGCGCCGGTGTCGCGGTCGACCACGGTGGCTACGCCGACGATCTCGGCGTCGGCCGCGCGCAGCGCCTCGACGGCGGTGAGGACGCTGCCGCCGGTGGTGGAGGTGTCCTCGACGGCGAGCACCCGGCGCCCGGTGACGTCGGGGCCCTCGATCAGCCGCTGCATGCCGTGCGTCTTGCTGCTCTTGCGGACGACGAAGGAGTCCAGCCCGGGGCCTTCGGCGTGCATCATCGCGGTGGCGACGGGGTCCGCGCCGAGGGTGAGGCCGCCGACGGCGACGTAGTCCCAGTCGGCGGTGAGCTGGCGCAGCAGCGTGCCGATCAGCGGCGCCGCCTGGTGGTGCAGCGTCGCTCGGCGGAGATCGACGTAGTAGTCGGCTTCCTTGCCGGAGGAGAGGGTGACCCGACCGTGCACGACGGCGAGTTCCCGGACCAGGCGGGCGAGCTCGGTGCGCTGCTGTTCATCCACTTTGACCACGAGTTTTCAGCATACCGGCCGGGTTGCGGGCCACTTCCGCGACGTGTCCGTGAGCGTTTCGGGGCGCTGTCGCACCCCGAAGCGCTCACGGCCCGATGCCCTTCGAATGCTCAGGTGCGGCCCGGGACGGTGCGCTTCACGATCATCCGCTGGAGCTTCTGCGGCACCAGCCGGCCGATGGCGACCAGCGCCTTGTACTGCACGCCCGGCACCGACACGCTCTTGCCCTGGCGCAGGTCGGCCAGCGCCGCGTGCACCACCTGGTCGGCCTGCAGCCAGAACGCCCTGGGCAGGCGGCCCATCTCCAGCCCGGCCCGCTGGTGGAACTCAGTCTGGGTGAAGCCCGGGCACAGCGCCATGACCCGCACCCCGGTGCCGGTCAGCGACACCGACAGGCCCTCGGAGAAGGCGGTCACGTAGGCCTTGGTCGCCCCGTAGGTGGAGCCGGCGACCGGGAAGAAGCCGGCGACGCTGGACACGTTGATCACGTCGCCCTGGCCGCGCTCCCGCATCCCGCGCACGGCGGCATGGGTCAGCGCCAGCACCGCGGCGACGTTGACGTCCAGCTGCCGCTGCAGCTCGGCGGCGGTGGTGTCCCAGAACGCCCCGGCCGTGCCGAACCCGGCGTTGTTGACCAGCAGGTCGACCGGTCGGTCGGGGTCGGCGAGGCGCCGCTCGACCTCGGCGCGCTGCTCGGAGTCGGCGAGGTCCGCCGGGAGCACCTCGACCCGGACGCCGTGCCGGGCCTGCAGGCGATCGGCGAGTTCGGCGAGCCGTCCGGCGTCGCGGGCCACCAGGACCATGTCGTGGCCCTCGGCGGCGAGTCGGCGGGAGAAGGCGCGCCCGATGCCCGCGGTGGCGCCGGTGACGAGTGCGGTAGCCATGGCCCGAACCTACCGAAGAGTTCGCCCGCCGCGACCACCCGCCGGGATCCCCGCAATTTCCATTGAAATCGAACCTTCGATTTCACTGAGGTTTTCCAACCTCGTTCTGCGTGGCGGTGCGGGTGGCGGAACCTCAGAGGCTTCCTGGTCTGTGGGTGCCCTGACTTATGTATGTCCGATACACGGCGTCAGGGCCGTCCTCGCCAGGAAGCCTCTGAGAACCCGCGGCGGTGCGGGTGTCGTAGGTGGGTTATGCGCCTGCGGCGCATGCGACACCTCATCGACGTGTGGCTTTGCGATCCGCGGCTGCGGGCCGACCAGGATGAAAACGCTCAATGGAAATTGCGGACTTCCGGGGTCAGCGCGAGCGTTCCGACGGCTCCGGCTCGGCGTCGACGAGCTCGTCGTCCTCCACCGCGGCGTCCGCGCCGTCGCCCTCGTTCGGGTCGGTGTCGAAGGGGTCGATCAGGTCGGCGAGTTCGCCGAGGTCGCGCAGCAGCCGCTCCAGGCGCGCCGGGTCGGCGTCGTCGGGGTGCAGCGCCGCGAGCACCCAGTCGTTCTCCAGCCACACCACCGTGACGTCGTGGCCGATCTCCTCGGTGGCGTCCACCAGGTCCGGCGTCACCAGCGGCCGGGCCGCCGCCACCTCGGTGACGAACGCGTACCGCGAGCCGACCGGGCCGAGCAGGTCCAGCTCGGAGTCCTGCGGCACCGGGACGTCGGGCAGCCACAGCTCGATGGTGGCCGGGGCGGACCGGCGGCAGCGGATGGCGGCCAGCACCGCGGCCGCCTTGCCGTTGACGTCGAGGTCGAGGACGTACACCTGGCGCCGCCCGTCGGCGGTGAACGTGGACCCGGCCACCACGTCGGTGGCCGTCACGCCGCCGAACTGGGCCAGCACGCCGCGCTCCCACCTGGTCGGCAGGACCTGGTCCACCTCGGCGAACTGCCAGCCGCGCAGCGCGGCCCAACGGCGTCGCTCGCGGTTGTTCGACGCGCGCTGGGATCGGTCGGCGATCAGCAGCACGACGCCCGCACCGATGGCGACGACGGCGATGACGAACCAGAGCCACGCAGGTATGCCCACACAGCGCAGGGTAGTCCGATCATCGCCGAACACGAAGATCACCTGGGCATCCGGTGCGGAACCGCTCCATCGGCTGATATTGACCTGGGAAAACACGTCACGGGGAGGTGGGGGGGGGGGGGGGGGGGGGGGGGGCCCCCCCCCCCCCCCCACGACTGCGCGCTCCCCCCTTTCCCCCCCCCCGACCACCAGAGAGGTCGGGGGGGGGAAAAG
>NZ_JBWKKU010000040.1:41005-85251 GCF_056431445.1 Saccharopolyspora sp. NPDC045941
GGTGAGGAGGCCATCGAAAAAAAAGGCGGTTCTTGGTGAGTGGGGGGAAAACTCTGCCGGGTGGTGTGGGGGGGGGGGGAAAAATGGGTGGGGGGGGGGGGGGGGGGGCCCCCCCCCCCCCCCCCCCACCTCCGATCAGGTGGTTCAGCCGCCGATCGTCTGGCCGATCCAGTCCCGGACCGCGACCGGGTCGGCGAAGATGTCGGGCTCGTCGCCGCAGACCGCCTCCTCCGCGGTGCCACCGAACCGGCTCGTGATGCCGATCTGCTCCCAGCGCCCGGCCGCGTCGCGGATCAGCGCGGGACCGCCGGAGTCGCCCTCGCAAACCGACACCCGGTTGCCGGGGGCGCGCAGGCAGGTGTCGACGCTGCCGTCGGTCTTGGCGCACTCGGCGTCGTCGCCCACCTCGGCGTCGTACTGCTTCAACTGGCGCGGGAAGGCCGGGATCTCGCCGCAGTCGAACTCGCTGCACTCCCGGCCCCAGCCGATCAGCCGGGTGTCCTTGCCCGGCACCTGCTCGGCATCCGCGATCCGCACCGTCGGCAGGTCGACGGGCCGGTCGAGCTTCAGCAGCGCGAAGTCGTACTGCGCCAGGAACTCCTTCTTGTACTGCGGGTGCAGGACCTTCTCGGCGATCCGGCGCTCCTCGCCGCCGGTGGTGCGGTCCGGGCTGCCGACGCGCGCCGTCAGCTGCCCCACGTCGAAGGAGTCGACGCAGTGCGCGGCGGTCAGCAGCCAGCCGTCGTCTATCAGCGTCGCTCCGCAGTGGAACCTGGGCTCGTCCGGCATCTGCAGCGACGCCATGAACGGGTACTGCTCGTCGGCCGGGCCGCCGCCGACGATCGCGCCGGCGCTACCGGCGGTCGCGATCCCGACCAGCGCCGCGCCGAAGGCGGCAGCGAGCAACTTGGTGATGCGCATGGTTTTCCTCTCGATTCGGTGAAGGTCCCGGGCAAGGCCCGGAAGATCAGAGCGCCTTGCGGCGCAACAGCCAGCAGGTCAGCGCGATGCACGCCGCGGCGAGCACCAGGAACACCCCGGCGTCGACGAACTGGAGCGTCCAGAACCGGCTGCCGGGCTGGACGAGCACGAGTTGGGTGTAACCGGCCGCGCTGAGCTGGTCGATCTCGGCCGAGCCGACGGAGTTCGGCGCATGCGGAACGCCGCTGGCCCGGAGCGCCCCGAAGATGTCGAGCTCCTCGCCTTCCGGGCTCCGGTAGACGAACTCGGTCACCCAGCCGCGCGGCCCCCGGTAGTACTCGTCGGTCGTGAGGCGCTGCGGCGACATGTAGTGCGGTCGCAGCCACGCCACGATGGGCAGGAAGACGGCCAGGAAACCGGCCAGCGACAACGCCATCCCGACGAGGAGGTGCTTGGTCACCGTTCCGGCCAGGACGCCGAGCGCGAAACCGAACACGCACGTCGCGGGGAAGGACGGCAGCACCATGCCGAAGGCGTCGAACCAGCTCCACTCCGGCACGGCCGGCTGGAAGTACCACACGTACGCCGCCGAGAACACGGTGCTGAGCACGGCGATCGCGCCGCCGAGCAGGAACACCTTGCTGAACAGCCAGTGCTCGCGGGAGATCCCCTGCGTCCAGGCGTAGCGGAAGGTTCGCTGCTCGATCTCCCGCGTCAGCATCGGCGCGCCCAGGAACGCGCCGATCAGCGCCGGCAGCACGGGAAGCAGTGTCCCCTGCAGGCTGCTCAGCATGCTGAGGGACGACGTCCACTCGCCGCAGTCCATCCCGATACCGATGCAGTCGGCCAACTCGGCCCGCCCCAGCGAATCCCGCATCCCGTTGCCCAGCAACAGGAACCACGCGGCGAAACCGAGCAGAACCGCGCCGACCAGGGCCACCATCAACCGATGTTGCCGCCAGGTCAACCAGATCATTCGTACCTCCGGTTTGGGTTTTCCGGGCAGCATCGGCCGGGGCGCGATCAGCGCCCTCGTCTCGCCCGGAATCAGGTCAGCTGAGTTTGCGGCGCAGCCAGTAGAAGGCCAGCGCCAGACAAGCGATGGTCAACGCGAGGTAGATCCCCGCTTCGATGAACTGGAAGGACCAGAAGCGGTCCGCCGGGTGGTAGGTGACGATGCTGACCGGCGCGGGTTCGCCTTCTCCCCAGACCGCCGAATTCCCGGTCCTTCCCGAACTGTCTTGGAAAACCGAACCGAGGTAGTACACATCGTTGAGCGCGTCGTCGGATCCGGATCGCCCGTCGACCGGGTCGAGCGGCCGGGCGAGGGTCATCGGCTCCATGTAGTTCGGCCGCAGCAGCCAGGCCATCACCACGAAGACGGCTGCGCCGCCGAACATGGTCGCGGCCATCGCGGGCACCGTCCGCTTGATCAGCGTTCCGGCGGCGACTCCCAGCGCGAAGGTGAACAGGCAGCTCATCGGGAACGCCGGGACCGACTGGTTGAAGAAGCGGAACCAGCCCATCTCGGGAACCATCGGCGCGAACCAGCTCATGTGCACGAGGGAGAAGATCGTGCTGAGCACCAGAATCGCGGCCCCGACCAGGAGAACCTTGCCGCGCAGCCAATGGCTCCGCGAGACGCCCTGGGTCCACGCGTAGCGGAACGTGTGCTGCTCCAGCTCCCTGGACACCAGCGGAGCACCCGCGAACATGCCGACCAGCAGCGGCAGCGGCAGCAGGAAGCTGCTGACGTCCTCGCCGAACTTGACCAGGCGCGAGAACCCGTACGCCGCGGTGTAAACCGTCGAGGCATCGGCGCCGAGCGAGCCGGAGAAGAGGTAGATCGCCGCCACGCCGAGGAAGACGACGGCGAATCCGGCCAGCCCGAGCCGGTGCTGCCGCCAGGTCAACCAGGTCATGCGGCGGCCTCCCGGATGCGCTGCGGCGCCGAAGCCGTCAGGTAGTGCATGACGAGCGTTTCCAGGTCGACGCGCTGCACGTCCCACGAAGAGCCGGGAGCCGGGGGATTCCCGCGCACCAGCATGGAAACCCGGTCCCCGCGCTCCTCCCGGTGCACGACCTCGCCGGCCACGCCCGCCGCCGCGCCCTTCGGCCCGATCAGGACGTGGTGCTGCTCCAGCAGGTCGTCGATGTCCTCGGAGAGCTTGACCTGGCCGTGGTCCAGCACGATCAGGTGGTCGCAGAGCCGCTCCAGCTCGGAGACCACGTGCGAGGACAGGACCACGGTGCAGTCCCAGTCGGCCTTCGTCTCCATCAGGACGCTCATCAGCTCCCGCCTGGCCAGCGGGTCGAGGCTGGCCACCGGCTCGTCGAGGATCAGCAGCTCGGGCTTCTTCGCCAGGGCCACCGCGAGCGCGACCTGCGCCCGCTGTCCGCCGGAGAGCCCGCCGATCCGGCTCTCCAGCGGGATGTTCAGCTCGGCGAGGCGGTCCAGCGCGATCTGCTCGTCCCAGCGCTTGTTCAGCATCCGCCCGGCCTTGAGCATCTCGCGCACCTTGAAGTTCCGGTACAGCGAGTGCTCCTGGTCGAGGTAGGCCACGCGGTCCAGCACGGTGCCGGGGCCGACGCGCTCGCCGAGCAGCGTCAGCTCGCCCTCCGTCGGCGCGAGCAGGCCGACCATCAGGTTCAGCAGCGTGGACTTGCCCGCGCCGTTCGGGCCGACGAGGCCGACGACCCGTCCCGCAGGCACCTGCAGCGAGCAGTTCCGCAGGCCCCACTTGCGGCCGTACCGCTTGCCGAGGCCGGTCGCCGTCATGGCGGTTTCAGTCATTGGTTCCCCTCAGGACGGAAGTCGTGCAGCACCGTCGCGATCAGCGCGGCGATGCCTTCGGAATCCATGCCGGCCCGGTACGCCTCGGTCAGCCACCGCTCCAGGCCGGTTCGCAGCTCGGCCTGCTTCTCCGCGGGCAGTCCGGTCAGGCCCCGTTCGATGAAGGTGCCCGCCCCGGGACGGCCCTTGGCCAGCCCCTTGTGCTCCAGCTCGCGGTACGCCTTCAACACCGTGTTCGGGTTGATGACGAGGTTCTTCGCGACTTCCTTGACGGTGGGCAGGCGGTCGCCGACCTGCAGCTGCCCGAGCCGGAGGGCGTGCTCGACCTGATGCACGAGCTGCCGGTAGGGCGGCACCCCGGTACCGCTGTCGACGCGGAACTCGATCAAGCACTTCCCCTATCACTCTATTAACCTACGATCATAGGATAACTTTCGAACGATCTAGGTCAAGCGGAACCCCGAAAATGACCCTGAACAGCGAAAACGCCCCAGCTGAACGCTGAGGCGCGGGATGCCCGTCCGGACCAGGTGATGTTTTGCCCGGTCAGGACCCGTGCGTATTTGGTGCTGCTATGGCGACACAACGTGCACGCGGGACCTGAACTGCAGAAACAGGATTTGGCGTCCGGTCGTTCGGCGGTCAGGACATGGCGAAGTTGTCGCAGAGGGCCTGCCACTCCGCCCGGTCCGGCGGCGGCCCCGGCAGCTCCGCGCCTCCCGCGTGCAGGCCTTCGAGCACCAGGGCCAGGTAGCGCGCGCGGAACTCGGCCCGCCGGGACTCGCTCGTCGGCAGCGCCGGGTTGAGGTGCTTGAGCAGCAGCAGGATGTCCGTCCAGTCCACGTCCGGACGCAGCTCACCCGCCCGCTTCGCGGCGTCGACCAGGGCCTCGATCTCCCTCGCGACGCCCCGCTGGAGCTCGCGGAACTCCGCGGAATAGGTGTGCTGCTGGTCCATCGGCGGCAGCACGGTGCCGATCCCGGAGCCCTCCCGCAGGCAGCGGCGCATGAACCGGACCAGGGCCTGCCACGGGTCGGATTCCTCGGCGCGGGCCGATTCCGCCTCGCCGATGATCCGCCGGAACGCGGCGATGCGGACCTGCTCGACCAGCTCCTGCTTGCTCGGGTAGCGCCGGTACACGCTCGCCACGCCGACTCCCGCGCGCTTGGCGACCTCCGACATCGGCGCCGCGAAGCCCTGCGCGGCGAACACCTCACGCGCGGCGGCGATGACCTGGTCGTCGTATCGCGCGGACCTGTCCGGTGTGGGCATGGCCACAGCATACGCGGACAGCGGAATGATCCATTCCGCTGCGGGGTTGGACCCGAGCGGAATCACTCATTCCGCTGCGGCCCGCTGCGAGCAGGGCGATCCGCGGCCGTTGGAAGCAGAGGAAGGCATGACCACAACGGAGCTCGTCCAGCCCCGCAGCGGAACCCTCGGCCGCGGCGCGCTGTCCCGGCCCGCGTCGTTCTGGTTCGTCGGCGGGGTGTACGCCCTGTTCCTGATGGCCTCCACCGCGCCGTCCCCGATGTACTCGATCTACCAGCAGCGATGGCACTTCACCACCACGGTGCTCACCGAGGTCTTCGCCGTCTACGCGGTCCTCATCCTGCTCGCGCTGGTGCTCTTCGGTTCGCTGTCCGACCACATCGGCCGCAGGCCGGTGCTGCTGACCGGGCTCGTGCTGGAGATCGCCTCGATGCTGGTGCTCGCGATCGCGCCGAGCGTCGCCTGGCTGCTGGTCGGCCGGGCGCTGCAGGGCCTGGCCACCGGGATCGCGACCAGCGCGATCAGCGGCGCCCTGCTGGACTTCCAGCGCCCGGGCACCAACCGCGGATCGCTGATCAACGGCGTCGCGGCCGGGCTCGGCATGGCGCTCGGCTCGCTGCTGGCGGGTGCTCTGGTGCAGTTCGTGCCCGGGCCGACGCTGACCAGCTACCTGCTGCTGATCCTCGGCTTCCTGCTCGCGATCCCGGGCGTGCTGCTGATGCCCGAGCCGGTCGCGCACCGCCGCGCGCTGCGCGAGGTGCTGCGCCCGCAGCGACCGACCGTGCCTGCCGGGAAGGGCGCGACGTTCGCGCTGATGGCGACGACGCTGCTGGCCTCGTGGATCGTCGGCGGCATGTTCATGTCCCTCGGGCCGTCGGTGGCCAAGGGGCTGGTCAGCGGAAACCCCTACCTGGTGGGCGGTTTGGCGGTCGCGGCGCTGGCCGGGTTCGGCGGGCTCGCGCAACTGCTGCTGGGCGGCTGGGAGGCGCGGCGCGCGGTGCGGGTCGGCGCGCCGCTGATGCTCGCCGGGCTGGCCGGGGTTGCGGCGGCGGCGCTCGGGCAGGGCGCCGTGGTGTTCTTCGTCGGCTCGGCGGTGCTCGGCACCGGCTGGGGCCTGGTGTTCATGGGCGGGTTCCGGATGCTGACCGGCTTGGCGGCCCCGGAGCACCGGGCGGGCACCGCGGCGCTGATCTACGTCGTGGCGTACCTGTCGGCCAGCGTCCCCAGCGTCGCCCTGGGCTTCCTCAGCACGGCCTACGGCCTGACCGCGGCGACGCTGGTCTTCACGGCGACGGCCGCCGTCTTCGTCACCGTCGCGGCCCTCTCCACCTTCGCCCGCCACTGACCCAAGTTTCAATTGAGGTTTTTCCAAGCTCGTTTTGCGTGGCGGTGCGGGTGGCGGAACCTCAGAGGCTCCCTGGTCTGTGGGTGCCCTGACTTATGTATGTCCAATACACGGCGTCAGGGCCGTCCTCGCCGAGGGAACCCCGGAGGGGTGGGCACCGTGAACCCGCGGCGGTGCCAGTGTCGTAGGTGGGCTATGCGCCTGCGGCGCATGCGACAGCCCATCGACATGCACCTTTGCGACCCGCGGCTGCGGGCCGACCAGGATGGAAAACGCTCAATGGAAATCGGACCTTCGATTTCCATTGAAATTGCGTTGGAGTCACCCGGTCGGGGCGCAGCGGAGCACCACGACCGGACCAAGCACCTGTTGGCTGCACCGGATGCCGGTGCCCGGCGCCGGACCCTGGAGGCGTCATGACCGAAACCCCGGAAACTGCGGGGAACCCCCGGGACGTGCTGATCGACATCGACCAGGTCCAGGTGCACTTCCCGATCAAGCGCGGCGTGGTGCTGGACCGCACGATCGGCTACGTGTACGCCGTGGACGGCGTGTCGCTGACCATCCGGCGTGGCGAAACCTACGGCCTGGTCGGGGAATCCGGCTGCGGCAAGTCGACGCTGGGGCGCGCGGTGCTGCGGCTGGAGAAGCCCACCGGCGGCAAGGTGGTGTTCGACGGCGTCGACCTGTCCGGCATGAAGGGCGAGCCGCTGCGCCGGATGCGCCGCCGGATGCAGATGGTCTTCCAGGACCCGCTGTCCTCCCTGGACCCGCGGCAGTCGGTGCAGTCGCTGCTGGTCGAAGGCATGCGGGCGCACGGGATGGACAGCGGCCGGGCGGGCACGGACAAGCGGCTGCGCGAGCTGCTGTCGGCCGTGGGCCTGCCGTCGACGTCGCTGCGCAAGTACCCGCACGAGTTCTCCGGCGGCCAGCGGCAGCGCATCGGCATCGCCCGGGCGCTGTCGGTGGGGCCCGACCTGGTGGTGGCCGACGAGCCGGTGTCGGCGCTGGACGTCTCGGTGCAGGCGCAGGTGCTGAACCTGCTGGAGGACCTGCAGGCCGAGTTCGGGCTGACGTACCTGGTGATCGCGCACGACCTGGCGGTGGTGCGGCACATCGCCGACCGGGTCGGGGTGATGTACCTGGGCGGCATCGTGGAGGAGTCCGCATCGGACGATCTCTACGAGGAGCCGCTGCACCCGTACTCGAAGGCGCTGCTCTCGGCGGTGCCGGTGCCGGACCCGACGGTGGAGGACGAGCGGGAGCAGATCCTGCTCTCCGGCGACCTGCCCTCGCCGGCCGCGCCGCCAGCAGGCTGCCGGTTCCACACCCGGTGCCCGTGGCGGCAGGCGACCCGGTGCGACACGGAGCGGCCGGAACTGCGCGAGCTCAAGCCGGGTCACCGGGTGGCGTGCCACTACGCGGAGGAGATCCGCGACGGCAGGCTGAAGCCCCACGAGGTCGAGGCGGAGGCGGTGAACCCGGCGGACTTCGGCGACCTGGACATCACCTCGGCCCCGGCCTGACCGTCGGTCCAGTCGTGAGCGGCTGTGGCTGCTCCAGCGGCCACAGGCACTCACGACGTTCGAAACCGGCGCGCTGATTTCGCGCGTTGTCCACCGCGCCCGGCGCGCTAGGCCCTAGGTTCACAAGATCGTCGGCGGCCGGTGGAACGGAGGCAGCGAGTGAGGTACAGCAGCGCGCCGCGGTGCTCCGCGTGCGAGCACCGGGCGATCTTGGAGCGGGCGACCGCGGAGCGCCTGGTGGCGGAGTCGGGCGAGGTCCTGGTGACCTACGACTGCCCGGAGGGGAACGGGGTGCACCTCTGCAACCCGGACTTCGAGAAGGGCGAAGCCGTCCGCTGACGCCGGAACCCGCCCGATTCCAGGCGGAATCGGGCGGGCGGTGTCGTCAGGTGGTGCGGAGCGGGGCGCTCGGTTCGGCGGGTTCGGGTGGCGCGTCGGGGACCAGTGGCTTGCGGCGGGTCAGCTTGATGCTGCCCAGCAGCACCCCGCCCACCACCACGGCTCCCGCCGCGAGCTCGATCGGGTGCGGCCGCTCGCCCAGGACCAGCCACGCCGTCGTGAAGCCGACCACCGGCACCAGCAGCGAGAACGGCGCGACCATGCTGGCCGGGTAGCGCCCCATCAGCGTCGTCCACAGGCCCGATCCGATGATCGTCGCCAGCAGCGACGTGTACGCGAGCCCGGCGAGCGCGTACCAGCCGGTCGGCGAGTCGAACGCCGTCGCCAGCGCGTCCCAGCCCGCCGTCGGTCCCTCGACCACCGCCGACAGCGCGAACATCGGCAGCGGCGGCACGATGGCGATCCACAGCGCCAGGTGCAGCGGGTTCGACGCGTTCGCCTTCCGGCCGCACAGGTTGCCCAGCGCCCACGAGAACGCGCCGCAGAGCGTGATCAGCAGCGGCAGCAGGGTGGCGCTCTGGGCGCGGTGCCAGCCGATCGCCACCATGCCGAGCACCGCGATGAGGATGCCGACGATCTGCACCGGAGTGAGCCGCTCCCGCAGCAGCAGCGCGCCGAGCACCACGGTGAACGGCGCGGACGCCTGCTGCACCAGCGAGGCCAGCCCGGTCGGCATCCCGATGTTCATCGCCGTGAACAGGAACGCGAACTGCAGGGCGCCGAAGAACAGCCCGTACCCGATGAGCCACCGCCAGGGCACTCGCGGGCGCGGCACGAACAGCAGCACCGGCAGCAGCACGGCGAAGCGGAGTCCGGCGAAGAAGAACGGTGGGAATTGGCCGAGCCCGTAGTCGAGTGCGATGAAGTTGACGCCCCAGAGCACGACGACCACCACGGCCAGCAAGCGGTCTCGTGAGTTCACCTTGACAGCCTGCGGCCCGGCTCTGTGAAGAACAAGCAATACTATTTACAGCTAATGTGTACCATTCCTTCATGGATGTCCGCAGGTTGAGACTCCTGCGCGAACTCGCTGATCGCGGGACGGTCACCGCCGTCGCGAAGGCCCTGTCCTACACCCCGTCGGCGGTGTCGCAGCAGATCCGGGCGTTGCAGGCGCAGGTCGGCGTGCCGCTGACGGAACCGGCCGGTCGCGGGCTGCGCCTCACCGACGCCGGCCGGGCGCTCGCGGCCCGGGCCGACGAGGTGCTGGCCGCGCTGGACCGCGCCGAGGCCGAGCTGGACAGCTACCGGTCGACGCCGCGCGGCGTGGTGCGGGTCGCGATCTTCCCGTCCGGCGCGTTGTTGCTGCTGCCCGGCCTGCTCCGGCGGATGGCGGCGCACCCCAAGGTGCGGTTGGAGTGCCGCGACGTCGACATGACGCCGCCGGAGGTGCCGGCCCTGACCGCCGACTTCGACGTGGTGGTGGCGCACCGGGACGACCAGGCGCCGCCGTTCGACGGCGCGCGCGTGGAGATCACCCCGCTGCTGCGGGAGCCCCTGGACGTCGCGCTGCCGCCGGGCCACCCGCTCGCCGACCGGGAGCGCATCGAGCCGGCGGAGCTGGTCGGCGAGCCGTGGCTGAGCGTGGACGTCGGCTTCCCGGTCGACGACGTGCTGCGCTCGCTGGCGGTCCGCACGGGCGTCCGGCCGGTGGTGGTGCAGCGGATCAACGACTTCCAGGTCACCCAGGCCCTGGTCGCCGACGGCCACGGCGTCGCGCTGCTGCCGAGGTACACAGTGGACTCTCCCCGGCTGGTCATGCGCCCGCTGGCCGGGGTCCGCGCGGGCCGGAACATCGAGGTGGTGTCCAGGAAGGGGGCGACGGAACGCCCGGCGGTCCGCGTCGTGCTCGACACGCTCCTCGCCGAGGCCGCGACGGTCACCGGCGCTTAGTTCCCGGACAGCGGCCCCGTTTCCGCTGCTCACGACCGCGCCTGCGGAACGCGAGATCGCCCGGCTACTCCGGGGCGTGCTCCCGGGCCCAGCGGCAGATCGCCGCGATCTCATCGGCGTGGGCCGGGAGCGTGTCGTCGGTGATGCCGACGACCGGGATGTGCGCCTCGCGGGCCACGTCCGGCGGCCGGTGCAGGAAGCCCTTCTCGTGCACGCCCGTGCTGCCCCGTCCCGGCGTTCCCTCGGCGAGGTGGCCGGTGGTGCGGGCGTACCGGGTGAGCACGCGGGGTTTGCGCAGGTCCCGGTCCGCGCCGTACCACTGCTGGCTCAGCGGGAAGATCGCCGTCAGCGCGTCCCACCAGCCCTCGGTGGCGAGCACCAGCCCGGGGTGGCGGTGGTGCAGCTCGTCGGCGAGCCGGCGGTAGCCGTCGATCACCTCGTAGCGCGGGTCGTTGAACCAGTAGCCCAGGGTGTCCAGGAATGCCGCGTCGACGCCGAAGTCCCGCACCATCGCCGAGATCGACTCCACCAGGTGGGCGCGGAACTCCGGTTCGCCGGGGTTGAGGAAGACCTGATCGCCCTCGCCGACCCGGTCGCCGTCCCAGTCCGGCCGGTTCAGCAGTTCCACGTAGCGGTTGGTGTCGTTGCGCAGCGCCGCCCGCTCCCACCCCGGGTACTCGACCACGTTCGCGCCGTGCCCGCCGTACATCGGCATCAGCCGCACGCCGAGCTGCCGCGCGGTGTGCGCGAGCTCGGTGAAACCCCCTGCGCCGCCCAGGTCTTCGCCGGGCCGGTACCGCGGGTAGGCGTAGTAGTAGCGGCCTTCCCAGCCGGGCAGGTAGGCCAGCACGCGGCTCGGATCGATGTGCCGCGCGACGAAGCGCAGCGCCTCGGCCATCTGCGCGAACGTGTTGAACACGTAGCCCGTCCAGTGCTGGCCGTGCAGCGTCACCACCAGCGCGGTCCGCCGCAGCCAGTCCGGCACGTCCGGGCGGGAGGACCACGGCACCAGGTTCTGCGAACCCTCCACGAAGGACAGGTGCTCGTCCAGGTCGGCGTCGGAGCTGTGCCCGGTGGTGCCCAGCCGCAGCCGGATCGACGGCACCCGGCAGGTCGTCGAGCGCGCCGTCGCCGACGGCACGTGCACCAGCTCGGCGATCGGGCCCGGCGCGTACGGGGGCTGGTGGACGTGCAGGATCTTCCGCCGCACCAGAGGATCGCGGACGCTGAGCGCCAGCCCGTTCGCCTCGTCCCCGGCCGCCACCCAGGGCGTCGCCCAGTCCGAGCCCGGGTATTCCAGCTGGAACCGCTGGCCGTTGACGCCGTGCGCCCAGCCGCGCCCGGTGTTCGGCGTCCACCAGCCGGCCCGCAGCTGCTCCGGCGGCAGGCCGCGCAGCAGCAGCTTCACCGCCTTGATCGGCTCGTCGTGGCGGACCGTGATGGCCCACTCCAGCACGCCGGCCGCGCGGGTCACCTCGACGTCGGCCTCGCCGGCCTCGACCCGGACCTGCTGGCCGAGCCGCGCGTACCGGTCGGCGTGCACGTGGACGCGGTCGCCTTCCCGGACGTGCGCCCGCTCGACGTCGATGCCGTAGCCGTTGGTCGTGGTGAACACCTGCACCGCCCACTCCACGCCAGCGGCGCCGGGGACGGGGAAGTAGGGGTCGCGGGGGTCGAAGCTCAGGTCGGTGTCGATGAGGGCCACGCAGGTGCCTCCGATCCCTCGGCGCCGCGCGACAGGTAGCCGGCGGCCTCGTCCAGCAGCGCTGCGAGGTCATCGGTTTCATCGGCAGTGAAGACGAGCGTCTCGCCCGGCGGCAGCACCACGGCGACCCGATCTCCGACGACCAGCACTGTCATGTTGCCCGAATCGACCGGTGTGGTGCACGGGATTCGCCAGCGGAGCTGTTCGGTCGGGTCCTCGGTCGGCCACATGTCCACCTCAACGCTGCTGCACTTCGGTGCCTGACTGAACCCCGACGGCAGCCCGACATCAAGTCCGGTAGACCGGTCGAGTGATAGAGGCGTGCAACGGCCGCGACGACGTTGCGTGAAAAGGCGATTTGCCCGAAATGGCCCGGCTGTTCAGGTCGACCGCGAAGTTCGCCGCAGGGTCTCGGGCGGAGAACGAAGATATGAGGAACAGGGGGAGGGACCGGCGTCCCCGACGTTTCCCCCGTCTCCGGCCCGTCTCCCCCTGCCCCGTGTTCCCCAGGGGCGTCGCTTGGCATCCCGCGACGTCATCAATGGTGCCGATTCGGGGGAAAGCGCAATACCATCTTTGGTCGAGTGTGTTCACCGGACCGGACGCCGATTCTCGGCCCAGCGAAATGCGACTTCTGGTGTATTCAGGCCGGCGGTTCGGCCCCTCCTGGCGGTTCGGCGAAGCCGTACTCGTGCCCCGCGACCTGGTACAACTCCGCGTACCGCGCCAGCCGGTCGCGATCCAGCCGGACCCCGATGCCCGGCCGGTCCGGCAGGCGCAGCCGGCCGCCCGGATAGCGCAGCGGGCCGTCCTCGACCACGTCGTCGGCGAGCAACCGGCCGTAGGACTGGTTGGCGCAGGGGAATCCCGGGGTGGCGGCGATCAGGTGGGCCGCGGCGCACGTCGCGACACCCAGTTCGCCGAGGCTCTGCTTGACGACCGGGATGCCCGCGGCCTCGCCGATCCCGGCCGAGCGCTTCAGGTTCAGCAGGCCGCCGTCCAGCACGTTGTCCGCCGAGATCGCGTCCGCCGCGCCCTGCCTGATCACGTCCAGCTGGTCGTGCCGCGTGCGCGACGCCGCGTCGGCGAGCAGCGGCACGCCCGTGCGGGTTCGCAATCGGGCCATCTCCGGAAGGTTCCGGCCGGAGACCGGTTGCTCGGCGAACTCGATGTCGTAGGGCTCCAGCGCGCGCAGGGCGCGGAGCGCGGCGGCGGGCGACCACGCCCCGTCGGCGTCGATCCGCAGCGCGGCCCCTGCGCCGATGCCGTCGCGGACCGCGGCCACCCGTGCGACGTCGGTGGCCTGGTCGGCGGCGCCGACCTTGACGTAGAAGCTCCCGAAGCCCGCCGCGGCGCCCCGCACGGCCTGCTCCCGCATCCACTCCGGCGGGCCCGCCGGGACGTAGTGCAGGTATTCGACCTCTTCGCGCAGCGGGCCGCCGAAGAGGTTGACCAGCGGTTGGTCGCAGGCCTTGCCGACGATGTCCCAGCAGGCCATGTCGATGGCGGCCGTCGCGGGGCCGGTGGTGCCCGCGTGGTTCGAGGTGCCGGTGACGTCGATCAGCCTCGCGATGCGTTCGGTGCGGAACGGGTCCTCGCCGATGGCGAACCGCTCGACCCAGCGCAGCGCGGCGAGCACGATCTCGGCCGACGGGTAGGCCGGGGCCTCGCCGAGGCCGGTGATGCCTTCGTCGGTGTCGATCTCGATCAGCACGCTGACCAGGCCGCGGCGGCTGCCTGCGGCCCACCTCTCGGTGGTGTCGAACGGCACGGCGACCGGGATGCTGCGGATGCCGATGATGCGCAAAATGCCCTCCCCCAGGGCATCGCGGGCGGCATCTCCCCAGGCCGCTCGCGACTGCTGTGTGGCTACCGTCACACCAACCGCTGCGCTTCGCCAAAGATGCGCACGTCTTCTGCGTCGTCGATGACACCAATCCGGCCCCGGTACGTACCCTGGCCGATGGTGCCGGTCGTTTCGGCGACCGCGCGACGCGTTCTCGGACCGGAATGGACGTACATGATCGAGTGGCTGGACACGATCCCCCCTGGGGTGATCTACCTGGTGGTCGGGCTGATCATCGGGTTGGAAAGCGTGGGGATCCCGCTGCCCGGCGAGATCATGCTCGTCAGTGCCGGGGTCGCGGCGTCGCAGGGCGTGGCGAATCCGGTCGTGCTCGGCATCGTCGCCGCGAGCGGCGCGATCATCGGCGACTCGGTCGGCTACGCGGTCGGCAAGCGCTACGGCCGCACGCTGCTGGGCTGGCTCGGTCGCAAGCTGCCGAAGCACTTCGGGCCGAAACCCGTGCGCCAGGCGGAACGCGCGTTCGACCGCTACGGCGCGTGGGCGGTGTTCGGCGGCCGGTTCGTGGCGCTGCTGCGCATCCTCGCCGGTCCGCTGGCGGGCATCCTGGGCATGCCGTACCGCAAGTTCCTGATCGCGAACGCCACGGGCGGCATCGCGTGGGCGGGCACGGTGACGACCCTGGCCTACATCTTCGGCGTGGTCGCCGGGCAGTGGTTCCACCGCTTCTCGTGGGTGGCGCTGCTGGTCACGGTGGTCCTGGGCTGGCTGATCGTGCGCTTCGTCCGCCGCCGCGCGGAGCGAGAAGACGAGGCGGAGCTGGAAGAAACCGATAACCCGGACGAAACCGATAACCCGGGCGAAACCGGCGAATCGGCGAAGGTCGAAGGCGCCGAGCCCGAGACCGACGCTCCGGTGCGCTGACGCCGCTGGCCCGCAGTTTCAATTGAAACTGCGATCCGTCCGCGAACGAACGGCCCGTTCACCCCGCCAGAAGGGGTGAACGGGCCGTTCGCGTTGCGTCGGTCAGCGGTTGGCGCGGTTCACCGCGGATACCACCGCGCGCAGCATCGCGGTGATCGTCGAGGTGTCGACGCCGGCGCCCCAGAAGATCTCGTCGCCCACCGCGCACTCCAGGTAGGCCGCGGCGCGCGCGTCGTCACCGGCGGTCAGCGCGTGCTCGTGGTAGTCCATGACCCGCACGTCGTAGCCGATGCTGCTCAGCGCATCGACGAAGGCCGAGACCGGGCCGTTGCCGGTGCCGGTGATCTCCTGCTCCTCGCCGTCCACGACGACGGTGGCGGTGATCGACTCGTTGCCGTTCTCGCCGGCGGCGCGCTGCCGGACCAGCCTCAGCGGCGCGGTGGCCTCCAGGTATTCGCTGGAGAACGCCGACCACATCGCCGTCGGGCTGACCTCGCCGCCCTCGGAGTCGGTGTGCGCCTGCACCACCTTGGAGAACTCGATCTGCAGCTTGCGCGGCAGCTCCAGCTGGTGCTCGGTCTTCATGATGTAGGCGACGCCGCCCTTGCCGGACTGCGAGTTGACCCGGATCACGGCCTCGTAGGTGCGGCCGACGTCCTTCGGGTCGATCGGCAGGTACGGCACCTCCCACGGGTGGTCGTCCACCGGGGTGCCGGCCTGGTTCGCCGCGTCGTGCAGCGCGTCCAGGCCCTTGTTGATGGCGTCCTGGTGGCTGCCCGAGAAGGCCGTGTAGACCAGCTCGCCGCCCCATGGGTGCCGCTCCGCCACGGGCAGCTGGTTGCAGTGCTCGACGGTGCGCTTGACGTAGTCGATGTCGGAGAAGTCGATCTGCGGGTCGATGCCCTGGCTGAACAGGTTCATGCCCAGCGCCACCAGGTCGACGTTGCCGGTGCGCTCGCCGTTGCCGAACAGGCAGCCCTCGATGCGGTCCGCGCCGGCCTGGTAGCCCAGCTCGGCGGCGGCGATGCCGGTGCCTCGGTCGTTGTGCGGGTGCAGCGACAGGATCACCGAGTCGCGCCGGGCCAGGTTCCGGTGCATCCACTCGATGGAGTCGGCGTAGACGTTCGGGGTGGCCATCTCGACGGTGGCGGGCAGGTTCAGGATCACCGGCCGCTCCGGGGTGGGCTGCCAGATCTCGGTGACCGCGTCGCACACCTCGGCGGCGTAGGACAGCTCGGTGCCGGTGTAGGACTCCGGGGAGTACTGGAAGCGGAAGTCGGTGTCGGAGTACTTGCCGGCCAGTTCCAGGGCCATCTCCGCGGCCGAGGTGGCGATCTTCTTGATGCCCTCGCGCTCCTCGCGGAACACCACGCGGCGCTGCAGGATCGACGTCGAGTTGTAGATGTGCACGATCGCCTGCGGCGCGCCTTCCAGCGACTGGAAGGTCCGCTCGATCAGCTCGGGGCGGCACTGGGTGAGCACCTGGATGCGGACGTCGTCGGGGATCGCGCCGTCTTCGATGATCTCGCGGACGAAGTCGAAGTCGGTCTGGCTGGCGGCGGGGAAGCCGACCTCGATCTCCTTGTAGCCCATCTGCACCAGCAGGTCGAACATGCGGCGCTTGCGGGCGGGCGACATCGGGTCGATCAGCGCCTGGTTGCCGTCGCGCAGGTCGACCGCGCACCACAGCGGGGCCTTGGTGATCCGCTTGTCGGGCCAGGTCCGGTCGGGCAGGGATACGTTCTCGACCAGCTCGTGGAAGGGGCGGTAGCGGTGGTGGGGCATCGAGCTGCCCTGCTGCGGGTTCCACGGCTGCTGATCGGCGGGGGCGGGCCGGGACGGCTTCCGCACCTTGCCGCCGAAGGGTGCCTGGGAGTCGGGCGTATTGGTGCTCATCCGAAAGGTTCTCCTGCTCGATTACCGGGTCTGGACCGACGACCGGCGCGTTCGAACCCCGCGACGAGGGGCCGGTCTAGGAGACCCCGTCGCGGCTTCGAAGCAGGAGAACGCGAGCCACGGAGCTAGGCTAACCGCAGTAGTGGCCCGAAATGCAAGCACCCCTTCCACATCGTGGGAAGTGACACGTCACGATCTTCTCTCGCACGAGATCGGATCCGCCTGGCAGAGTGGTCGGTGGATCAAGGGGAGGGTCGATGGCGGCGAAGAAGGGGCGATCCGGGGTCGCGACGCTGATCAACGGTGCGGGCTTCCTGCTCGCCGCGATGCTGGTGCTGCACATCCTGTTCGTGGTGACCGGCTTCCCGGCGGAGAACGGGCTGGCCAGGTCCGTGGCGCAGGCGGCCGAGCCGCTGGCGTTGTTCTTCCCCGGCCTGGTGCAGGCGCCGGCCGAGGTGTTGCAGGTGCTGCTCGACTACGGCCTGGCGGCGGTGTTCTGGGTGCTGGTGGGCGGGCTGCTGGCACGAATGTTCGGCTGACCGCCCCGGTCGTGCCACACTGGAGATCGTGGCGGAAGACGTGAGCGCGGATGCGCACGAGAGCGGTGTGCGTCGCGCTGACCTGCGGCGGGCCCGGGCTCGGGTCGTCGGTGTGCTCAGCAACGTGGTCCGCTGGGTCGGCAACGCGGGCGCCGCGCTGCTGGCGATCCACGTGGTGTTCGCCATCGGCGGTGCCAACCCGGACAACGGCATCGCCAAGTTCGTGGCGTCCTGGGCGGAGCCGCTGGCGCTGGGCTTCGAGGACCTGTTCATGCCGGACGACCCGAAGCTCGCGGTGGCGATCAACTACGGGATAGCGGCCCTGTTCTGGCTGATCGCCACGGCGATGGCGGTCCGCATCCTCCGCGCCATCGCCTGACCGTCCACTTCGGACGTTTCGGCGTCGTGCGCGCTTCGTGTCACTGTGGCGACCAAAAACGCTCACGGGTCCCTTTCCGCCCCACGCGGCCGGATGTGATCGAGCCCGCGATGTGACGCCGGTGGCGTTCGGCGGTGCGACGGCTTCCGGCGCGTGACAATCGGGTGCAACCCAATGCCGCTCGGCGTGGAGCGCGTGTCCCCAAGCACCGGAGGGATGTGCGTGTGACGACCCGAGCGCTCCCCATCACCTTGCTGCCGCCCTGGCTGTTGCGGATGTTGCGGCCGGCGCCGATTCCGGCGGACTGGACCCGGGCGTGCGCCGCGAGCATCGGCGTGGGGCTTCCGCAGGTCGCGGGCCTGCTGACCGGCCGGATCGACGAGGCCGTGCTCGCTTCGGTCGGCGCGCTGTGCGCGAGCTTCTCCGACCTGACCGGCTCCTACGGGTACCGGCTGCGCCGGGTGGGGCTGGCCGCGATCCTCGGCGCGCTCGGGTTCGCGGCCGGGGCCGCCGCGCCGGGCCCGTGGTGGGCGGCGGCGATCGTGCTCGCGGTCGCGGTGCCGTCGGTGCTTTCCAGCCGGATGGGCGATCTCTGGTCGTCCGGCGGCGCGCACATGCTGACGTTCTGCGTGGTCGCGACCGGTCAGCACTCGGCGCTGCCGCTCGGCGCGCAGGTCTGGTGGTTCTTCGCCGGTGAGCTGCTGGTGCTCGCGATCATCGCCGCCACCTGGCCGTTGCGAGGCACGGCCCCGGCGCGCGGCGCGGTCGCGGCGGTCTTCGACGCGACACTGCGCATGTTCGACGCCGAGTCGCCGATCACCGCGCGGCAGAACCTGACGAAGGCGCTGGACAACGCGCACGACGTGCTCGTGAGCGGAGGATCGATGTCGCGCAGCCGCGTGCGCGACCGCCTCTACCTCGTCTACACCTACGCCACGCCGATCGTCGAAGCATCGGTTTCTCTTGCGCACAGCGGAAAGCAGCCGCCGGAGCGGGCTCGCGAAGCGCTGCGCGAGCTGGCGCGCTGCATGCGAACCGGCGACCTCCCGCCGTCCTACCGGCCCGCCTCCGACGAATCACCGCTGGTACGCGCCCTGGACCGGGGCATTGCGGACCTGGTCGCCGCGTTCCGTCGCGCGAAGCTCCCGCCGGTTTCCGGCGATCACCGCGAGCGCTTCCGGCTGTCCTTCGGCCGCTCCACCTGGGCGCAGGTGTGCCGGATGCTGCTGTGCCTGGCGCTCGCGGAGGGGATCGGGCTGGCGGCGGGCATGGACGAGCCGTACTGGATCGCGCTGACGGTAGCGCTGGTGCTGAAGCCGAACTCGGGCTCGGTCTTCGCCCGCACCGTGCTGCGCGCGGTCGGCACCGTGATCGGCGTGCTCGTCGCATCGGCGCTGATCGCGCTCGTGCCGGCCGGCTGGTGGCTGCTGCCGTTCATCGTCGCGCTGGCCGCGAAGCTGCCCGAGGCGCTCAGCAGGCATTACGGCCTGTTCACCGCGGTCATGACGGCGCTGGTGCTGTTGCAGATGAGCCAGAACGCGCAGTTCTTCCCGGCGGCCCGGCTGGTGGACACGGTCGTCGGCTGCGCGATCGTCCTGGCCGGCGGTTCCCTGCTGCGGCCGTTGCACCGGGGACCTGCGCTGCCGAGCCGGTTCGCCGACGCGGTGGAGGCGGTCGCGGAGTACGTGTCCCAGTCGCTCGCGGGGGTCCGCCACGGCCGCCCGGCCCTCCGCCGCCGCACCTACCGCCAGCTGGCGGACCTCAGGTCGGCGCTCCAGCAGGAGCTGATGAACCCGGCGACGGCGGCCGAAGCCGAGCGCTGGTGGCCTGCGGTGATCGTCCTGGAGCGAGTGGTGGACGCGGCCACGGAGAAGGCGGTCCGCAACGGCGCCCAGGACCTCCAGGAGGCTCAACTGCTGGTGTCGACGATGCGGTCGACGACCCGTCAACTCCGCACGACCCCGGGATCCCCGGCGGACTTCCGCGACGACCTGGACCGGATCTACGCGCGGATCGCCGAACCGGCCCCCTGACCCCGCCCCCGACCCCCTGACCTCACCCCCGGCGCACGACCTCAACCGGCACACAGTCCGGTCGATGTCCAGTCGCGATCCATGTCCAGTTTCAATTGAAACCGTTGGAAACAGTTTCAATTGAAACTGTTTGAAACTCGGTGTGTCGGGCCACGACACGCCGGTGCCTGTGGACAACTCCCGCAATTTCAATGGAAATCAGACCTCTGATTTCCATTGAAATTGCGGGACGACGGAATCACGGACCGTGCCGTCCACGGACGGTGCCGTCATCGCGGACCGTGTCGTCGGCGGAGGTGACCTTGTCGTCGGGTGATGTTGTTGATCACGTGGTCAGGGCTGTATCGGGCACCGCCGTTCGGGCGGGTCGTGCCGAGGTCGCCATCCGGGCCGCGACCGCGTCGGTGCTCGGCCGGTGCAGGTGTCCACCGCGCGGCCGTCGGCGAAGAACACCACGGCATCGGCGGCCGGGGCGGGGGCGCATCTTCGAGTTCGGCCTGCAGCGGCTCTTGGACGGGGTCGCCCAGCTGATCCCGGAGTGGCCGATTCCCGTTCGCCGGCAACGATGTTCTCCGCCGCGGCCGACCGCGATCGCGAAATCGGTCGCCGGGCGGGGTGGGCGCTGATAGCTTGCGGCCGTGGATCTCTTCTCGCGCTCTTGGGCTGCGTTGCGGACGGCGGTCGCCGGACTCTCCGACGAAGACTTCGCACAGCCGTCCGGCTGCGCCGGCTGGCTCGTGCGAGACCTGGCGTGCCACCTGGTCATCGACGCCCAGGACGTCCTGATCACCCTCGTGACCCCCGCCGACGAGCAGCCGACCCACGACGCGGTGACCTACTGGGCCGTCTCCGGCACGCCGCCGACCGGCGACGACCCGCTGGACGCGCTGATCGTCCGGCTGGCCGCCGCGTACGAGCGGCCGGAGCTGCTGAAGTTCCACCTCGACGACGTCGGCTCCGCCGCCGGGCGCGCCGCCGAACTCGCCGATCCGAAGCTCGCCGTGAGCACCCAGGACATGGTGCTCACCGCGGGCGACTACCTCTCCGCGTACGTCCTGGAGTGGACCCTGCACCACCTCGACCTGATCGCACATCTCCCGGACGCCGCGGGCCCGCCCGCCGAGGGCCTCGCCCGGACCCGCGAGATGCTGGAGGAGATCGCCGGGACGGCGTTTCCCGCGTCGTTCTCCGACGATGACGCGCTGCTGATCGGCACGGGCCGCCGGGTTCCGACCGACGCGGAGCGGGCCGAACTGGGCGACCTGGCCGCGAAACTGCCGCTCGTCCTCGGCTGATGAGTCCACTGTAGATATTTCGAAGTGCGGTCTCGCCGTGTCGTCGTGGGACCGGGTGTTGTGTTGACGGGAGTGTCGGGTGTCGGTAAGTGATGTGCGGGATGCGTATGGCCGGCGGGCGGAGGAGTACGCCGATCTGGCCGTTCTGGCGGAGTGGATGCCCGAGCCGGACCGGAAGTTGATCTCCAGATGGGCCGGCGAGGTGTCCGGACCCGTGATCGACGCGGGGTGCGGGCCGGGGCAGTGGACCGACTTCCTGCGGGGCCAGGGCTGCGACGTCGAGGGTGTGGACCTCGTGCCGAGCTTCGTCGAGATCGCCCGGTCGCGGTTTCCCGGTGTCCCGTACCGCGTCGGCGAGCTGGATCAGCTCGGCGTGCCTGATCGCTCGGTGGCCGGGATCCTGTCGTGGTACTCGATCATCCACACCGACCCCGAGAACGTGCCCCGCATCCTCGACGAGTTCGCGCGATGCCTGTGCGACGGCGGCAGCCTGTTGCTCGGCATGTTCGAGGGCGCGCAGGTCGAGCCGTTCCCGCACGCCGTGACGACCGCCTACTTCTGGACGATCGAGGAGATGTCGCAGCGTCTCGTGGAATCGGGTTTCCAGGTGGAGGAGACCGAAAGCCGCGTTGATCCGGGCAGACGACCGCACGCCGCCATCGTCGCGCGGCGCGTGCGCGCCGACCAGTAGTCCCGCGTGTGGGTGCCCGGCGCCGTCGATCTGGTCAATCCGCACCGGAACGACGGCGCCGAGCCCCGTTGGGCGGCTCGGCAGGCCTGAATTGGGAAGCCCCGAGGCCTAACCGACCTCGTGGAGCGTCGAGTGGAGCTGCTCCGCCGCTTCCCACGCGTCCACGTAGCGCAGCCACGACGGGGCGAAGCTCAGCTTGAGCAGGTCGTCCTCGGCGTAGTCCACCAGCACGTCGCGGTCGTACAGCGCCTCCGCGATCCGCTGGGCCCTGTCGTGGCGCAGGCTGATCTGCGCGCCGCGCTGCAGCCCTTCGAGCACTGGCACGACTTCGATCTGCGCGTCGGCGCAGAAGTCGTCCAGCCGCGTGAGGAAGACCTCCGCCAGCCGCGCCGCCTTCGCGGCGAGCGCCGCCGGTGCCACACCGTCCAAGATGGACAGTCCCGATCGCAGCTCGGCGACCGACAGGGAGCCCGCGAACCCGTCGCCCAGCGAAGGCAGTGCGCCCGCCGCGGTGCAGGAGGACTTCGGCGCCTCGTGGCGGTGCCGGTCGGCGACGAAGCAGTACGCGGGCGCGCCCGAGCCGCCGCCGAGGTAGCGGTCGCCGCTGCCGATGGCGAAATCCACGTCCCAGCCGTGCAAATCCACGTCCAGCGCGCCCGCCGAGCCGCTGAGCTCCCACAGCGCCAGCGCGCCCGCCCGGTGGATCTCGGCCGTGATGGCGGCCGCATCGCGCACGCCTCCGGTCCGCGCGTCGGTGTGCGACACGGCGACCACCGCGACCTGGCCCGCCGGGAGCTCGGCCAGGTCCGCGCTGCTGCGGATCAGGTGCAGGCGGCCGCCGATGAAGTCGGCCGCGGACCGGGCCAGCAGGCAGTCGGCGGGGAAGCAGTCCCGGCCGACCGCGAGGATCGGCCGCCCCGGACGCAGCCGCGCCGCCGCGAGCAGCGTGTTGAACAGGCTGATCGATGCCGTCTCGGCGACGGTGATCTCGCCGGCCTCGGCGCCGATCAGCGGCGCGAGCGACGCCGCCGCGAGCCGAGCTTCGCCGCGCCATTCGGATTCGCCGCGCACGCGGCCGGTGTAGGGCTGCCGGCGGTGCTCGACGAACCGGCGCAGCCGGTCGGGCGTGGTGCGCGGCAGCGGGCCGCCGCTGCTGCCGTCGAGGTGGATCAGGCCGGGCGGTAGGTCGTAGCGGGCACGTAGATCGGCGAGCGGGTCGGTCCGATCGAGCGCCTCTGCCGTCGGCCGGGTGGTGGTCCACACGAGTGAAGTCTTACCGCATGACCCAACGGTCCGTAACGGGTGAAGCGCTCAGGAGCCGAACATCAGTGGAAGCAGTGGTGCCCACGGCCCAGTGGCCTGCGCCGTTCAGGCGGGTGCGGCCGTGGTCGCGCCGATCACGAGCTCGACCGGCACCGATCGGTGCCGCGGCTCCGGCGGCCGCCCGTCGACCACGCCGAGCAGCGTGCGCACCGCCGACGCACCGGCGTCCTCGGTCGGGACGTGCAGCGTGGTCGCCTCCGGCACGGCGAGGCCGAATTCCGCGAGATCGTCGGCGCAGCACACGCTGAGCTGCTCCGGAACCTGCACGCCGAGCGTGGCCAGCCGGTACATCAGCCCCAGGAACAGCGCGCTGTTGTAGGCGACGGCGGCGGTGCACCCGCTCGCCACCAGCTCGTCGGCGATCCGGTTGCCCGCCTCGAAGGTCGGTGGCAGCGGGCCGAACGCGACGACCTCGTGCCCGGAGCCGTTGCGCAGGCCGTCGAGCCGGCGCGGGTCAGCCCACGAGCCGCGCGGCCCGCCGAGGTAGGCGATGCGGCGGTGGCCGAGCCCGGCGAGGTGCGCGCCCATCTCGTGCAGCCCGCCGGGGGTGTCGATGACGACCGACGGCACGCCGCGCGTCCGCCGGTCGACCAGCACCATCGGCACGTCCGGGAGGGTGAACAGCGAGGCCGGGCCGCGGGGGGCGATGGCCACGAAGCCGTCGACCCGGTCGCGCAGCCGGTCGATCAGGGTCCGTTCCCGCTCCGGCGATTCGTCGCTGACCACGACCAGCAGGTCGTTGCCGGCCTCCTCGGCGGCGCGCTGCGCGCCCGCGATGATCGTCGCGTAGAACGGGTTCGTCAGGTCTGGGACGATCATGGCCAGCAGCCTGCTGCGGCCGGTGGCCAGCGCCTGGGCCGACGGGTGGTAGCGGAAGCCGAGCTCGATCGCCGCGTCGCGAACCCGCTGCCGGGTCCGCTCCGCGACCATCTCCGGCCGCACCAGCGCGCGCGACGCGGTCGCCACCGACACGCCGGCCTTGCGGGCCACGTCGGCCAGCCGCGCCATCGCGTCCTCCCTCACGTCGCTTTGACACCTTCATACCGTGCCGCTTATCGTCCCTGCAATCGCTTGCAGTGCAAGCGTTTGCATCTTTCACCAGGGGAGATACCGCTGATGACCGACGTGAGATCGGGATCGAAGCTGGACGGCTGGTTCCGGTTGTCCGAACGCGGCAGCTCGGTGCGCACCGAACTGCTGGCCGGGCTGAGCATGTTCTTCGCGTCGGCCTACGCCGTGGTGGTGATCCCCGGCATGCTCGCCAAGGCCGGCGTGCCGCACGCGGCGGCCACCACCGGCACGATCCTGACGATCGTGCTGGCCACCGCCGCGGTCGGCTTCTTCGCCAACATGCCGTTCGTGCTCGCGCCGGGGCTCGGCGGAACCGCGCTGGTCGCGGCGACGCTGGTGCAGCAGCAGCACGTGCCGTACCCGGTCGCGATGGGCATGGTCTTCTGGTCCGGCGTGGCGATCCTCGTGCTGTCGCTGCTCGGGCTGCGCGGGCTGCTCGCCAAGGTCATCCCGCAGAACATCCGGGTGGCCATCGGCACCGCCATCGGGCTGTTCATCGTCTACATCGGTTTCAAGCTCTCCGGCATGCTCGAACCGGGCAAGAGCGGGCTGGAGATCGGCGACCTCAGCTCACCGGAACCGCTGCTGGCGCTCGGCGGCATCGTGCTGGTCGCCGCGCTGCAGGCGCGCAAGGTGCCGGGCGCGTTCGTCATCGGCATCGTGGCGCTGACCCTGATCGGCATCCCGCTGGGCGTCACGGAGCTGCCGGACCACTGGTTCCAGGCGCCGGCCGGCGTCGGCCCGGTCGCGTTCCACATCGACCTCTGGAGCGCCCTGCGGCCGGAGTACCTGCAGTACCTGTTCGCGTTCTTCGCCTCGGAGCTGTTCTCCGCGACCGGCGTCGTCCTGGCGGTGACGGAGCGGATCGGGCTGACCGAGCGCGAGGGGCAGAGGTCGAACATCAACCGGACGTTCCTGGTCGACTCGGTCGCGATCACCGGCGGCTCGATGTTCGGCGCCCCGTCGGTGACCACCTACGCGGAGTCCGCGGCCGGGTCCGACGCCGGTGGCCGCACCGGGCTGACGTCGCTGACCACCGCGGGCCTGTTCCTGGTGCTGCTGCTGTTCACGCCGTTCGCCACGATGATCCCGTCGGCGGCGACCGCACCGGTGCTGGTCGTGGTCGGGCTGAGCATGATGCGCGGCTTCAAGAAGGTCGACATGACCGACCTGACCGAGGCGATCCCGGCCGGGCTGCTGGTGGCGTGCACGATCTTCTGGGGCAACTTCGGCAACGGCATCGCGGCCGCCCTGACGGCGTACGTGCTGATCAAGGTGGTGGCGGGCAAGTTCCGGGACGTCCACCTCGGCATGTGGATCATGCTGCCGTTCCTGGTGTTCTTCTTCATCACCTCCGCCCACTAGCGGATCCCCCGGTGGTGTGACCTCCCGCAATTTCCATTGAAATCAGAGGTCCAGTTTCAATTGAAACTGCGGACCATCGGCGTGTCGCACCCCGACATGCCGATGCCTGTGGACAACTTCCCGCAACTTCAATGGAAATCGTCCCTTCGATTTCAATGGAAATTGCGGTGGGGCCGGACCACGACGGCGGCCGAGAAGACCTCGTCGGCCGATCCGCCCGCGACGAATCCTGAGACGAATCCTGAGGAGCCTTGCCTTGACCGACCTGCGGATCAGCGGTGGACGCGTGGTTTCCACGTTCACCGGCGAGATCTTCGACGCCGACGTGCTGGTGACCGGCGAGGTGATCAGCGGCGTCGTGCCGCCCGGCGCCGGGCCGGAAGCCGCCGAGGTGATCGACGCCGGCGGCAGGCTGGTCGTCCCGGGTTTCATCGACGCCCACATGCACGTCGAGAGCTCGTTCGCGACGCCCGCGGCCTTCGCCCGGCTGACGCTCCCGCGGGGCACCACGACGGTGCTCGCCGACCCGCACGAGATCGTCAACGTCGCGGGCAAGGCCGCGATGCGCTGGATGATCGAGGACGGCAAGCGCAGCCCGCAGACCCAGCTCTGGGGCGTGCCGTCGTGCGTGCCCGCGCTGGCGGGCATGGAGTACTCGGGCGCGCACCTCGATCCCGAGGACATCGACGAACTCCTCGGCTGGGACGGCGTTTCCGCCCTCGCCGAGGTGATGGACTACCGCGCGGTGGTGGCCGGCGACCAGCGGATGCACGACATCGTCCGGGTCGCGCGCGAGCGCGGCACCATCCTCGACGGGCACTGCCCGAACCTCTCCGGCGAGGAGCTCAGCAAGTACCTGGCCACCGGCATCGACTCCGACCACACCAAGAACGCCCCAGCGGTCGCGGTCGAGAAGGCGCGCCTGGGCATGACGGTGATGCTGCAGGAGAAGTGCCTGCTCCCGGAGGTCGTGTCGGCGCTGACGTCGCTGCCGCAGCTGCCGCCGCTGTGCCTGGTGACCGATGACCTGGCGGCCGACCACATCGCCGCGAAGGGCCACCTGGACCACATTGGACGGACGGCGGTCGCGGCGGGCCTGGCGCCGCTGGACGCCCTGCGCGCGCTGACCTGGAACCCGGCCCAGCGCCTCCGCAAGTACGACCGCGGCGTGGTGGCGCCGTCGAAGCGCGCGGACCTGCTGCTGCTGGACGGAGAGCTGGCCGACTTCGCCGTGCACACGGTGATCGCCGGCGGAGCTGTGGTGGCCCGCGGCGGCGAGCCGACCTACCCGGCGCCGGACGTCACCGACCACCCCTTCGCCGGTTCCGTGCACATCGACGGGATCGCGCCGGACGAGTTCCGCTGGCGGCTCGACCTGCCGGATGGCCGGCACAAGTTCCGCGCCCTGCGGGTGAACCCGGTCGACACCTACACCGAAGCGGCCGAGGTGCAGCTCGACGTGGTCGACGGCGAAGTGCAGTGGGAAGGCCACGTCGCGCTGCTCCGGGTGCGCAACCGCCACGGCCGCACCAGCACTTCGTGCGTCCCGGTCATCGGCATGTCCCTCGGCGACGGAGCCCTGACCACCACGTACGCCCACGACAGCCACAACTTCGTCACCCTCGGAACGACTCGGCGAGCCATGCGAGCCAGCGCGGAAGCGGTGCTGGCCGACGACGGCGGCGTCGCGGTCGCCCACGCCGGAGGCGTGGCGGCGCGGCTGCCGCTGGCCGTCGGAGGCGTCATGTCGGCGGAGCCGACGGCGGAGATCGTGGCGGGCAGCCGCCGAGTGCGCGAAGCGCTCGAGGCTTGGGGTTGGCGGCACGCGAACCCGTTCATGAGCGTGTCGACGCTGACCCTCGCGGTCTCGCCGAGCGTCAAGATCACCGACCTCGGCCTGGTCGACGTCCTGGCCCGCGACTGGACCCCGCAGGTCCTCGACTGCTGCCACTGACGAACGAGTTCCTTCCGAGCCGCCCGGTGCCGCCGGGCGGCGTCGGGTGCACCGTCACTTCGCGCCCGGCGATGGGCCCGTCAGTCGTCGCCGGTTCGCGCCGTCGCGTTGGCCCGGTCGATCGTGGCCATGTGCTTCTCCGCCCATTCCCGGAGCGCCGCCAGCGGCACTTCGAGCGAGCGGCCGAGCTCGGTGAGCCGGTAGTGCACCTTGGGCGGCACGGTCGGTTCCACGCGGCGGGCGACCAGGCCGTCGCGGGTGAGGCTCTGCAGCGTCGCGGACAGCATCTTCTGCGAGACGCCGGGCATTCGCCGCTGCAGTTCGGCGAAGCGCACTTCCTCGGGCTCGGCGTCGGCGAGGACCTTGACCGCCATCGACGTCCACTTCGTGCCGATCCGGTCCAGCAGCTTGCGGGTGGGGCAGTCGGGGTCGAAGAGATCGCCGCGGCTGCCCTTCGGGGCGGTCACCTGAAACTCACCACCTGTCGCGGAAGTGCCGTCTTGGCACCTCATCTGCCGTTACTTACGGTTTTGTAGTAACCAATAGTAACCGCAGAGGGAGTTATCGTGCCCGACATCGCCCGGGTCCGGGCCAACGGCATCGACGTCAACGTGGCGGTGGCCGGCGCGGGCCCCGCAGTCCTGCTGCTGCACGGCTTTCCGCACACCTGGCGGCTCTGGTCCGAGGTGATCCCGCAGCTGGCGCCCCGCCACCGCGTCATCGCCCCGGACCTGCGGGGCCTCGGTGCCAGCACGAGAACAGCCGACGGCTACGACGCGGGCACGCTTGCCGACGACGCGGAGGCGCTGCTCGATGCGCTGGGGGAGAAGACGGCGGCAGTGGTCGGCATCGACGCGGGAACGCCGCCCGCTTTCCTGCTGGCCATGCGGCGACCCGAGAGGATTCGGCGGCTGGTGGTCATGGAGTCGCTGCTGGGCACGCTGCCCGGAGCCGAGGACTTCCTCGCGGGCGGTGCGCCGTGGTGGTTCGGCTTCCACTCGGTCCCCGGGCTCGCCGAAACCGTCCTGGCCGGGCACGAGGCGGAGTACGTCGACTGGTTCCTCACGACGGGCACCCGCGGCCGCGGCATCCCGGGGGCGATCCGCGACGAGTTCGCCGCCGCCTACGGGGGAAGCGAAGCCCTGCGCTGTGCGTTCTCGATCTACCGCGAAATGCCCACCAGCGCGCGCCAGATCCGCGAAGCGGTCGCGGCGGCCAGGCTCACCGTGCCGACCATGGCGATCGGCGCGCACCCGGTCGGCAGCGCCCTCGAACGCCAGCTGCGCCCGATCGCCGACGATCTCGTGGCGCACCTCGTCGAGGACTGCGGGCACATCATCCCGCTCGACCGTCCCCAAGCCCTGGCGTCGCTGCTGATCCCCTTCCTGGCGGTCGTTTAGGCTGGTCAGCGGCTCGTTCAGAAAAGTTGGAAAAAGTTGGCGCCCGGATGTCGAGGATCCGCCGCGTGCTCCGACCAGAGGGTGACAGCGCGCCGACGGGGCGCGCGGGACGGGAAGGACACCCGAGATGAAGTACGTCGCGATGATCTACGGCAACCAGGCCAAGTGGGACTCCTACCCGGCCGAGAAGTGGCCCGAGGCGATCGCGAAGCAGGACGCGTTCAACAAGAGGTACCGCGAGACCGGCGAGCTGATCGGCGCCTACGGCCTCGCCGACGCGGCCAACGCCCAGCTCATCCGCCGCAAGGACGGCGCCCCGGTGGTCACCGACGGCCCGTACCTGGAGACCAAGGAGTACCTCGCCAGTTTCTACCTGCTCGACTGCGAATCCCTGGAGCGGGCGCAGGAGATCGCGGCCGACATGCCGTTCGCCGATGCGGAGCCGGTCGAGCTGTGGCCGGTGTTGCACGAGGCCGCGGGGGACATGTGAGCCACGCTGTTGAGGACCTGCTGCGCGAACTGGCGCCGCAGGTCCTCGGCTCGCTCGTCCGCCGGTACGGCGTCTTCGACTCGTGCGAGGACGCCGTGCAGGAGGCGCTGATCGCGGCGACCCTGCAGTGGCCGGACGCGGGCGTGCCGGAGAACCCGCGGGGCTGGCTGATCACCGTCGCCTCGCGGAAGCTGGTGGACCAGGTCCGCAGCGAGGCGGCACGCCGTCGCCGCGAGGAAGCCTTGGCCACCCCGCAGGCCGCGCTGCTCAGCCACGCGGCGGACAGCACGCCGGAGACCGACCGGGACGACTCCCTGGCCCTGCTGTTCCTGTGCTGCCACCCCGCGTTGTCCTCGGCGAGCCGGGTTGCGCTGACGTTGCGCGCGGTCGGCGGCTTGACGACGTCGCAGATCGCCGCCGCGTTCCTGGTGCCGGAGCCGACCATGGCGCAGCGCATCAGCCGGGCCAAGCAGGGCATCAAGGCCGCCGGCTCGACCCTCGCCATGCCCGAGGAAGCCGACCGCGCCGAGCGGTTGGACGAGGTCCGGCACGTGCTGTACCTGATCTTCAACGAGGGCTACACCGCGACGGACGGCGCGGACCTGACGGCGCCGGAGCTGTCGACGGAGGCGATCCGCCTCGCCCGCCTGCTGCACCGCCTGGCACCCGAAGACACCGAAACGGCGGGACTTCTCGCCCTGATGCTGCTCACCGACGCCCGCCGTCCGGCGCGCACCGACCAGCACGGCGAACTGGTCCCGCTGGCGGAACAGGACCGCGGCCGCTGGAACCACCGACTGATCGCCGAAGGCATCGAGCTGATCAGCCGAACCCTGCCGCGCGGCCAGGTCGGCCCGTACCAGCTCCAAGCGGCCATCGCGGCGGTGCACGACGAGGCGGAGAGCACGGAAGACACGGACTGGCCGCAAATCCTGGCCCTGTACGAACTCCTGGAACGAACCGGGCCGAACCCGGTGGTGACGCTCAACCGAGCGGTCGCGGTAGCGATGGTCCACGGCCCGGCGGCCGGCCTCGAACTCCTGGCGACGCTGGCGGAGGACAAGCGCATAGCCCGCCACCACCGCCTTTTCTCCACCCGCGCCCACCTGCAGGAACTCCTCGGTGACCACGCTGCCGCCGCAGACGCGTACCGCGAAGCGGCCCGTCGAACCACGAGCGCACCCGAACGCCGACACCTCACGTCTCGCGCCCGCCGCTTGGAAGGCCAGGCATAACCCAAGGAACCTGGGTCCGACCTCGCCGGGTGCACCGAGGCTCGTGCGTACTTTGTGCTGCTATAGCAACACAAAGTACGCACGGCTTTGACCAGACCCTCAGCGCTCGAACCGCCCAGCCTTGACAGCGGCGACGAAGCTGGACCACTGCGACGCGTTCGCGACGAAGTACCCGGCCGACCGATCCTTCGTGTCCCGCACAGCTGCGCCGCTGGCTAACCGCCCGACCTCGACGCAGGAGTCCGTGTTCTGGCTACGGCTCGACTTCCGCCAGCCGGTCACTGAAGTCATCTCGCGGTCTCCATTCCGTTGCGGATCTCGGCGATGTGCTTCCTCGACTCTGCCGGATCCAATGCCGAGTTGAACACCGTCTCAGCCGCTTCGCGGTAGATCTCGATGTCTGCGGGTTCGTGCAGGAACAGGCCAGATCTACGGTTTTCGAGATGCACGGCAGGCGGTGCTTGATCCGACTCGATCAGCACGAACAGACCTTCAAGCGCAGGATGCCAGCCGCTTGTGAAGGTCACGACGCGGATGTCGATGTTCTCCATATCCGACAGTTGGAGTATGTGTTCCAGCTGATCGGCCATAACGCCTGCATCGCCGAGCACTTGTCGTAGAGCTGCTTCACCGATCGCGGCACGGAGGTGAACCGGGCGGTCCTTGCGCGTGATGGCTTCTCGTCTGCCGACTCGGACCGCGATGCGCGTTTCAACCTCGTCCTGCGGTACGCCGCCCGCCGTCATGATCGCTCGCACGTACGCCGTGCTTTGGAGAAGCCCGGGAATGAGCAGCGGCGCCGCATGCGTGATGGTCTTCGCGGTGCGCTCGAACTCGAGCAGGGCGGATAGCTGTTGGCGCTGCTCAGGAAGGGTGATCGCAAGCCAGTGGGACGCGTCCGCGTTCCGGGTCATGTCGAGGATCTCTTCGTAGCGGTCCCCGGTCACGCCCAGTGTGGCCAGAACTCTGGCGACGTCAGCAGGTTTCGGGCAGCGGTCGCCGGTTTCCCAACGGGACAGCGTGCCGGGCGGGCACTCGATCTGCTTCGCCAGCTGTCGTAAACCCAAGCCGCGTTTTTCGCGCGCATCGCGGAGCGCCGAGCCGAGGGCACGAGCCTTGGGAGTTCGGGTGTTTCCAGGCATGCAACAAGAATATTCGCAACAAATGCACTTAAACATCACCCAAACCGGGAATGGTCAACTATTTCGAGGAGATGATTCCATTTTGATGGAAACACTGGAGACGGCAGCAGGAGGCGGCGCAGATGTATGCGTTCCACTGGGTTCCGGCGGATGGTCAGCGGCATGCGAGCCTGGATTCCCGTCCGGGCGGCGGCTATCCGACCGACATGTCGGTGTCGACGTTGTGCGAGCGGGAGTTGCCGGCCGACAACTCGGATCTCGGCTGGCTGTGGTCCACCTGCGGCGACTGCAACGCCGAAGCGCACCGCATCGCCGGAACCCGTCCCGACGCCAACGGCTTCCAGTCGACGTCACCGGGCCGTGGGCGCTGAGAACGCGGCCCTGGCGGTCCTGCTGCGGCGGGCCCAATGGCTGCTCGACGACCTCGCCTTCCAAGTCGGCGCAGGTCACCGCGACGCCGACGACTTCGAAGCCGTCGCCGCCATCCTCGACGAAATCTCCCAACTGCTCAGGGAAAAGTCCCCGACCACCAATTCAGAAGGAACCGTCGAATGCTCGTAATGCTCCCGGTCATCGCCGTGATCGTCACCGCCCCGGCGCTCTTCTTCCTCGCCATGCACTGGAAGACCGACCACCCGCAGCACGCCGGAGGAGGCGAAGGAGCTCTGACGGTCTGGCAGCTGATCGCCAACGTCGAAGCCGAACGACAACAACGTTCCCAACCTGGCCGCCACCGCCTCCGCGAGCCAGCACCCGACGGCGAGCCCCAAAGCTCCACATCGGACACCGAGATCTCCGCTCCACCACAGGAGATCCAACAGAGAATCCTCGAAGCCCTCCACCGCCTCTGAACCCCTAGACCAAGGGCCCGGAAGCCGATGCGCCCCCGACCCCCGGCGCCGGGCCTCTGCGGGCCGGTCGGTGCGCCCCCTCCCCACGCGCCGACCGGCCACCCCCCGCCCTGGGGGTGACGTGGCGGTTTCGCGCGAAACCGCCATTCTCCAGGCGTGCGGACGACGTTTTCGCGCGAAACCGCCGCCCAGCGCGGCGGGTCAGCCGATGGGCAGGCGGGCGCACTCGCGGCAGGCCCGGGCCGACGCCGCCAGCACCGCGTGCGACGCGACCGTGAACGCGCCCGCGAGCAGGATCAGCGGCCACGCGGTCGCCAGCGGCAAGGCGATGGCGAGCGCGATCCCGGCGAACGGCATGGCCACGCTGGCGGTGGTGCCCGCCCAGCCGACCAGCAGCGGAAGCCGGTCCGGCACGGGCAGCCAGCGGGTGAGCGGCCCGGTCGCGGCCAGGGTCGCCGCCGCGAGCGCTCCGGCGGTCGCCGCGACCGCTGTCAGCACCTGGACCGCGTGCGGCAGCTGCCAGCCCTGGATGTGGCTGGCCGTCCAGATCGCGTACCAGCAGGCGATCAGGAACCCGACGGTGATGATGAGAGCCCGGGCGGTGTGCCGGGTCTGGGCGATGGTCAGCTCCTGCTGACAGCTCGGCGCGAGCTCGCCGGGCGTCCCGAACTCCCGCACCGCCTGCTCGACGGCCTCCCGGTACGGCAGCCCTTCGGCGGTCTGCGCCGCCACCGCGTCCACCAGGCCATCGCGGATCTCGCCGACCAGCCGGGACTTCGCCCGCCCCGGTCCGTGCAGGGCGTTCGTCAACTCGGCCGCGTAGTCCTCGATCGGATCGGCGCTCATGTGGTACCCCGCGACGGGTTGAGGACCGCGCCGATGGTGGCCGTGAACTCGTCCCAGGCCTTGCGCGCCTTGGTCAGGTTGCCCCGCCCGGCGTCGGTGAGCCGGTAGCAGCGGCGGCGCCGCTCGCCGATGGATTCCCAGCTGCTGCGCAGCAATCCGAGCCGCTCCAGCCGGTTCAGGGCCGGGTAGATCGTCCCGGTGCGCAGCTCCAGCGCGCCGCCGCTGCGCTGCTGGACCTCGGTGATGATCGCGTAGCCGTGCAGCGGCCCGTGCTCCAGCACGGCCAGCAGCAGCCCGTCCAGATGCCCTCGCACCGCATCGACCCTCATGAGTTGGCAGCCTACACAAGCGTGTATATATTGCCAATCAACATGTCGACAGGGTACATATTCGGGAGTCTGCGGTGACCAAGCTGCTGCTGTCCATCCACGTCCTCGCGGCGATGCTGGTGATCGGCCCGATCACCGTGGCCGCCTCGATGTTCCCGCGATACGCCGAGCAAGTGCCCGAATCCGACCGGGCGGCCGGAATCGCCAAGCTGCTGCACCGGATCTGCCGCGGCTACGCCGTCGCGGGCATCGCGGTCCCGGTCTTCGGCCTCGCGACCGGAGCCCAGCTCGGCGTCCTCGCCGACCCCTGGCTGATCATCTCGATCGTGCTGACGGCGATCGCCGCGGCCATCCTGGTGATGGCGATCCTCCCGGCCCAGCGGCGCATGTTCGGCTCGGCCGACGACCTGCGCGCCACGGCGAAGCGCCTGGCCATGCTCACCGGCATCTTCAACGTGCTCTGGGTGATCGTCGTCGTGCTCATGATCGTCCGCCCCGGCTCGACGACGGGAGCGTGACGGCCGTGCTGACGCTGCGAATCGCGGCCGGCGTCGAGGCGGCCTCACTGGTGATCCTGCTGCTCAACCTGTTCACCGCGCACCTGTCGGCGATCACGTCGCTCGGCGGACCGGTCCACGGCATGGCCTACCTCGTCACCATCGCGGCGACCTTCCTCGTCCCGGCCCCGCCGAGCGCCCGATGGCTCGCGGTCATCCCGGGCATCGGCGGCCTCCTCGCCCTGCGCCGGATCTCCGTCGCCCACCAGCCCTGACGCGCACCACGCCGTTTTCGCGCGAAACCGCCACCATCTCGCTCAGCCGAGCGCGGCGCGGTCGGCGTCGGGGAGCCAGTGGTGGGCGGCGTCGTAGTCGAGCCAGCCGCGCCGGGTCGCGGCTTCGGCGCAGGAACGGCGAAGCACGTCGAGGGAGCGGCTCGGGTTTCCCCGCCGCCAGAGCAGGGACCAGGCGTACAGCGCGTGGGCCGGGTGAGGCGGACCCGGCTCAGCGGCGCGTTCTCCGGCAGCGGGACGCCGCTGGGCAGGATCGCGACGCGCTCCGGTTCCGCGCGGATCTGGTCGAGGAAGTGGTCCAGCCCCAGGTTGACCCCGGCCGCCTCCGCATCGAGTCCGAAGTGGACGGTGAAGCGGTCGAGGAAGTCCAGGCGATCCAGCGCGGCCGGGCACCAGATCGTGCTGCCGCGCAGGTCGGCGGGCCGGAGCTCCGTCGAGCCGGCCAGGGGATGGGCCGGGCCGACGATGGCGACGACCGGTTCGAGGCGCACCACCTGGTGCTCGAACTCCTCGCCGAGCGGAGGAACCCGGCCGAACCCGGCGTCGATCTCGCCGCGCGCCAATGCCGTCGTCGCGGCCGCCAGATCGCGGCTGAGCCCCAGCTCGGCGCCGAGGGAGTTCTCGACGACGAGCCCGATCGTGCGCATCGGGGCGTACAGATGGCCCCAGACATCGACCCGCAACGACCGCTGCTCGCGGCGGGCCTCGGTCACCGCGAAGTCGGCGGCGGCGAGGGTCTGCTGCGCCGGTTCGAGGAAGCGGCGCCCAGCCTCGGTCAGTGCCACGCCGTGCTTGTCGCGGTCGAACAGCCGGACGCCCAACTGGCGTTCCAGGCGGGCGATCCGCTTCGACAACGCCTGCTGGCTGACGAAGAGCTGCGCGGCGGCTCGCCCGAAGTGCGACTCCCGAGCGGCCGCGACGAACGCCCGAACCTGCGCCAGATCAAGATCCACGCTCTCACCTCGAACGACAACCATCGGTTGTCACAGCGTACGGATCGCTGTTGGACCGCCACGCCTCGGCCGATGTCTGCTTGGGGCGCAGCAGAACTTTCAGACGGAGCCGACGTGCACACCTTCTTCGACCAGCCGGACCTCCTCCCCGGCTTCGCCGACGCCAACCGCCCGCGCGCCATCGCGGCGGGCATCGACCCCTTCCAATACGACGCCGTGACCGCAGAGCTCACGTCGATCCGGGACTGGCCGACGGCGTTCGCCCGCGCTGGCCGCGAACACCTAGCCCGTGCCGAGCAGGCCGATGAGCAGGGCCTGAGCGCTTCGGCGGCGGAGGCATACCGCGATGCCGCGCTGTGGTTCCACTTCGCCACCGTGCTGCCGAACCCGGACCTCGACGCGCACGCCGCAGCCGCCAAGGCATCCGCCGAAGCGCAACGCCGCGCCGACCCGGCCGCCGAGCACATCGCCGGCCCCGACTTCACCGGAATCCTGCGGCGCCCGGCGGGCACCCGCGCGCCCGTCGTCGTGCTGATCCCCGGCATGAACTCCGGGAAGGTCGAGTTCATGCCGATCGCGGACAGGCTGCTCCGCCGCGGTGTCGCGGTCCTCGCCATCGACGGGCCGGGCCAGGGCGAGCTCGCGACGCGGAGCCACTGGGAACCCGAGTACCAGAAGGTGGTCCACCGGGTGCTCGACGCCATCGCCGATCGGTCCGAAGTGGACGGACAGCGGGTCGGCGCGATGGCGCTGAGCATGGGCGGCTACCTCGGAGCCCTCGCGGCGGCGCACGAACCGCGCATCCGCGCGCTGGTCAGCGTCAGCGGCCCCTCGGCCCTGCACTGGGACCAGCTGGCGCCCTACGTGACGGACACCTTCGCGCTGCGCACGGGCAGCGCCGCGGCGGGCCGCGACTTCGCCCGCAGGATCAACGCCGCCGAGATCGCCCCGCGCATCGTCCAGCCGATGCGGGTCATCGACGGCGGCCTCGACGTGATCCCGGGAGTCGCCAACGCCGAACCCCTGGCGCGCCACGCCCCGAACGCCGAGTACCTCCTGATCCCGGAGGGCAACCACCTGCTGGAGACCACCCGCTGGAAGTGGCTCCCCGACACGGCCGACTGGCTCGCAGACCACCTCCGCAGGTGAGCCGTTCAGTCAGCCGCGCGGCAGATGGCGCGCGAAGCGCGGCTCAGAACAGCGGCTCGCCCCAGGTGTCGGTGAAGACCAGCTCGGACAGCGGCTTGCGGATGCGCGGGCGCAGCTCCTTCTCCTGCAGCCGCTCCGGCATGCCGTTCAAGGTGCCCAGGCCGCCGACCGCGATCGCGATCACCGGCTCGAACTCGGCGGGCACGCCGAACTCGGCGCGCGCGGCGTCCCGGTCCATCCCGGCCATCTGGTGCGCGTAAAGCCCCTCGGCGACGGCCTGCAGCACGAGGTTCTGGGCCGCCAGCGCCAGCCCGTACTCGCCGTAGGGCATCGGCTCGCCGTCCTCGTCGACCACCCGCGCGACGCCGATCGCGAGCGCCGCCGCATTGGCGGTCCACCCCTTGTTGCCGCGCGACAGCGTGACGTGGATCCGTTCGAAGGTCGCCTCGCCCCGGCGCGCCGCGATGAACCGCGCGGGCTGGGTGTTGCCCCACGACGGCGCCCACCTGGCCGCCTCGAACAACGCCGTGAACTGCCGGTCGCTGATCGTCGTGGCCGGGTCCAGCGCGCGCGGGCTCCACCGCTCGGCCAGCAGCGGGTGCAGCGGCACCGACGTCTCGGCGGGCTTGCTCACCGGAACCTCGGCGGTGTATTCCTCGGCAGTCACGGGCACCTCCTGGATCGCTGGTGGCGAGTCTGTCCGCCGCCCGCGCCGATGTCCATCAGATCGCGTACTGCCACGCCGTCAGCGAGTAGGCGCCGAACCACGACCCGAAGAACACCAGCAGCACCGCGGTGGTCACCGCCGTCGTCGTCCGGCGTCGCGCCAACCCGATCGCGACCGGGATGAGCAGCGGAAACGCCGGCAACATCAGGCGGACCTTGGAGTACATCAAGCCGTCCGAACCCAGGTCCAGCACCACCACGGCGGCCGCGAACGCCACCAGCGGCCACGGCATCCGCTGCCGCACGCACAGCACCAGCAGCACCAGCGCGGCCAGCACGATCCACACCGTGAACGTCTCGAGCACCGACTTGTCCGTGGTCAGCGCCTCGATCATGAACTTGACCGTGGCCTGCCCGCCGTCGAACGCCGACGACCAGCCCCGCTGCTGGAGCGCGAAGTAACCGGTGAGGCTGTCCGTCTGCAACCCCACCCAGCCGATGTAGGCCAGCATCCCGGCCGGCGCCAGCACGATCGCCAGCCACGGGCGCCAGGTGTCCCGGCGGCGCACGATCGCCACCAGCGCGGCCAGCCCGACGACCCCGATCAGCGCCGCGGCCGTCGGCCGCACCAGCCCGGCACCGGCGCAGCACAGCCCGGCCAGCAGCCAGTTCCGCTCGACGACCCCGACCATCGCCCAGATCGCCAACGCGCAGAACAGCGCCTCGGAGTACGCCATCGACAGCACCACGGACATCGGGGCCGCCGCGAACAGCACGACCAGCAGCAACCCGGCGAGGTGCGAGCCGCCGACCAGGCGACCCAGCCGGGCCAGCCCGTACGCGGCCACCACGCCGCAGGCCAGGCTCGCGGTGATCGCCGCACCGACGACGCTGACGCCCGGGACCAGGGCCAACGCCATGATCAGCCACGGATAGCCGGGGAAGAACGCCATCGGTGTCTCGGGATAGCGGTTCCCGAAACCGTCGACCATGCTCGGGTCGACGCCGGCGTACCCGTTCGCCGCGATCTCCAGGTACCAGTGGCCGTCCCAGGCCTGCAGGTTGTCGACCAAGGCCTCGTCGTTCGCGGCCGACAGCCACGCCAGCACCAGCAGTCCGACCAGCCGGATTGCGAGGTAAACCACAGCAGGGGCGAAAGCGACGATCATCCGGCGCTGCCGCGGCGAGCCCCGGCGCGGCCACTCGGACGACCCTGAGTCCGGTTGTTTCCGCAGCGTAGCCGCGGTGTTTCCAACATCGCTCAGAGGTGGATCGATCGCTCCTGGAGGGGTGGACAACCCGGTCCTCCGCTCTTGTCGACAATCGCGTCCCACAGGGTAGTGGCGGCATTTGGGATTGGGGTCGGGCGGTACCGGTTCGGTAGGCTAGTCCGGCAGCGGAGCGACCTGGTAGGAGGCCGTTTCGGCCCGGTGGGCCGACGCTGTCACCTGCCCGGTCGCGGGGCCCTCCGGCCCGCCACGCGGTGTGCCGGGGTGCTCCTTCGTCCACTCGGTGTCAGTGCGGGGACAACCCGCGCCCGGGACGACCGCACGGTCGAGGAGGTTTGTTTCACGTGGCGCTCGTCGTCCAGAAGTACGGCGGTTCCTCACTCGAAAGTGCTGATCGCATCAAACGGGTAGCCGAACGCATCGTGGAGACCCGCAAGGCGGGCCACGACGTGGTCGTCGTGTGCTCCGCGATGGGCGACACCACTGATGAGCTGCTCGACCTCGCCAAGCAGGTCAACCCGGCTCCGCCGGAGCGGGAACTCGACATGCTGCTGACCGCCGGGGAGCGGATCTCCAACGCGCTCGTCGCGATGGCGATCGAGTCGCTCGGCGCGGAGGCGCGCTCGTTCTCCGGCTCCCAGGCCGGCGTGATCACGACCTCGGCGCACCAGAACGCGCGGATCATCGACGTCACCCCGGGCCGGGTGCAGGAGGCGCTGGAGCAGGGGCAGGTCGTCCTGATCGCCGGTTTCCAGGGCGTCTCCCAGGACACCAAGGACATCACGACGCTCGGCCGCGGCGGCTCGGACACCACGGCGGTCGCGGTGGCCGCCGCGATGAACGCCGACGTCTGCGAGATCTACACCGACGTCGACGGCGTGTACACGGCGGACCCGCGCATCGTGCCCGACGCCCAGCACCTCGAGCGGATCACCTACGAGGAGATGCTGGAGATGGCGGCGACAGGCGCGAAGGTGCTGCACCTGCGCGCCGTCGAGTACGCCCGCCGCTACGGCGTGCCGTTGCACGTCCGCTCTTCCTACTCACCCAAGCCCGGAACGATCGTGTCCGGCTCAGTGGAGGACCTTTCCGTGGAACAGGCGATGATCACCGGCGTCTCGCACGACCGGTCGGAGGCCAAGGTCACCGTGCGCGGTGTGCCCGACAACCCGGGCGTCGCGGGCCGGATCTTCCGCGTGGTCGCGGACGCCGAGATCGACATCGACATGGTGCTGCAGAACGTCTCCAGCACCTCTTCCGGCCTGACCGACATCACCTTCACGGTGGCGCGCAGCAACGGTGAGGTGGCCGTCACCGAGCTGGAGAAGATCAAGGACGAGGTCGGCTTCGAGCAGGTCGTCTACGACGACAAGGTCGGCAAGGTCTCGCTGGTCGGCGCCGGAATGCGGTCGCACCCGGGCGTCACCGCGACCTTCTGCGAGGCGCTGTCCAACGCCGGGGTGAACATCGACATCATCAACACCTCGGAGATCCGGATCTCGGTGCTGATCCGCGACACCCAGCTCGACGACGCGGTGCGCGCCCTGCACAACGCGTTCGAGCTCGGCAGCGACGAGGAAGCCGTCGTGTACGCGGGGAGTGGTCGCTGATGGCCCAGGAGAAGAAGACACCGACGCTGGCAATCGTGGGTGCCACCGGCGCGGTCGGCACCGTCATGATCGACATCATCAACAACCGCGAGTCGGTGCCGTGGGGCGAGATCCGGCTGATCGCCTCGGCCCGGTCCGCGGGCAAGAAGATCACCGTGCGCGGCCAGGAGCTCACCGTCGTGGAGCTCGCGCCGGAGGCGTTCGACGGCGTGGACATCGCGCTGTTCGACGTGCCGGACGAGGTATCCGCGCAGTGGGCGCCGGTGGCCGCCGAGCGCGGCGCCGTCGCGGTGGACAACTCCGGCGCGTTCCGGATGGACCCCGACGTGCCGCTGGTGGTGCCCGAGGTCAACGCCGAGAAGGTGCACGAGCGCCCGAAGGGGATCATCGCGAACCCCAACTGCACGACGCTGTCGATGATGGCCGCGCTGGGCGCGCTGCACCGCGAGTTCGGCCTCCGCGAACTGGTCGTCTCCTCCTACCAGGCCGCCTCCGGTGCCGGTCAGGAAGGCATCGACCGGCTGTACGCGGAGATCGCGGCGGTGGCGGGCAAGGGCGTCGGCCAGCGGGCCGGCGACGTCGCCGAGGCGCTGGCCGCGGCCGGGCTGCCGGAGGAGACGCCGTTCAAGGCGCCGCTGGCGCTCAACGTGGTGCCGTGGGCCGGTTCGCGCAAGGACGACGGCTGGACCTCCGAGGAGCTGAAGGTCCGCAACGAGTCCCGCAAGATCCTCGGCATCTCGGACCTGAAGGTCTCCGCGACCTGCGTCCGGGTGCCGGTGGTGACCACGCACTCGCTGGCGGTGCACGCCACCTTCGAGCGCGAGGTGACCGTCGAGCAGGCGCACCGCGTGTTCGAGGCGCAGCCGACGATCGTCCTGCAGGACGACCACGACAACGGCGTGTTCCCGACCCCGGCCGGCGTGGTCGGCGGCGACCCGACGTACGTGGGCCGGGTCCGGCAGGCGCTGGACTTCCCGAACACGCTGGACTTCTTCGTCTGCGGCGACAACCTCCGCAAGGGCGCGGCGCTCAACACCTACGAGATCGCCGAAACCCTCGCGAAGTAAGCCCCACGGGTTCGAAAAGGGCGCCTTCCCCCTGGTAGACGGGGGAGGGCGCCCTTATTGTTGCTGATGCAGCGAGGGCACATCCACTCGAACGTGCGTTTGTGCACCGCGCGTCTCAAACTGGAGTTCGATGGGGCCGATATTGGAGGCATGTCCGTGATGATCTGGCCCGACCACCTGTTGACCTTGGAGGAGTTCGACCAGCTCCCTGAGGACAACTCGCGGCGCTATGAGCTTCAGGAAGGCGTCCTCCAGGTGACCCCTAAAGCAGCCGGTTTCCACCAGTTCGTCCTCAGCAGGCTGACCAGTGTGCTTGATCGGACGCTGCCCCAAGGATGGGCTGCGATAAGTGAGCCCGAAGTCCTAATCACTGAAAAGTGGCCACCAACACTGCGTATTCCAGACGTGATCGTCCTTGGTTTGGAGCGGGTGCTGGAAAGGCCGACGAAGTTCCACGCACAAGATGTGGTTCTAGCAGTCGAGGTGCTGTCGCCCGGCTCGCAGCGGGCGGACAACCTTGTAAAACGTGCCGAATACGCGGAGGCGGGCATCCCCTTCTATTGGATTCTTGACATCCGGTCCCGGCCGACACTTGCTGCGCACCGACTCGTAGACGGTGTGTACATCGAGGAATTCAACGGACCCGGGATCTACCTGACCGGGGCCCCCTTCGATCTGAAGATCGACTTGGATGCACTTGGAACCCGGATCGTCCCGAAACACCCGTGACCGTCGAATGCGCTGCCTAAGGCAAGCTGGTCCGAACCCGGCGGTTAGGTTGGGGGCATGAGTCATGCTCCGGTCGTCCTCGGAATCGATCTCGGTACCACCGCGACGAAGGTCGTCGCGGCGGGCAGCGACGCTCACGTGCTGCACCAGACCGAGCGCGGGTATCCGCTGCGCACCGAGGAGCCCGGGGAGGCGACGCAGGACGCCGTCCAGGTCCGGGACGCGGCGATCGAGGCACTGGCCGAGTGCGTGGCCTGGACGAAGGAGCACGGCCACCCGGTCGCGGCGCTGTCGTTCAGCACCTCGATGCACACCGTCGTCGGGCTCGGCTCGGCCGGCGAACCGGCCACGCCGTCGTTCAACTGGGCCGACACCCAGGCGGCCGAGGTGGCGGCGCGGCTGCGGTCCGACTGGGACACCTCGTCGGCCCTGCACCAGGCCACCGGGACGCCGGTGCACACCCAGTCGGTCATGGTGAAGCTGGCTTGGTTGACCGGAAGTCGCCCCGACCTGACGCGTGACGTGGTGCGGTGGTGCGCGCTGAAGGACTTCGTCGTCGCCGGTTTCGTGGGCGAGTTCGTCACCGAGTACTCGCTGAGCTCGGGCAGCGGCCTGCAGGACATGACGACGCTGCGGTGGCACGAGCCGGCGCTGGAGGTCGCGGGCGTCCGCGCCGACCAGCTGCCGGAGATCCACGCGCCGACCGACACGCTGCCGCTGAAACCGCAGGTGGCCAAGGCCGTCGGCCTGCCGGAGGGGCTGCCGGTGGTGCTCGGCGGCGGGGACGGTCCGCTGGCGAACCTCGGCGTCGGGGCGGTCAGCCCCGGTGTCGCCGCGCTGTCGCTCGGCACCAGCGGGGCGCTGCGGGTGACGCGCGACCGGCCGGGCGTCGACGACCGGTGCCGGACGTTCAGCTATGCGATGGGCGACGGGCTCTGGGTGATCGGCGGTGCCGTGAGCAACGGCGCGGTGGTCGCCCAGTGGGCCTCGGAGACCTTCGGGGTCGACGTCGCGGACCTGCTCGACGAGGCCGCCGCGGTGCCGGCGGGGGCGAACGGGCTGATGGCCCTGCCGTACCTGCTCGGCGAGCGGGCCCCGTGGTGGGAGCCGGGCCTGACCGGCTCGTTCGTCGGGCTGCGGCACTCGCACGGCCGCGCCGAGATGACGCGTGCCGTGGTCGAGGGTGTCGCGCAGCAGCTCGCGCTGGTGCGGGACGCGGTGGTCGATTCCGGGGCCGAGGTGCGTGCGGTGCGAGCCACCGGCGGGGGCTTCCGCAGCGCGTTGTGGGCCGATGCCATCGCCGCGGCGCTCGACATCGACCTGGAGCTGGCCGAGGGCAGCGGCGGGTCCGGGCTCGGCGCGGTGCTGCTGGGCTGGCGGGCGCTCGGCGAGTTCGACTCGCTGGAGCGCGCCGCGGAGCTGGTGACGCCGGAGGGCAAGGTCTCGCCGGACCCGGCGGCGGCGCGGGAGATGGCCCGCCGTCGACCGCTGGTGGAGCAGCTGCACGCGACGCTGCGCGACTTCGAGCTCTGACCGGCGCCGGTCGGATGCGCCGATCGGTTGAGCCAACCGGTCGCAACCGGTGGACCGGGTGCAGCAATCCGGAGCGCCAGCCGGGTTCAGTTCTGGTTCAGACCAATTTTTCGGTGGCATACTGGGCCTCGCTATGACCCTCAGCGCGACCGAGAGCAACCACGCCACCAGCGCGGACGACCCGCGCGAGCGGTTGCGCGCCGCCGGGCTCCGGGTCACCAAGCCACGGCTCGCCGTGCTGCGGTGGCTGGTCGGCCACCCGCACGCGACGGCCGACCAGGTGGCGACAGCGGTGCGCCGACAGCTGGGTTCGGTGTCCACGCAGGCCGTCTACGACGTGCTCAACGCGTGCAGCAACGCCGGGCTGCTGCGGCGGATCGAGCCCGCCGGCCACCCGGCGCGCTTCGAGACCCGGACCGCTGACAACCACCACCACCTGGTGTGCCGCAACTGCGGCCGGACCGAGGACGTGGACTGCGTCCACGGCGAGGCCCCGTGCCTGACGCCTTCGTCCTCGTCGGGCTACGAGGTGGACGAAGCGGAAGTCGTGTTCTGGGGCTACTGCCCGGACTGCCGCTCCGCGGCGACCGCGCCGGAGTAGTCCGGCTGTCGCGACGAGGAACGATCATGACCCCGCCATGACGTGCATCCCTGCGGCCAACGACGTCGCGAAGGTCTGGGAGCTCCAGTCTCCCGGGCCTTCGCGCTTTCCGGAATCGAGGTGATCCCTTCAGGGGCGACCCGATCCGGTCCTGCGCGCCGGGCGGTCTGGTCGGTGCGGGGCTGGCCAGGGCGCTGTCCGGCCTGGTCCACGATCACGAGTTCCAGCTCGGCCCCGAACGTCGAGCCGATGTAGGCGTGCGTGACGGGATCGAAGGCCGGCACCTCTTCGGCCGAGCCGGGCAGGGGGAAGGAGATGTCGATGCCGGGCCTTCCGTTCAGGTCCTTCGCGTCCCCGATCACCGTGATTCCGGGGATCGCGACTGGTGGAGCGGCCGCAAGCGGGGGGGTGTTCCTATGTTTTTGTCAAGCGGCGGCTGGGGGCGCCGTGGGTTGGGTTGTGGGTCGGGCTGGCTGGTAGAGGGTCTTGTCGCGGAG
>NZ_JBWKKU010000041.1:0-82582 GCF_056431445.1 Saccharopolyspora sp. NPDC045941
CACGCCACATTTGAGTTACGCATCAATAAGTCAGGGCACCCACAGACCAGGGAGCCTCTGAGGTTCCGCCACCCGCACCGCCACGCAAAACGAGGTTGGAAAAACCTCATTGAAACTGCGGGCTGGGGTCAGCGGGCGAGGTAGCCGCCGTCGACGTAGAGCTCGGAACCCGTGGTGAAGGACGCGTCGTCGCTGGCGAGGTAGGCGACGGCCGCCGCGACCTCGGCCGGGCGGCCGAGGCGGCCCAGCGGCGTCACCGCCAGCATCGCCGCCTCCCGGTCGGTGCCGCGGACGCCGTCCAGGATTGCGGTGTCGATGAACCCGGGATGCACCGAGTTCACCCGGATCCCTGCATCGGCCCACTGCAGCGCGGCGTTCTTGGTGAGCAGCCGGACCGCGCCCTTCGCCGCGTGGTAGGCCGGGCTGGTGCCGAAGCCGCCGCTGGAGCCGAAGATCGAACTGATGTTGATCACCGACGCGTGCTCGGAGGCGCGCAGCGCCTCGGCGGCGGCCCGCATGCCCAGGAACACGCTGGTCTGGGTGACCGCGATGGTGCGTTCGTAGCTCTCCGCCGTGGTGTCCTCGATGGTGCCGCGGTCGGCGATCCCGGCGTTGTTGACCAGGATGTCCAGGCCGCCGAACTCCTCGACGGCGGCCCGGACCGCGGCCGTCCACGCGACCTCGTCGGCGACGTCGTGGTGCACGAAAAGCGACCTTCCGCCGTCGTCGCGGATCTCGGCGGCGACGGCGGCCCCGGCCTCGTCCTGGATGTCGGTGACCACGACCGCTGCGCCTTCCGCGGCCAGTCTGAGGGAGGTCTGCAGGCCGATTCCGCCCGCACCGCCGGTGATCAGCGCGACCCTGTCCTGCAACCGCAACATCTCTCCACCCTTCGCTGAACGATCGTTCAACGAAGGGTGGCACGGCGCGGCGGGGCCCGTCACCGGCCGGATGGGCGAGCGCCCGCGGCCTCGGTGATCCGGCCGATGTGGCCGTCCGGCCGCACCAGCACGAGCGTCCCGGCGGCCACGTCGTAGACCCGCCAAGCGTCCACATGGGACCGATCGATCCGGTGGGCGGGCACGTCGGTGCCGGTTTCCGGCGGCTCCGCGCCGAATGCCAGCAGCGTCCAATGCGGGCCCCGGAACTGGTCGAAGAGGCGCACGCCGTCGCCCACGGGCGAATCCGGCGCCCGGTCGCCGGCCTGCACGCGGCCGCGCTCCGCCCGCTCGTCGTGCGCCAGCGGCCCGGTGTGGTAGGAGATGTCCAGCTGCCGGGTCTCCGTCCCGCGGCGGTACGCGTCCTCGTGGCCATCGGTGTGCTTGCGCAGGAGCGCCGTGCTGATCCCGAGCGCCGAGGCGGCGACCGGGCGTGGCGGTGCGGGTGGCGGAGGTTCAGGTGCTTCTCGCTGTGGGGTCCCCGGCATCAGCCAATTCACCACGTCGGGGCTGTCCTCGCGAGAGGTTCCCGAGAATCCGTGGCGGTGTGAGTCGCGAGGGTGGGCTAAGCGGCTGCGCCGCTTCAAAGACAAGACCTCGCGCTACCACCACGACATTCAAACGGCCTCTGCAGCAGCAGAAAGTACGCACGGGCCTTGGGTTGCCGGGGTCAGTCCTTGCCCGCGGAGCCGGCGGACGGGGACTCAATGCGCAGGGCGCGGTCGTCGCTGGAGATCGGCTGGCCGCCGTCCTTGTTCGCCGTGCCCAGCCAGATCAGGCCGTCCGGGCCGAGCGCGGCGGCGGAGAAGCGCCCGTAGGTCTTCTCCATGACCTTCGTCGGCTGGCCTGTGAAGCTGCCGTCCGGCGCCGGGTGCAGCGTGTACAACGCTGCGGCGTCGGTCAGCGCCACCACGACCTGCGCCGGGTCGGCGGCGCACCCCGCCACCCCGGGCCGCTCCGCCCAGGTCCACGCCGGCGCCCCCAGCGGCTCGCCGAGCTGCACCCGGTACAGGGCGTCCTGGCCGCCGCTGCGGTCGGTCACCCAGTACATGCCCAGCGCGGGCGTGCCGCACAGCCCGCCCGGCGAGGTCAGTCCGGCGGCGACCACCGGCGACGTGGGGTTCGGGTTGCCCGCCGCGGGCTTGCCGGAACTGTCGATGCGCAGCACCTTGCCGGCCAGCGACTGCGGATTCGCGGCGTTGGCCGGGCTGCCCGCGTTGCCGGTGGCGATCAGCAGCGAGCCCTGGCCGTCGTCGAGCATCGCCCCCGCGTTGCCCGTCGCCCCCTTCGGGATGCCGGTCAGCACCGGCTTGGGCCGGTCTCCGGCCGCGACCCGGACGACCTGGTTGTCGCTGCGGGTCGTGACGTAGGCGTAGAACAGCTCGTCCTCGTGGTACGTGGGGGAGAGGGCGAGCCCGGTGAGCCCGCCACCGCCGCTCGGATCGACCGGAATGCGGGCCAGTTCAACGGGTTTCGTGCCGCGCTGCACGCGCAGCACCCGTCCGGTGGCGCGCTCGCCGACGAGCGCGGCCTGGCCGCCGGGCAGCACCGCGATCGCGCCAACCGGATCCAGGCAGGTGGCCACCACCGCAGGATCGGGGTCCTCGCACCCGACCGGCGCGTTCGGCTGCTGCGGCGAGCTGCCGGATTCCGGCGGCGGCGAGGACTCGTTCTCGAAGGAGGGCTGGGGGCCGGCCTGCGGCTCCAGCGAGGGCGGGTCGCCCCACGGCCGGGGGTGCTCGTCGGGGAACTGCGCGCAGCCGGCCAGCAGCGTGCCGAGCACGGCGGTCATGCCCAGCAGAAGACGACGCATGCGAAACGAGGCGGCCACGACGTCCGACCCTATCGGCCGACGGGTGAACCCGGGGTGAGACGGTGCTCAACACGCTTCCCGGCTCCGCCCGCGGTGCCGGTCCGCAATTTCAATGGAAATCGGACCTTCGATTTCAATGGAAATTGCGGCAAACGGGTCTCGGGTTCCGGGATGCGGAAGTTCGAGGTTCAGTGGTCGGGGTGTTCGGCGCGGCGGCGCGGGCCCGGCGCCGGGAGGCGCAGGCTGATCCGCCGGACCGGCGGCGGTGGCGGGTCGATGCCGAGCCGGGCGCACTCGACCGCTTCCACCCGGCGCAGCAGCAGGGCCAGCTCCTCGCGCACCACGTCGGGAGCTTCGAACGGGATGAAGTGCGACGTCGCCAGCTGCCGCACCCTCGCCTGCGGCAGCGCCGCGACCGCCCTGGCGGCGCCGGCGAAGTCCGCCAGCACGTCGTGCCGTCCAGTGAGGACGGTCAGCGGGCAGCTCAGCCCCGTCACCTGGGTCCGGGCCGATGCGCTCCACGCGAGGCCCATCGCCAGGTGCCACTGCCAGTCCTGGGGCAGCAGCTGCCGGAGCACCGCCGCGGCGACCTCCCGGTCCACCTCGGGGCGCAGCAGACCGCTGCACCGAACGAGCTGCGCCGCGAGTTCCGTGACCGGCAGCCGGGACGTGATCGACGTCAACAAGCCACCGAAGACCTGCAGCGAGGCGGAGCCGCCCGCGGCGAGCAGCCGCCGGGCGAGCTCCGGCACGCCGAGCGCCCCGAGCAGCGCGTCCGCGGCCGCCGTCGGCGGCCCGGCGAGGAGCATCAGGCCGCGGACCCGGTCCGGGAACCGCCGGGCGAGCTCGACCGCCACCACCGTGCCCGCCGACCAGCCGACGACGGTGCAGTCCTTCACCTCCGCGTCGTCGAGCACGGCCAAAGCGTCGTCCACTTGATCACCGAGTGTGCTCGAATGGTTGTTCTCCGGTGTCCAGCCCAGCATTCGGGCCGACGAATCCACCGGAAGAATTTCGGGCGCGGCACCGAGCTCCGGGCACATCAGGACCGCCTGCGGCGCTGCGGTCACCGGCGTCCAATGCGCGGACGCCCATTCCCGGGGCCGCGCGCCACCTGCGGAAACGTCGAACTCCCGGAACAGCTGATCGGCCATCGAACCATTTTCCCCCAGCCGGGTGTGCGCAGTATCGAACAAATCACGTGTCGGGAAGCTTTTGCCGGAAAGACTCGCACGTTGGGGTGACCATGCCCTAGCCTCGTCCGGCGTGAGCATTCACGACGATCGCCCCGGCGGTGCGGGCGGCTACCCCGACGATCGCAACTACGGCGCGCACGCCCAGCAACCCGGAGCGGGTTCGAAGGGTGCACCGAGTGCCGCGCAAGGCGCACCAAGTGCGCGGAGCACGCAGAGCCTCAGCGCGCAGAAGTACAACTACTACGACGACGATGACGGCTACAGCGACGCCGAAGCCACGTCCATGGTCGACCGCAGCAGCGCGTCGAGCGACTACTACGACGACCTCGGCGGCGACCCGCGCAAGCCCTTCGGCTGGAACGCGGGCACCGACCTCGGTCTGCTGATCCTGCGGCTGGCGCTGGGCGGGATCTTCCTCGCCCACGGCGCGCAGAAGCTCTTCGGCATCCTCGGCGGTCCCGGCCCGGACGGCTTCGCCATGGCACTGGGCAAGATGGGCTTCGAGAACAGCGCCATGCTGGCCCTGATCACCGGCGGCACCGAGCTCGGCGCGGGCGCGCTGCTGGTGCTGGGCCTGTTCACGCCGCTGGCCGCCGCCGGCATCGTCGGCGTGATGGGCAACGCGGTATTCCTCAAGCTCGGCGCCGGGTTCTTCGCCGCCTCCGGTGGTTTCGAGCTGGAGGCGACGCTCGGTGTGCTGGGCCTCGGCCTGATGTTCACCGGCCCCGGCCGGGTGGCGCTGGACTACGGGCGGGTGTGGTTCCGCCGTCCGCTGATCTTCGGGTTCATCGCCCTGATCATCGCGGCGGCCGCGTCCGCAGCGGTCCTGATCCTGTTCCACCGCCCCTGACCGCGGGACGACCCGGAAGCGGGGGCGCGCACGCCGAGTGCACGCCCCCGCTTCGTCTTTCGCGAGGCGCTACCGGATCCGGGTCTGCTCGGCGTGGTAGCCGCCGCCCGGCCAGACCCAGTCCCCGGCGATGGTGTCGCCGTCGGCGCTGAAGTGAGCGCGGTAGTGCGCCGGCGACCCCTTCTCGCCGCCCCAGATGGTGAGCACGTCACCCTCGATTTCGTAGACGTAGTCGAGGGTTTCGCCCTCGTTGCCGTAGAACCGGGACTTGAGGTCGGGGCCGGGTTCCTCGGCGCCGAAGGGCTTCTCCCGGCCGATGATCTCGATCCCGGTCACCCGCCTGCCGCCCTGTTCGAGGTCGATCTCCTGCTTCAGGAAGTGACCGCCCGGCAACCACGAGTAGGTGACGCGGCCGGTGGCCTCGCCGCTCACTTCCCAGGTGCCGACGAGCCGGTCGAGTGAACGGATCCCGTTGTCGGTGTGCTGCGCGGTGTTGTTCTCGGACATGACGATCTCCACAGTTCTTCCGGATTCGGTGTTCTTGCCCGTGTGACGGTTCGGCGGAGAGAAAGGAATCGGCTCAGCCGCGCAGGAATTCGGCTAGCACGGGGGCGAGTTCCTTGGGCGCCATCATCACGGCGCCGAGCCAGGAGACATCGGCGGGCGGCTCGCCCGAACCGGCCAGCGGCGGGACCTGGTAGGGGGCCGCCCGCCGCTTGTTCCGGTCGATCAGGTCGAGGCTGGCGTTCGTCGCGATCTTGTACAACCAGGCGCGGAAAGTCGACCGGCCCTCGTAGGTGTGCCGCCGGTGCCACGCCCGCAGCAGCGTCTCCTGGACGACGTCCTCGGCGTCGTCGTACGAGCCCAGCATCCGATAGCAGTGCACCCGGAGTTCCCGGCGGTAGCGCCCGGCCAACTCGCCGAACGCCCGCTCGTCGCCGGACCGCGCCGCGCTCACCAGCTCGGCAACCTCACCCGAAACCACCGCACCCTCCCAGACCGCCCCAGACGGACCAACAGTACAAAGCGGCGTCCACCCGTTCAGGGCAAAACGAAAGGGGCACCCGGTGACGGGTGCCCCTCGCGTTCCGCAGGTCGATCACTTGTTGACGTCGCGGACCGCTCCGTAGGAGGCGGACGTGGCGAAGCGGGCGTAGGCGCGCAGCGCCGCCGTCACCTTGCGGTCGCGGCCCACCGGCTGCCACGGCTGCTCGCTGGCGTCCATCTTGGCGCGGCGCTCGGCCAGGACCTCTTCGGGGACGAGCAGTTCCAGCTTGCGCTCGCGGACGTCGATCAGGATCTCGTCGCCGTTCTCCACCAGACCGATCACGCCGCCGTTGGCCGCCTCGGGGGAGATGTGACCGATCGACAGGCCCGACGAACCGCCGGAGAACCGGCCGTCGGTGATCAGCGCGCACTTCTTGCCCAGGCCCGAGCCCTTCAGGAAGGCCGTCGGGTGCAGCATCTCCTGCATGCCCGGCCCGCCGGCCGGACCCTCGTAGCGGACCACCAGCACCTCGCCTGGCTGGATCTCCTTGTTCAAGATCACCGACACGGCCTGCTCCTGGCTCTCCACCACGCGCGCCGGCCCCTGGAAGTGCCAGAGCTCCTCGTCGACACCGGCGGTCTTGATCACCGCGCCTTCCTCGGCGAGGTTGCCCTTGAGCACCGCCAGGCCGCCGTCGGCGGTGTAGGCGTGCGCGGCATCGCGGATGCAGCCGTTCGCGGCGTCGGTGTCCAAAGAGGACCAGCGGTTCTCCGTGGAGAACGCCTTCGTGGTGCGCACCCCGCCCGGCGCCGCGTGGAACAGCTCGATGGCCTCCGCCGACGGCGACTCGCCGCGGATGTCCCATTTGGACAGCCATTCGGTCAGGCTCGCGCTGTGCACCGACGAGACGTCGCGGTGCAGCAGGCCCGCCCGGTCGAGCTCGCCCATGATCGCGCTGATGCCGCCGGCCCGGTGCACGTCCTCCATGTGGTAGTCGGAGTTCGGGCTCACCTTCGACAGGCACGGCACCCGGCGGCTGGTCTCCGCGATGTCGTCCAGCGAGAAGTCGATCTCGCCCTCGAGCGCCGCCGCCAGCGTGTGCAGCACCGTGTTCGTGGACCCGCCCATGGCCATGTCCAGCGCCATCGCGTTCTCGAACGCCTTCTTGTTCGCGACCGAGCGCGGCAGCACCGACTCGTCGTCCTCGCCGTAGTAGCGCTTCGCGATGCGCACCACCGTGCGGCCGGCCTCCTCGAACAGGGCGCGGCGCGCGGCGTGGGTCGCCAGCGTGGACCCGTTGCCGGGCAGGGCCAGGCCGAGGGCCTCGGTGAGGCAGTTCATTGAGTTCGCGGTGAACATGCCCGAGCACGAACCGCACGTCGGGCAGGCCGACCGCTCGACCTCGGAGAGCCCCTCCTCGTCCACCGCCGGGCTCGCGGACGCCGAGATCGCCGTGATCAGGTCGGTCGGCGCCTGCGCCACGCCATCCACCACGACCGCCTTGCCGGCCTCCATCGGCCCGCCGGAGACGAACACCGCCGGGATGTTCAGCCGCATCGCGGCGTTGAGCATGCCGGGCGTGATCTTGTCGCAGTTGGAGATGCACACGAGCGCGTCGGCCTGGTGCGCGTTGACCATGTACTCCACCGAGTCGGCGATCAGCTCGCGCGAGGGCAGCGAGTAGAGCATCCCGCTGTGGCCCATCGCGATGCCGTCGTCCACTGCGATGGTGTGGAACTCGCGCGGCACGCCCCCCGCCTCGCGGATGGTGGCGGCGACCACGTCGCCGAGGTCGCGCAGGTGCACGTGGCCGGGCACGAACTGGGTGTAGGAGTTGGCGATCGCCACGATGGGCTTGCCGAAGTCGTCGTCGGTCATGCCGGTGGCACGCCACAGCGAGCGGGCGCCGGCGGCATTCCGCCCGTGTGTCGTAGTGCGGGAACGCAACTGAGGCATATCGAAGGTTTCCAAACTCGTTTTGCGTGGCGGTGCCGGTAGCGGAACCTCAGAAGCCTTCTCGACTCCGGGATCCCCGACTTGCGTATGACCAATACGCGGCGTCGGGGCTGTCCTCGCGAGAAGACTTCTGAGAACCCGCGGCGGTGCAAGTTGCTCAGGCGGGCTAAGCGGCTTCGCCGCTTGCGGCCGCTTTCGGCCTTGCGAGTCGGGCGTCGCGGCGGCGGTCTACCGCCGGAAGTGGCTTCGCCACTTGCCTGACGGCGAGGCGTTGCGAGCCCGCCCCCCGGACCGCGCCTTGTGGGCGCGGGAAGTTGCGGTGCGGCCGACATTACTCCTGCGTGGTCGGGTCGGGCAGCCGCCCACCGCTGATCGCCGCCACTCGCGGCAGGTCGCGCACCCGCACCGCGGGGAGCTGGACCTCCTTGCCGGAGCGCAGCACGGCCTTGAGCCAGCGCTTCTCGTCCAGCCGCAGCGACACCACGTCGTCCCAGCCGAACTTGGTTCGGCCGAACATGGTGCGCGCCACCACCTGCTCGGCGTCGAACGTGGTGCGGGTGCGCAGGATCCACAAGGCCAGCCCGAGCGGGATCAGGTAGATCAGCAGCGCCCAGGTGCCCGCGGTGGTGGCCAGCGGGGTGGCGCAGATGATGACCGCCAGCACGCCCAGCAGCGCCACCGGCGTGATCCGGAACGTCAGGGACTTCGGTCCCTCGGGCTCCGCCGGGGCAGCCTGCTCCGCGTCGGCGGCCTCGGCGGTCCGCTCCTCATCGGAGCGCTCAGCGGCCTGCTCCGCGTCGGAGGACTGGGTGTCGGACGGCTCCGGGGCGGGCTGCTTGGCGTCGGGCTGCTCGGGCTCCTGCGGGGTCTCGCTCACGTCCCGATGGTCTCACCTGCGGTTCCCGGCCCCGTGAGCGGCCGAACGCCGCCGGCGACCCGCCGTCCGCGTGACCGCCGCGACGCGCACGGCCCACGCGTCGCACGTCACATCTCACCGCGCGGACCACCCCGGACGGCATCGCTGAGCTGGGATTATCGTCGCGATCGGGGTCGCGCTGAGCGATCTGAGGCGTCCACGATGCGGGAAGATCGTCCCGCATGGTTTGACGTCGCGGGTCGCTTTGATTAACGTCCTTGCCATGCTGCGACTGCACGACATTCTCGTACTTCCCCGGCGCGTCGACGCCTAGGAAGTTCGCAGCGTCGACGCGCCAACCCTCGTCAGGCCTATTGGGGTCTGCGGGGGTTTTTTCGTGTCCGGTCCAACTCCCGACCCCGAGGCAGACCCGATGACCAGCGCCAATACTCGGCAGAATCCGGTCCCGGCGCCCCCGCCAGGACGCCGTCCCAAGCCCGCGCCGCCCAGCGGTGCTCCAGTGAAGATGACCGGTGCGCAGGCACTGGTGCGCTCGCTGGAGGCCGTCGGCTGCGAGATCGTCTTCGGGATTCCGGGCGGCACGATCCTCCCCTCCTACGACCCGCTCCTCGACTCGAAGAAGGTCCGGCACGTCCTGGTGCGCCACGAGCAGGGCGCCGGGCACGCGGCCACCGGCTATGCGCAGGCCACCGGCAAGGTCGGCGTGTGCATGGCGACGTCCGGCCCGGGGGCGACGAACCTGGTCACCGCGCTCGCCGACGCCAACATGGACTCGGTCCCGATCGTCGCGATCACCGGTCAGCAGAGCACCGGCCTGATCGGCACCGACGCCTTCCAGGAAGCCGACATCTGCGGCATCACGCTGCCGATCACCAAGCACAACTTCCTGGTCACCGATCCCGATGACCTGCCGCGGGTCATCGCCGAGGCGTTCTACATCGCCGCCAGCGGCCGCCCCGGCCCGGTGCTGGTGGACATCCCCAAGGACGTCCAGCAGGCGACCATGTCGTTCTCCTGGCCGCCGGAGATGAAGCTGCCCGGCTACCGGCCGACCAGCAAGCCGCACGGCAAGCAGGTCCGGGAGGCCGCCAAGCTGATCACCGAGGCGCACCGCCCGGTGTTCTACGTCGGCGGCGGGGTCATCAAGGCCGAGGCGCACGCCGAGCTGCGGCAGCTGGCCGAGCGCACCGGCATCCCGGTGGTCACCACGCTGATGGCGCGCGGCGCGTTCCCCGACTCGCACCCGCAGCACATGGGCATGCCCGGCATGCACGGCACGGTCGCCGCGGTCGCCGCGATGCAGCGCGCCGACCTGCTGATCGCGCTGGGCACCCGCTTCGACGACCGGGTCACCGGCCAGCTGTCGTCGTTCGCGCCGGAGGCCAAGGTCGTGCACGCCGACATCGACCCGGCGGAGATCTCCAAGAACCGCTACGCGGACGTGCCGATCGTCGGTGACTGCAAGGAGGTCATCGCCGAGCTGATCGACGCGGTCGCCGCGGCCACCGAGCAGCACGGCACCGCGGACCTGACGACCTGGCGGGAGAACCTCGACGACCTGCGCGAGCGGTTCCCGCTGGGCTACCAGTGGCCGACCGACGGCAGCCTGTCGCCGGAGTACGTCATCGAGCGCCTGGGCAAGCTGGTCGGGCCGGAAGCGATCTACGCCGCCGGCGTCGGCCAGCACCAGATGTGGGCCGCGCAGTTCGTCGGCTACGAGAACCCGCGCACCTGGCTGAACTCCGGTGGCCTCGGGACCATGGGCTACGCGGTGCCCGCCGCGATGGGCGCCAAGGCCGGCGTGCCGGACAAGGCCGTGTGGGCCATCGACGGCGACGGCTGCTTCCAGATGACCAACCAGGAGCTCGCCACCTGCGCGATCGAGGACATCCCCATCAAGGTGGCCGTCATCAACAACGGCAACCTCGGTATGGTCCGTCAGTGGCAGAACCTGTTTTACGCCGAGCGCTACTCACACAGTGACCTCGGCACCCACAAGCACCGCATCCCGGACTTCAAACTGCTGGCCGAGGCCTACGGCTGCGCGGGCCTGCGGTGCGAGTCCAAAGAGGACGTCGACAGCGTCATCCAGCGGGCGATGGAGATCAACGACCGACCCGTCGTGATCGACTTCGTGGTGGGCAAGGACGCCCAGGTGTGGCCGATGGTGGCCGCGGGCACCGGAAACGACGAGATCATGGCGGCGCGCGGCATCCGCCCGCTGTTCGAGGAGGACGAATGAGCAGCCCTATGTCAACTCTGATGCTGCTCAACCGCACCTCAGGGGACCGTGATGCGAGCCAGCCACGAGAAACCTCGAAACGAGCGATCGAGCTGGACGCAACCACAACTGCAAATCTCGGAGAGGCGGGACTGCGCCCATGACCCGACACACGCTGAGCGTGCTGGTGGAGAACGTCCCCGGGGTGCTGGCCCGGGTGTCCGGCCTGTTCTCCCGGCGCAGCTTCAACATCGAGTCCCTCGCGGTCGGCCCGACCGAGCACTCGGAGATCTCCCGGATGACGATCGTGGTCGCCGTCTCCGACCAGCCGCTCGAGCAGGTCACCAAGCAGCTCAACAAGCTGGTCAACGTGATCAAGATCGTGGAGCTGGAGACCGATGCCGCGGTGCAGCGGGAGCTGCTGCTGGTCAAGGTCCGCGCCGACGCGTCGGTGCGCAGCCAGGTGCTGGAGACGGTGCAGCTGTTCCGCGCGAAAGTGGTGGACGTCTCGCCGGAGGCGCTGACCATCGAGGCCACCGGTACCGCCGATAAGCTCGACGCGCTGCTGCGAATGCTGGAACCTTACGGCGTTCGCGAGATGGTGCAGTCGGGAACGATCGCGATCGGGCGTGGCCCGCGTTCCATCACGGCCACTGCAGTGCGCTGATCCGGCGCCCCCGCCACAGGGCCGAAAACCGAAGAACCTGTCGCCGAATTCGTCCGCGGAGCCGTCCTGGCGGGTACCCCGGGCGAAAGACCACCGCATTCGGCGGCGGGTACGAAGAAGTCCCGAAAGGAAACGCTGAATCACCATGGCAGTTGAAATCTTCTACGACGCGGACGCCGACCTGGGCATCGTCCAGGGTCGCAAGGTCGCGGTCATCGGCTACGGCAGCCAGGGCCACGCCCACGCCCTGAGCCTGCGGGACTCGGGTGTCGACGTCCGGGTCGGCCTCCCGGAGGGCTCCAAGTCGCGCGCCAAGGCGGAGGAGGAGGGCCTGCGGGTGCTCACCCCGGCCGAGGCCGCCGCGGAAGCCGACCTGATCATGATCCTCGCGCCCGACACCAAGCAGCGCGAGATCTACGCCAACGACATCGCGCCGAACCTGAAGCAGGGCGACGCGCTGTTCTTCGGCCACGGCTTCAACATCCGCTACGGCCTGATCCAGCCGCCGGCGGACGTCGACGTCGCGATGGTCGCCCCGAAGGGCCCGGGCCACCTGGTGCGCCGCCAGTTCGTCGACGGCAAGGGCGTGCCCTGCCTGATCGCGGTCGAGCAGGACGCCTCCGGCAACGCCCAGGCGCTGGCGCTGTCCTACGCCGCCGCCATCGGTGGCGCGCGGGCCGGCGTCATCAAGACCACCTTCAAGGAGGAGACCGAGACCGACCTGTTCGGTGAGCAGGCGGTCCTCTGCGGTGGCGCGAGCGCCCTGGTGCAGACCGGCTTCGAGGTGCTGGTCGAGGCCGGCTACCAGCCGGAGATCGCCTACTTCGAGGTCCTGCACGAGCTCAAGCTGATCGTGGACCTGATGTGGGAGGGCGGCATCGCCGGCCAGCGGTACTCGATCAGCGACACCGCCGAGTACGGCGACCTCAGCCGCGGCCCGCGGGTGATCGACGCCCACGTCAAGGAGTCGATGCGCAAGATCCTGAGCGAGGTCCAGGACGGCACCTTCGCCAAGGAGTGGGTGGCCGAGGACGAGGCCGGGCGCCCGAACTTCACCAAGCTGCAGGCCGAGGGCAACGCCCACCAGATCGAAGAGGTCGGCAAGAAGCTGCGTTCGCTGATGTCCTGGACCAACAAGTAAGGACCCGCGATCCTCGGCGGCGCGCCGACCGCGCGTCCGGCCGATGGGAAAAGGCCCGGTGAGCCCCACGAGGGATCACCGGGCCTCGGCCTTCCCGGTAGGTTCCCGGACTGGCTTTCCTCATTGCCAAAGGGGGAAACCGGTCGCTGCGGGTGAGGGATAAGGTACGCATCGTGAGTGCAGACAACGAGATCGTCGACAACAAGGCGCACATCCGGCACAAGCTCGACTTCGCCGACGCGGAGTGGATCACCAGCACGGACGACCCGGACGAGCCGGGCGTCGAGATCGCCTTCGTGGACGGCTACATCGGCATGCGCAACGGAGCCGAACCGGAGGGCCCGGTCCTGGTCTTCACTCCCGAGGAGTGGGACGCGTTCGTCGCCGGAGCCAAGGACGGCGAGTTCGACGAGCCGTGATCCGAGCACGGAGCGTCTCGCGCGGCAGCTACGTTGCGCGGGTGGTTCCGCGAGTGCTTCGGGGCGCGAGAGCACCCCGAAACGCGCACGGGCAGGTGCGCGCGGTAGCCGTGCCTTCGGGCAACCGGCGGCCCGGCAGCCGCATGGGTGACAACGCGTCCCCGCGGCGTTGCGCGTTGTGTCCGCAGCCTGGTTGATCTGCGACAATGCCGAAGAATCGGGTTTAACGGGCGGGGGATTCCGGGCCGGTGATCCGGGCAACACCCTTGTGAACGCTTTCTCAAACTCCCGTTAAACTTCGACCCCGTCCGGGCACATCGCCGTGCCGACCGTGATCTTCAAAAATGGAGTTCGCCCGTGACCAACGCAAGCCGTCCTGTCGTCCTGATCGCCGAGAAGCTGGCACCGTCCGTGATCGACGCCCTCGGGGACGAGGTCGAGATCCGCAACGTGGACGGCACCGACCGGCCGGCGTTGCTCGACGCCGTCGCCGACGCCGATGCGCTGCTGGTCCGCTCCGCCACCAAGGTCGACGCCGAGGTGCTGTCGGCGGCGAAGAAGCTCAAGGTCGTCGCCCGCGCCGGGGTCGGCCTGGACAACGTCGAGGTACCCGCCGCCACCGAGCGCGGCGTGATGGTGGTCAACGCCCCCACCTCCAACATCGTCTCGGCCGCAGAGCACGCGATGGCGCTGCTGCTCGCGGTGGCGCGCAATGTCGCGCAGGCCGACGCCAGCCTCAAGAACGGCGAGTGGAAGCGCAGCTCCTACACCGGCGTCGAGCTCAACGGCAAGACCGTCGGCGTGGTCGGCCTGGGCAAGATCGGCCAGCTGTTCGCGCAGCGCGTCGCCGCCTTCGGTACCAAGCTGATCGCCTACGACCCCTACGTGTCGGCGGGCCGCGCCGCGCAGCTGGGCATCGAGCTGGTCACGCTCGACGAGCTGCTGGCCCGCGCCGACGCGATCTCCATCCACCTGCCCAAGACCGCCGAGACGCTCGGCCTCATCGGCGCCGAGGAGCTGAAGAAGGCCAAGCCGGGCCTCCTGGTCGTCAACGCCGCCCGCGGCGGCCTGATCGACGAGGACGCGCTGGTCGACGCGCTGCGCAACGGCCAGATCGGCGGCGCGGGCATCGACGTCTTCAAGACCGAGCCGACCACCGAGAGCCCGCTGTTCGAGCTGTCCAACGTGGTCGTCACCCCGCACCTGGGCGCGTCCACCGTGGAGGCGCAGGACCGCGCGGGCACCGACGTGGCCCGCTCGGTGCGGCTGGCGCTGCGCGGCGACTTCGTGCCGGACGCCGTCAACGTGCAGGGCGGCGTGGTCGGCGAGGAGGTCCGCCCGTACCTGTCGCTGACCCAGAAGCTGGGCCAGGTGCTGGCCGCGCTGGTCGGCAGCACGCCGAGCTCGGTGACCATCGAGGCCCGCGGCGAGCTGGCCGACGAGGACGTCTCGGTGCTGCAGCTGGCGGCGCTGCGCGGCGTTTTCGCCGGCGCCGTGGAGAACCAGGTGACCTTCGTCAACGCGCCGCAGCTGGCCGAGGACCTGGGCGTGCAGGTGGAGGTCAAGACCTCCTCGGAGAGCCCGAACCACCGCAGCGTGGTGTCGGTGCGCGCGGGCCTGCCGGACGGCCGCACCGCCGTGGTCTCGGGCGCGCTGTCCGGGTCGAACCAGGTGGAGAAGCTGGTCGAGGTCAACGGCCGGCACTTCGACCTGCGGGCCGAGGGCAACGTGCTGCTGCTGGAGTACCCGGACCGGCCGGGCGTGATGGGCCGGGTCGGCACCCTGCTCGGTGAGGTCGGCGTGAACATCGAGGCGGCGATGGTCAGCCAGACCACGGAGCGCTCGGACGCGATCATGCTGCTGCGCGTGGACCGTCCGGTCGAGCCGGGCGTGCTGGAGCCGATCGGCGCCGCGGTCGGTGCGCGCATCGTGCGCACCGTCAGCTTCGAGTAACTCGGACGAGTGACCCGGGGGCCGTTCCACGATGTGGGACGGCCCCCATGTCGTACCAGGGACCGATGGTCATCTCACTCCAATGGGTGTCCCACACTCCGGGACATATCATCCACTTGGTGGGCCCGGCATGCCGCTGCCCGCAGTCGTGCCGGTAGCCTTCGGCTCAACAGTTCGAGCCCCGCGGGTCGGGGTGGTTCTCGGGAGGTGTGTAGATGCGGCTCGCTGTGATCCCCGGCGACGGGATCGGGCCGGAGGTTATTGCCGAGGCACTCAAGGTCCTCGGTGAGGTGGTGCCGGATACCGAGATCACTCGTTACGACCTGGGAGCGGCGCGCTGGCACGCGACCGGGGAGCTGCTGCCCGAGTCCGTGCTGGGTGAACTCCGCCAGCACGACGCGATCCTGCTCGGCGCCGTCGGCGACCCGACGGTGCCCAGCGGCATCCTGGAGCGCGGCCTGCTGCTGCGGCTGCGCTTCGAGCTAGACCACCACGTGAACCTGCGGCCGGCCCGGCTCTACCCGGGTGTGAAGAGCCCGGTGGCCGATCCCGGCGAGATCGACATGGTCGTGGTCCGCGAGGGCACCGAGGGTCCGTACGTGGGCAACGGTGGTCTGCTCCGCAAGGACACCACGCACGAGATCGCGACCGAGGTCAGCATCAACACCGCGTTCGGCGTGGAGCGGGTGGTGCGCGACGCGTTCGCCCGCGCCGCCTCCCGGCCGCGCAGGCACCTGACGCTGGTGCACAAGACCAACGTGCTCACCCACGCCGGATCCTTGTGGTCGCGCGTGGTGGAAGAGGTCTCGCTGCAGTACCCGGACGTCACCGTGGCCTACCAGCACGTGGACGCCACCACGATCCACCTGGTCACCGACCCGTCCCGGTTCGACGTGATCGTCACCGACAACCTCTTCGGCGACATCATCACCGACCTGGCCGGCGCCATCACCGGTGGCATCGGCCTGGCGGCCAGCGGCAACATCGACGCCACCCGCCGCAACCCGAGCATGTTCGAGCCGGTGCACGGCAGCGCGCCGGACATCGCCGGGCAGGGCGTGGCGGACCCGACCGCGGCGGTGCTGTCGGTCGCGATGCTGCTCGACCACGTCGGCCTGACCGAGGCCGCCAGGCGGGTCGAGGCGTCGGTGGCGTTCGACCTGGCCACCCGCGACCACTCGGCGCCGGGCGCGACCTTCGCGATCGGCGACCGCCTCGCGGCGCTGGTCTCCTCCCGCGAGGTCGCTCCGCAGTCCTGATCTCGTTCATCGCGTTGAGGGCGTCCCGGGTGGGGCGCCCTCTTCGTTGCCCCCATGTGCAACCCACGAGTTGCACATGGGGCGATGGAGTGCAACCCTGGGGTTGCACAACCGTGGATTGGAGTGGGCATGGTTCCCGACCGGATCGAACGCGAGATCGTCATCGAGGCGCCTGCGGAGCAGGTGTGGGCGGCGCTGCTGGAACCCGAGTTCTGGCTCGGCGAGGCGGATCCGACCGGCGTCGAGGTCGGCGAGGGCAGCCGGCTGGTCTCGGAGCACGCCGAGTACGGCAACTTCCCGCAGCTGATCGAGAAGCTGGAACCCCACCGCTACCTCGCCTACCGCTGGGCGAGCGCCTTCCCCGGCGAGGACCCCGCGGCGGGCAACTCGACGCTGGTCGAGTTCACCCTGACCGAAGAGGGCGGAACGACCCGGCTGCGCGTGGTCGAGAGCGGGTTCGCCACGCTCGCCGCATCGGAGGAGACGCGGCGCGGCGCGGTCGACGACAACACCGGCGGCTGGGAGCAGGTGCTGGACGAGGTCAAGCAGAAGGTGGAGAAGCAGCAGGCGTGACGGAGCACGGTGACGTCGACGAGGTGCTGGCGGCGCTGGCCGACCCGACCAGGCGGCAGCTCGTGGACCTGCTCGGCGAGCGCGGTGAGGCCAGCGCGACGGCGCTGGCCGCCGCGGTGCCGGTGTCGCGGCAGGCGGTCGTCAAGCACCTGGCGGTGCTGGAGAACGCGCGCCTGGTGACCTCGACCCGGGTGGGGCGGGAGGTCCGCTTTGCGATCCGGCCGGAGCCGCTGGCGGCGACGGCGCGCTGGCTGGCGTCCCGCGCCGCCCGGTGGGACCGGCGGCTGGCGGCGATCAAGCGCCGCGCCGAATCCGGGCAGTAGGCCGATTCCCTTCCGGATGGTGGGAAGGCGCGGTCACCTGGTGGTCCGGTGCCGGGTTGTGGCAGCATGGGTGCGTGGCTTTCCGCAGTGTGATCATTATTGGCAAGCGCGCCGGGTAGACGACTCCGCACCCCGGCGCGCTGACCTCTCGCATTCTGCGGGGGGTCTTTTTTGTTGCCTGCGCTGCCGCTCCACCCCATCTCCGACGCCGACGGGAGAAATCCAGTGACCCGCACCAACCCGGCCGGAACGCCGCTGGGCGACGACTTCCACGTCTACGACACGACCCTGCGGGACGGCGCGCAGCGCGAGGGCATTTCCTACTCCGTCACCGACAAGCTCGCCGTCGCGCGGCTGCTGGATTCGCTGGGCGTCGGCTTCATCGAAGGCGGCTGGCCCGGCGCGCTGCCCAAGGACACGGAGTTCTTCCACCGCGCCGCCGAAGGCGAACTCGAACTCCGGCACGCCGCCCTCGTCGCCTTCGGCTCCACCCGGCGAGCCGGGACCAAAGTGGACGAAGATCCGCAGGTGCGGGCGCTGCTGGAGTCGCGCGCCCCGGTGGTGACCCTGGTGGCCAAATCGGACCGACGGCACATCGAGCGGGCGCTGCGCACCGATGTGGCGGAGAACTGCGCGATGGTCGCCGACACGGTGCGCTACCTGGTGGGGGAGGGGCGCCGGGTGTTCCTCGACGCCGAGCACTTCTTCGACGGCTACGCCTTCGATCCGGACACCTCGCTGCGCGTGCTGGACGCCGCCGCCGGCGCGGGCGCCGACGTCGTCGTGCTGTGCGACACCAACGGCGGGCAGCTGCCGCTGCAACTGGCCGAGACCGTCCGCGAAGTCGTGTCGCGCACGGGATTCCGCGTCGGCATCCACTGCCAGGACGACACCGGCTGCGCGGTGGCCAACAGCGTCGCCGCCGTGCAGGCCGGCGCGACCCACGTGCAGTGCACCGCCAACGGCTACGGGGAGCGGGCGGGCAACGCGGATCTGTTCGCCGTGATCGGCAATCTCGCCGCGAAACTGGAGATGCCGGTGTTGCCGGCGGGAAAGCTGCGCGAGCTGACCAGGGTTTCGCACGCGCTGGCCGAGATCGCCAACCTCGCGCCGGACACGCACCAGGCCTACGTCGGCCAGTCGACCTTCGCGCACAAGGCGGGGCTGCACGCGAGCGCGATCAAAGTGGACCCCGAGCTGTACAACCACATCGATCCGGCGCTGGTGGGCAACGGGATGCGGGTGCTGGTCACCGAGATGGCCGGGCGCGCCAGCCTGGAGCTCAAGGGCGCCGAGCTCGGCCTCGACCTCGCGGAGTCGCCGGCCGCCGTCACCGGCGCGGTGCGCCGGGTGAAGGAACTGGAAGCGCGCGGCTGGTCCTTCGAAGCGGCCGACGCGTCGCTGGAACTGCTGCTGCGCGGCGAAATGGCCGCCGTGGCCGATGGCGATCCGGTCGAGGCGCCGTTCGAGCTGGAGTCCTATCGCGTCGTGCTCGACCACCGATCGGACGGCGAGATGGTTTCCGAAGCGACGGTCAAGGTGCACGTCGCGGGGGAGCGCGTGATCGCCACCGCCGAAGGGAACGGGCCCGTCAACGCTCTCGACGCGGCGCTGCGCAAGGCACTGGTCCCGCACCTGCCCTGGCTGGAATCCGTTGAGCTGGCCGACTACAAGGTGCGCATCCTCATCGACGCGCCAGGCACCGACGCGGTCACCCGCGTGCTCGTGGAATCCCGCGACGGCGAGGAGGAGTGGACCACGGTGGGCGTGCACGGCAACATCGTCGAGGCGAGCTGGCTCGCGCTCTGCGACGCGCTGGTGTACAAGGCCCTGCGGCGCAACGCGATCAGCGCCCGCTGAGCCGGGAAGCGGCGAGATAGGTCCGGCCGTCCTCGTCGGATCGCAGTTTCAATTGAAACTGCGATCCGACGAGGACGGACCGCGGCAGGTCAGGGCGTGCGTGTCCAAGTATGTTGGTCATGGGTGCCATCCACCCCAGTCCACTTTCGATTCCGGAGGTTCGTCTTGCGCTTGGCACGTGTCGCCCACTCCGACGGGGTGTCCTTCGTCGCACTGGAGCCGGATCCGGCCGCACCGCAGGAGAAGGTGCTCGCGGTCGAGATCGACCAGCACCCGTTCGGCGACCCGACGTTCACCGGTCGCAAGTGGCCGATGGCCGATGTCCGGCTGCTGGCCCCGATCCTGCCCACCAAGGTCATCTGCGTGGGCAAGAACTACGCCGAGCACGCCCGCGAGATGGGCTCGGAACCGCCGGAGAACCCGGTGATCTTCATGAAGCCGTCGACCACGGTGATCGGCCCCAACGCCGCCATCAAGCTGCCGCCGAACTCCGAGCGGGTGGACTTCGAGGGCGAACTCGCCGCCGTCGTCGGGCAGCCGTGCAAGGACGTGCCGGAGGCGCGGGGCACCGAAGTACTGCTGGGCTACACGATCGCCAACGACGTGACCGCGCGCGACCAGCAGCAGGCCGACGGGCAGTGGACGCGGGCCAAGGGCTACGACACGTTCTGCCCGCTGGGCCCGTGGATCGACACCTCGGTGAGCCCGGCGGACCTGGCGATCCGCACCGAACTGGACGGCGAGCTCAAGCAGAACTCGCGGACGTCGCTGCAGATCCACGACATCGCGGCGCTCGTGTCGTGGATCTCGCGGGTGATGACGCTGCTGCCGGGAGACGTGATCCTCACCGGAACCCCGGCGGGCGTGGGCCCGATGCAGGCGGGCCAGAAGGTCTCGGTCTCCATCGACGGCCTGGGCACCCTGACCAACCCGGTCCAGCAGGGCTGACGCCGGACCCCCAGGATCCGCAATTTCCCTTGAAATCGAAGGTTCGATTTCAATGGAAATTGCGGGGGCGGGGGTCCGCGGCTCGGTCTTCAGCGGAGGGCCGCCTTGGGCGGGCGCTCGCGGACCGCGCCGTAGGCGAGGACGTACGCCGGGATCCTGCGCAGCCACGGGACGTTCGAGACCGCCCGCAGGGGCAGCGGCAGGCGCGCGGTGTGGCCGAAGTCGATTTCCCCGCGCAGTGCAGGGGCGATCACGTTCTCGTGGATCAGCCGCTGCAGCCGCTGGATCAGCACCGTCGTCGGCCAGCGCCGCCGCTGCACCGCCGCGACGTGCCTGCGCTCCAGACGACCGTCGCGCAGCGGCCCGGCCAGGTGGCGGGCCGCGGCGACGGCGTCCTGCACCGCCAGGTTGATGCCGATGCCGCCGACCGGTGACATCGCGTGCGCCGCGTCGCCGATGCACAGCAGGCCCGGCACGTGCCACTTGCGCAACCGGTCCAGGGTCACGTGCAGCACCTTGACGTCGTCCCAGCTGCGCACCAGGTCCCGCCCGGCCAGCCACGGGAAGAAGCGGGTCAGGCGTTCGCCGAACTCCTCGACGGGCCGGTTGCGGCCCTCCGCGTCGGTGCCCTTGCCGATGATCGACGCGACCTGGAAGTAGTCGCCGCGGTCGAACATGACGGTGAAGGTGCGTTCCCGGATCAGGCCGATGCCGCCCGCCGGATCGCCGGCCTGCCGCGGGACCCGGAACCACCGGACGTCCATCGGGGTCGGGAAGTCCTGCAGCCCGAGCTCGGGCATCTCGCGCACGAACGACTTCCGGCCGTCGCAGGCCACCGTGATGGTGGCGCGCAGCTCGCCGGTCTCGCCGTCGGCGGTGCGGTAGCGCACCCCGTTGACGCGGCCGCCTTCCCGGATCAGCTCCGTCGCCTCGGTGTTCATCCGCAGGGTGAACGTCGGCTCCTGCTTGCCCGCGTCGGCCAGCATGTCCAGGAAGTCCCACTGCGGGACTATCGCGATGTAGTTGTACTTCACCTTGAGCGCCTTGAAGTCGCCGATGGTGAACAGCTCGCCCGCCGGGCCGATCGGCAGCCGCACCTGGCTCAGGCGGCGCTGCGGGAGTTCGGCGAACCGCTCGGCCAGCCCCAGGTCGTCGAGGAGCTGCAGCGTGGTGGGGTGCACCGTGTCGCCCCGGAAGTCCCGCAGGAAGTCGCCGTGCTTCTCCAGCACGGTCACCTCGACGCCGGCCCTGGCGAGCAGCAGCCCCAGCACCATGCCCGCCGGTCCGCCGCCGATCACGCAGCAGGTGGTCCGCTCCATTGCGATCCCCTCCAGTATTTCAACGGGTGTTGAATAAGCTCAGGATGCCCTCCCCGGATGCGCCCGTCAACCGGCGACGGCGAGTGACTACGCTGGATGTGTTATGAGCACGCCAGAAGCCGCAGCACAAGCCGATGCCAGGACCGTTCGCGCCCGGTTCTGCCCCTCGCCGACCGGGACACCGCACGTCGGCCTCATCCGCACCGCCCTCTACAACTGGGCGTTCGCCCGGCACAACAAGGGCACCCTGGTGTTCCGCATCGAGGACACCGACGCCAGCCGGGACTCCGAGGAGTCCTACCAGGCGATCCTCGACGCGCTGCGCTGGTTGGGCCTCGACTGGGACGAAGGCCCCGAGGTCGGCGGCCCCTACGGCCCCTACCGGCAGAGCGAGCGCCGCGACATCTACGCCGACGTCGCCCAGCGACTGCTGGCCGCCGGCGAGCTCTACGAGTCCTACTCCAGCCCGGAAGAGGTCGAAGCCCGCCACAAGGCCAAGGGGCGCGACCCCAAGCTGGGCTACGACAACTTCGACCGGGACCTCACCGACGAGCAGATCGCCGGCCACCGCGCCGAGGGCCGCAAGCCCGTGCTGCGCCTGCGGATGCCCGACCGCGACATCGCCTTCACCGACCTGGTGCGCGGCGAGATCACCTTCCCCGCGGGCAGCGTCCCGGACCCCGTGCTGGTGCGCGGCAACGGCGACCCGCTCTACACCCTCACCAACCCGGTCGACGACGCGCTGATGCGCATCACCCACGTGCTGCGCGGCGAAGACCTGCTGTCCTCCACGCCCCGCCAGATCGCGCTCTACGAGGCGCTGCAGCGCATCGGGGTCACCGACTTCACCCCCGAGTTCGGCCACCTGCCGTTCGTCATGGGCGAAGGCAACAAGAAGCTCTCCAAGCGCGACCCGCAGTCCAACCTGTTCCACCACCGCGACCGGGGTTTCCTGCCGGAAGGCCTGCTGAACTACCTCGCGCTGCTCGGCTGGTCCATCTCCGACGACCGCGACGTGTTCAGCCTCGACGAGATGGTGGACGCCTTCGAGATCGGTCGCGTCAGCGCCAACCCGGCGCGCTTCGACCAGAAGAAGGCCGACGCGATCAACTCCGCGCACCTGCGCGCCCTCGCGCCCGACGAATTCGTCGACCGCGTGGTGCCCTACCTCGTCCAGGGCGGCGTGCTCCCGGCCGAGCCGACCGAGCCGCAGCTCGCCACCGTGCGCGCCGCCGCGCCGCTGGTGCAGGAGCGGCTGATCGTGCTCTCCGACGCCGTCGGCATGATGGCCTTCCTGTTCGCCGGCGACGACTTCGCGCCCGAACCCGCCTCCGCGGAGAAGGCCCTCGGCGAAGACGCCAAGCCGGTCCTGGAAGCCGCCATCAACGCCCTCGACGCGCTGCCCGAATGGACCACGGCGGCCATCGAGCAGGCGCTGAAGGACTCCGTCGTCGACGGCCTCGGCATCAAGCCCCGCAAGGCCTTCGCGCCGGTCCGCGTGGCGATCACCGGCCGCACGGTGTCGCCGCCGCTGTACGAGTCGATGGAACTCCTCGGCCGCGACATCTCCCTCGAACGCCTGCGCAAGGCCCTCGGCTGAGAAGCGGTTTCCAGGCTCGTTCGCGTGGCAGTGCGGGTAGCGAGGGCGGGCCAAGCGGCTGCGCCGCTTCAACGGCAACAAGCCGGCCTGCCGGCCTCTGAGCGGTCGGTCGTGAGTGCGAGAACACACCTCGCGCTCACGGCCGCCGCCGCCAACCGGACTCAACCGAAACAGGCCAACAGGATCACCGTGTTGGCCGAGTCGGACGCAGCGGGTGAGCGCCTAGCCTCTCGGGGTGACATCCGCGCCTGAAGCACCGACCACCCACGAACTCGGACAGATCAAGGCGGTCTGCCTCGATTTCGACGACACCCTGCTCGACAGCGGACGAGCGGCGCGGCACAGCCTGCGGGAGCTCGTCGGCAGCGACCGTGCCTGGCCGGTGTGGCAGCGCACCACGGACCAGCACTACGCGCGGTACGTCACCAACGAGGTCGACTTCGACGCGATGTGCGTCGAACGCACCCAAGCGTTCTTCGCGGCCTTCGGCGAGAAACTCGACACCGCCGAAGCGGCGCGCCGCGAAACCCTGCGAATGGCCGCCATGCAGCGCGCCTGGGCCCTCTACGACGACGCCTGGCCGTGCCTCGACTGGCTCCGCGCCAGCGGTCTCCGGCTCGCCGTGATCACCAACGCGCCCAGCGTCTACCAGCGCAAGAAGATCGCCGCCGTCGGTCTCGCCGACGTCTTCGACGAACTGATCATCTCCGCCGAGATCGGCGTCGCCAAACCGGACCCGCGCATCTTCCGCACCGCCTGCGACGCGCTCGGCCTGCGCCCCGAAGAAGTCGCCCACGTAGGGGACAAGCTCGACATCGACGCCCTCGGCGCCGCCCGCGCCGGCCTGCACGGCATCTGGCTCAACCGCGGCGGCAACCAGGACCCGGCCGCGAACGTGCCGACCATCGCGGGCCTCGACCAGCTGCCCGAACTCCTCATCGCCGACCTGCCTGCCGTCCCAGCCCCCGCGCAACCACCGCGCCGGACCGCCGAGCTGGTCGGCCGCTGACCCTGCCGCCGGGCCGGTGCAGCCGCTGCCACCTGCGACGATCCCCAAAAGAGGGGGGCGATTTCCGGGCCGCTGAAGGGATGGTCTAATATTCTTATCAACACGGAGGGCAGCGGCCCGGAGCCCGAACTTCTCCCAGAGGAGATCGGAAAACCGAGCTGGCCATCCGACACCATGGGGTATGGTGTAATTGGCAGCACGACTGATTCTGGTTCAGTTAGTCTAGGTTCGAGTCCTGGTACCCCAGCGAGCTGGTCACCTCGTGACCACTCAACAACGCGGTCCCGTCGTCTAGCGGCCTAGGACGCCGCCCTCTCAAGGCGGTAGCGCGGGTTCAAATCCCGTCGGGACTACAAGGGTGGGAGGGCTCTGTCTACGCTTCGCGTAGACGGGGCCCTTTTCGTTTTTTGATTGGGGGGCCGAGCCCCCCATGCCCCCCACGGTGCGGGGGTTGCTTTTTGTGGGCTCCATCGCTTTTCGGGGGCGTACCCGGCCTGGGTTGCCGACCAGCCAGAAGACACAGCCTCATCTGGGCCTTTGGAGCTGGGTTGCCCCTATCCGGGCCTTCGGAGTTGGGTTGCCCTGCGCTTCGCTTGGGCGGCCCTGCGCTTCGCTTGGGGGGTTCGCCCTGCGCTTCGCTTGGGCTGGTGGGGTGGGCCTGCGCTTCGCTTGGCTTGCTTGGGGTTTGCTTTGTTGGGTTGGTTGCTTGGGCTTTGTTTGGGTGGTTGTTGGTTTCTTGGGGTTTGGGGTGGGTTCTTCTTTTTTGGGGCGGTAGCTTTTTCTTGTGGGTCTTGGTGGGGGGCTTGGGCGTCGCTTTGTCGTTGTTGCTTATGACGGGGCTCAGATCCTTGATGTCGCTTGTCCTTTCGGGGCTTTGGAGGTTGCCAACTCTCATGGGGCCTCTCCTCCTTACGTCGTCGAGTTGGCCACCGTTTCCGGGGCCGGGGCACGTAGTTCTTCCGGGGTCGTCGTTGGGGGCGCTCGGCGCTTGGCCTCCTTGACCGGGGAGGTCGACACCTTGCTCGTTGTTGGTGGGGCCGGGACTCGGGCTGCCGCCACCGATCAGCGACTGCTGGGGCAGGTTCGGCGGTTGGCTCAGCGGAGCCGGCGGATCGCTTCCGTTTGCACCGGCACCTTCGTGCTGGCCGCCGCCGGGTTGCTCGACGATCGGCGGGTCACCACTCACTGGGGGTACGGGGCATCCCTCGCCGCCGAGTTCCCTTCCGTGACCGTGGATCCCGCTCCGCTGTACATCCGGGACGGCAACGTCTACACGTCCGCCGGAGTCACCAGCGCACTGGACCTCACGCTCGCTCTGATCGAGGACGACCACGGCCCGACCCTGGCTCGTGAAGTCGCCCGCGAACTCGTCACCTACCTGCACCGTCCGGCCGATCAGGCGCAGATCAGCACCTTCCTGGCCGCTCCGCCGCCCAGCAACCGGCTGGTTCGGGACCTGCTCGCGCACATCACCGCCAACCTCGCCGACGATCTGAGCCCTTCCGCTCTGGCCGCGCGCGCCGGAGTTACCAGCAGGCACCTCAACCGGCTTTTCGCCACGCACCTGGGCACCACTCCGGCACGCGCGGTGCGGGTAGCGCGGACCGAGGCCGCCGCGCACTTGGTGCGCGCCAGTGAGCTGTCGCTGGCCGCTGTCGCGCGCCGGTGCGGGTTCCGGTCGGCGACGACGCTGCGCCAGGCCTTCCTCGACCACTACGGGGTCAGCGGGGACAAGATTCGCAGGATGGCGGACATGCCGCGTCCGCTCGACCCGGAAACCGCTAAGACTCCCCGGGCATGAGGAGTCAACCAACGACCCGCCGGACAGTGCTCGCCGGCATGGCTGCCGTAGCCGCGTTCGGCATCCCGGCCGGCACCGCCGTCGCGGAAGGCAGTGGCCCGCGGATCGGAATCCTGCTCTACGACGGCTTCAGCCTGCTGGACCCCACCGGTCCGGCCGAGCTGCTGTCCCGGCTGCCCGGCGCGACCGTGACGATGATCGCCGAGCGCCGCGGCCCGGTTCGCACCGACACGCGCCAGATCTCGGTGGTGGCCGAGCGGTCGATCGCGGAGGTCGACCGGCTGGACGTGCTGCTCGTCCCGGGCGCCGGTGAGCGCGGCACGGTCGCCGCGATGGAGAACCCGGCTCTGATCGACTGGATCCGCCGCGTGGACCGGCGCACGACGTGGACCACATCGGTCTGCACCGGCTCGCTGATCCTCGGCGCGGCCGGTCTGCTCCGCGACCGCGCGACCACGTACTGGGCCTCGGCGAGCTACCTGGAGAGCACGTTCGGCGTGAAGTACGCGCCGGAGCGGTACGTCCAGGTCGGCAAGGTCATCACCGCCGCAGGCGTCTCGGCGGGCATCGACATGGCGCTCTTCCTGGCCGCCCGCCTCGCCGGCGACGAGATCGCCCGCGGCATCCAGCTCGCCGTCGAGTACGACCCGCACCCGCCGTTCGATTCCGGCAACGCCGCCACCGCGAGCCCGGAGCTCAAGGAACTCGCCCTCCGGCTGCTCGCCGACTCGCAGAAGTAGCTCGTCAACGCCCCGGAAGCGACGCCTCCGGGGCGTTGGACCCCGCTTGCCGGGGGTGGGTGTTCGAGGTGATTCCGGGGTGCTGTAAAGTTCTTCTCGTTCCAAGGTCCCGTCGTCTAGCGGCCTAGGACGCCGCCCTCTCAAGGCGGTAGCGCGGGTTCAAATCCCGTCGGGACTACAAGGGTGGGAGGGCCCTGTCTACGCTTCGCGTAGACGGGGCCCTTTTCGTTTTTTGATTGGGGGGCCGAGCCCCCCATGCCCCCCACGGTGCGGGGGTTGCTTTTTGTGGGCTCCATCGCTTTTCGGGGGCGTACCCGGCCTGGGTTGCCGACCAGCCAGAAGACACAGCCTCATCTCGGCCTTTGGAGCTGGGTTGCCCCTATCCGGGCCTTCGGAGTTGGGTTGCCCTGCGCTTCGCTTGGGCGGCCCTGCGCTTCGCTTGGGCGTTTGGGGTTGGGCGGCCCTGCGCTTCGCTTGGGCCTTCGGAGTTGGGCCTGCGCTTCGCTTGGGGGTTGGGGGTTCGCCCTGCGCTTCGCTTGGGCGTTTGGGGTTGGGCGGCTCTGTGCTTTGCTTGGGGTTCGCGAGTTGGCCTGCTCGCTTTGGGGTTTGGGTTGGTCCGTTCTGCGGTTCGCTTGGGTCGGTTTGCCGTCCTCTGCCGGTGTGATCGTGGCCGAGTTGGGGCTGTGGCTTCCGCGCGATCGCTGGGCGTTGTTGGTTCTGCTTCGGGTCGGCAGTGGTGGGAACTCGTGCTGCGCGGGCACCTTTGCTTGTGCCGGGGGCGGATGCCTTCGGCGTTCTTCGTTTGGGGCCGGTGGATGTCGCGCCTCTCGGTTGGTGGGGCGCGTGGGTTTTGGCGATGCGGGCCGTTGGCCCGCATCGCACCGGTTCACAGGCGGTTTTGGAGGGCGTCCGCCGCCGCCAGCAGGTCCGCCGCCCAGCGGGCCCCCGGGCGCCTTCCCATCCGGTCGATCGGGCCCGAAACCGATATGGCCGCCACGACGTTGCCCTGGGTGTCCCGGACCGGCGCCGAGACGCTCGCCACCCCCGACTCCCGCTCCGCGACGCTCTGGGCCCAGCCCCTTCTCCGGACCTCCATCAGCGTTCGTTCCCCGTAGACCGCTTCCGCCAGGACCGCGCGTTGGGTCGCCGGGTCGGACCAGGCCGCGAGGACCTTCGCCCCCGAGCCCGCCGTCATCGACAGCGCCGTTCCCACCGGGACCGTGTCCCGCAAGCCGCTCGGCGGTTCCGCCGTCGCTATGCACAGGCGTTGCATTCCGTCCCTCCTGTAGAGCTGGACGCTTTCGCCCGTGACGTCCCTAAGCTTCGGTAGGACCGTCGCCGCCGCCTCCAGGAGCGGATCCACCGCTCCGCCCGCCAGTTCCGCCAGCGCCGCACCCGGGCGCCAGCGACCGTCCGAGCCCCTCCGCAGGAGGCGGTGGACCTCCAGTCCCACCGCCAGGCGGTGCGCCGTTGCCCTTGGCAGCCCCGTGCGGCTGCACAGTTCGGCCAGGCCGCAAGGTTCGGCCGCTACCGCCTGGAGGACGGCCACTGCCTTGTCCAGTACTCCGATGCCGCTATGCTGTCCCACGTACCGATACTAACTTCCCGGCATCTGGGAAGTCCACTCTGTGGGAGAGACCCGATCCGGGTCTCGGCAGGCTCGACTGGGAGCAGCGATGGGAAAAACGCTCGCGGAGAAGGTTTGGGAAGCGCACATCGTGCGCCGTGGTGAAGGGCACGAGCCAGACCTGCTCTACATCGATCTCCACCTGGTGCACGAGGTCACCAGTCCGCAGGCATTCGAAGGGCTCCGGCTGGCCGGGCGGCCCGTCCGGCGGCCCGACCTGACGCTGGCCACCGAAGACCACAACGTGCCCACCACCGGCATCGACCTCCCGATCGCCGACCCGGTGTCGCGCACCCAGGTCGACACCTTGCGGAAGAACTGCGAGGAATTCGGCATCCGGCTGCACCCGATGGGCGATGCCGAGCAGGGCATCGTGCACGTCGTCGGGCCACAGCTCGGGCTGACGCAGCCCGGCACGACCGTGGTCTGCGGCGACAGCCACACCTCGACGCACGGTGCGTTCGGCGCTTTGGCGTTCGGCATCGGCACTTCCGAGGTCGAGCACGTGCTGGCCACCCAGACCCTGCCGCTGAAGCCGTTCAAGACCATGGCCATCAACGTCGAGGGCACGCTGCGGCCGGGAGTCACCAGCAAGGACGTGATCCTCGCCGTCATCGCGAAGATCGGCACCGGCGGCGGCCAGGGCTACGTCCTGGAGTACCGCGGCGAGGCGATCCGCAAGCTGTCCATGGAAGCCCGCATGACGGTCTGCAACATGTCGATCGAGGCGGGCGCGCGGGCCGGCATGATCGCGCCCGACGAAACGACTTTCGCCTACCTGAAGGGGCGGCCGCACGCCCCCGAGGGCGCGGACTGGGACACCGCCGTCGAGTACTGGCGGACGCTGCGCACCGACGACGACGCCACATTCGACGCAGAAGTCACGCTGAACGCCGACGAACTGACCCCGTTCGTCACCTGGGGCACCAACCCGGGGCAGGGCCTGCCGCTGGGCGAGCGGGTGCCGGACCCGGCGGAGATCGCCGACGAGGGCGCCCGGTTCGCCGCCGAGAAGGCCTTGGCGTACATGGGCTTGACGCCCGGGACGCCGCTGCGAGAGGTCTCCGTGGACACCGTCTTCCTCGGTTCGTGCACCAACGGTCGGATCGAGGACCTGCGCGCCGCCGCCGAGGTCCTCAAGGGCCGCAAGGTGGCCGCGGACGTGCGGATGCTCGTGGTGCCCGGCTCGATGAAGGTCCGCAAGCAGGCGGAGTCCGAGGGGCTGCACGAGGTTTTCACCGCGGCCGGGGCGGAATGGCGTTCGGCCGGTTGTTCGATGTGCCTGGGCATGAACCCGGACCAGCTGACGCCGGGCGAGCGCAGCGCGTCGACCTCCAACCGCAACTTCGAGGGCAGGCAAGGCAAGGGCGGCCGCACGCACCTGGTCTCCCCGCTGGTCGCCGCCGCCACCGCCGTGCGCGGAACCCTGTCCTCCCCCGAAGACCTGAGCTGAACGCCGACGTTGAACTCGGCCTGCGCAGGTGGTCCCGCAGCGGAACCTCAGACGCCTTCCCGGTCCGGGATCCCCGACTCGTGCATGTCCAAAACACAGCGTCGGGGCAGGTTCTCCCAGAGAACCCCGGCGGGGTGGGCACAGTCTGAGAACCCGCGGGTGGTCACCGTGCGTGCGTGGGCCAAGCGGCTCCGCCGCTTCAAAGACAAGACCTGAACCACATCCCACCAGGAGCAGTGACGATGGAACCGTTCAAGACGCACACCGGGGTCGGCGTCCCGCTGCGCCGGTCCAACGTGGACACCGACCAGATCATCCCGGCCGTCTACCTCAAGCGGGTTTCCCGGACCGGGTTCGAGGACGCCCTGTTCGCCGCCTGGCGCGGGGACGAGGACTTCATCCTCAACCAGGAGCCCTTCCGCGCCGGCAGCGTGCTGGTCGCCGGGCCCGACTTCGGCACCGGGTCGTCGCGCGAGCACGCCGTGTGGGCGTTGAAGGACTACGGCTTCAGGGTGGTCATCTCCAGCCGTTTCGCGGACATCTTCCGCGGCAACTCGGGCAAGCAGGGGCTGCTGGCGGCCCAGTGCGAGCAGTCCGATGTGGAGTTGCTGTGGAAGCTGCTGGAGAACGAGCCGGGTACCGCCGTGACGGTGGATCTGGAGCAGCGGACGGTGCAAGCCAAGGACCTCACGGTGCCCTTCAGCATCGACGACTACACGCGCTGGCGGCTGCTGGAAGGGCTCGACGACATCGGTCTGACCCTCCGGCACGCCGAGACGATCGACACTTTTGAGCAGGCCCGGCCGAGCTTCAAACCGGCGACCCTGCCCGCCCACCAGGGCTGATCGAAGTGCCTTTCGGGGGCGAGTTTTTCCTGTTGTGAAGGGAAAAACTCGCCCGCCGGGGGACAACTGAACAGTTGCTCCAGGAGCTCTGCGGACCCCGTTGCCCGGACGCGAATGCCCACGCCCCAACGAAAAAATGAGGCGTGGCGAATGGCATTTGTTTGTCCGGGGCTTTACCGTTGACATTGAGTCGGCCCAACGGGGCCGTTGTTGTGTCCTGGGAGGGACTGAAGTGAACAAGGCCCAACTCATCGAGGCTCTGGCAGAACGCCTCGGAGACAAGAAGACCGCCAGCCAGGCTGTGGAAAGCGTTGTGGACATCATCGTTCGCAACGTCAACAAGGGCGAAAAGGTCAACATCACCGGCTTCGGCGTTTTCGAGAAGCGGGCCCGCGCCGCACGCACCGCTCGCAACCCGCGCACCGGTGAGAGCGTGAAGGTCAAGAAGACCAACGTCCCCGCCTTCCGCGCCGGCACCCAGTTCAAGGAAGTCGTGGGCGGACAGCGGAAACTGCCGCGCGCCACCACGGCCAAGGCGGCCACCACCCGTGGTGCCACCACGAAGACCGCGGGCGCCGCCAAGGCCCCCGCCGGTACTCGCGCCAAGGCCGCCACCACCACCACGCGTGCCGCCGCGACGAAGACCGCGACCCGCGCCACCACGGCGAAGGCGACCGCCACCAAGGCCGCCCCGAAGCGGACCGCCACCAAGGCGACCACCGCCAAGGCGGCCCCGGCCAAGGCGGCCCCGGCGAAGTCCACCGCCAAGGCGACCCCGGCCAAGTCCACCGCGAAGCGGGCGACGACGGCCAAGGCCGCCACGAAGTCGACGGCCAAGACGACCCGTCCGGCGACCAAGAAGGCGACGACGACGCGCAAGTCCACGAAGAAGTGACTGCTCGCTGCTGCAGCGAGCACCAGTGGACCGAGCGGGCGGCGAGATGACCCGGCAAGGGGTCACCAGCCGCCCGCTCACGGCGTTCCCCGGTCGTCCGGTCATCGCCCCGACGTCAGGCGATGCCCGGAAAACCGCTTGAGAAGGCCGTGACCGCCGGGGCGCCGGCGGTCGCACAGATTCCACCCGTGGACGGCGCGCAACGTCCACACGGCGCGATCAGCGCCGGACAGCGCCCGCGCAGCACACCACCGGCCCGGCCGGTTCGGTGCTGGTGCGGTCGCGGTCGTCAATGGGAGCCGGGGCGTCGGCGGATCATTCGCCGGCACCGAATTCGCCGACGCATCCGTCTCCTGCACAGCCTGGTTTTGCTCTTGAAGCGGCGCAGCCGCTTAGCTCACCTACGCAGCTTGCACCGCTGCGGGTTCTCAGGCTGTGCCCGCCCTTCTGGGCTGCTGGGCGAGGCCAGTCCCCGAAGCCGCGTATTGGTTCGGGGATCCCGGAGTCCAGACGGCGTCTGTAACTCCAGCAGGGGGCCGCCACTGGCCGCCGCCACTGGCCGCCGCCACGCAAGAGGAGCAATACGAGCTCTCAGGCCAGCGGGTCTGCGAGGTAGTCGGCCGCGGCCAGTCGCAGCGCCGGGGCGCAGCCGTTCCCGGAAGACCGGTCCCGGGCGAACGTCAGCGTCCAGACGCTGCCCTTCCGGCTGGCCACCTCGCCGAGCGACAGGTCGGCGGAATCGGCCAGCCGCGCCACCAGGTCCGGGATCACGCCGCCCTGGCTGCACACCACCGCCGTGCCGGGGCCACCGGCCACCCTGCGGAGCACGTCGGCGGCCGCGTCCGGATCGCCGAGATAGCCCTCTTCGGAAAAGAGCGGCTCGGTCGCAATCCCGATTCCGAGGTCCGCCGCGATCGGCGCCACCGTTTGTTCGCAGCGCAGTCGCGGCGCGGAATAGATGCGGGCGGGACCGAACAACGACAACAGCGAATGCAATGCGTCGCGCTGCCGCTGTCCGGCTTCGGTGAGCGGGCGCAGGTTGTCGTCTCCGGTCCATTCGGACCTTTTGCCTGCTTTCGCGTGCCGCACCAGCAACACGGTCGCGGATTCGGCGGGCGACTCCTCGAATGCGTCGAGCACCCCGGCGTCGTGCGGATAGCTCAGCAGCTCCCGAGCCCGGCCGGTGGGCAGCCAGCGCAGCTCGTCCACTTCGTCGTTCGGCGCGAACGCCCCGTCGCCGGCCCGGGCCGTGAAGTAGTCGACGACCTTCGGCGCCCGGCCGCCGCCGGCCACCGGCACCGAGTAGTCCACCCGGGTCAGGAATCGCGACAGCACGCAGGGAAACCCGGTCTCCTCGGCCACCTCGCGGACCGCCGCGTGCGCGGGCAGCTCGCCCGGGTCGAGCTTGCCCTTCGGCAGCGACCAGTCGTCGTAGCGGGGCCGGTGCACCAGCGCCACCTCGGTACCGCCGGCGCCCGCGCGCCACAGCACGGCGCCGGCCGCCCGGACCGGTGCGGACGCTTCTTCGTCGATTCCGCCGGGCACCGGCTGGTTCTCGGTCGTGCTCATCTTCCTCAGGACACCTTCGCACCGTGCATGCGCAGCATTTCCACCTGGTGATCGCGGACCTGCTCCCCGCTGCGCGGCGACGCCTCCCAGTCGCCCTTCGCGTTGAGCACCCAGCAGCGGGTCGCCGGGTGCAGCGCCGAATCCAGCATCGCGTCGAGCTGGCGGGTGAGCTTCACGTCGGTCACCCGGACCTGGGTTTCGATCCGCCGGTCCAGGTTCCGGTGCATCATGTCAGCGCTGCCGAGCCAGTGCTCGTCGATGCCGATGAAGTGGAACACCCGGGAATGCTCCAGGAAGCGGCCCAGGATCGAGCGCACCTCGATGTTCTCGCTGAGCCCCTCGACACCGGCCTTCAGCGAGCAGATCCCGCGCACCACCACGCGCACCGGCACACCGGCCAGCGAAGCCCGGTAGAGGGTGTCGATGATCTGCTCGTCGACCAGCGAGTTCACCTTCATCCTGATGCCGCACGGCAAACCCTGCCGGGCCCGCTCGATCTCGTCCTCGACGCGCTCCACGATGCCGTTGCGGATGCCCTGCGGCGACACCAGGATCCGGCGGTACTCGCCGTGCCGGGCGTAGCCGGTGAGCACGTTGAACAGGTCGGTGAGGTCCGCGCCGATCTCCGGCGAGGCGGTCAGCAGGCCCAGATCCTCGTAGATCCGCGCGGTCTTCGGGTTGTAGTTGCCGGTGCCCAGGTGGCAGTAGCGGCGGATCGTGGAACCCTCCTGGCGCACCACGAGCGCCGTCTTGCAGTGCGTCTTCAACCCCACCAGGCCGTAGACGACGTGCACGCCGGCGCGCTCCAGGGTCCGCGCCCACTGGATGTTGGCCTGCTCGTCGAACCGCGCCTTCAGCTCCACCAGCGCCACCACCTGCTTGCCCGCCTCGGCGGCGTCGATGAGCGCGTTGACGATGGGGGAGTCACCGGAGGTCCGGTACAGCGTCTGCTTGATGGCCAGCACGTGCGGATCCGCCGCGGCCTGCTCGATGAACCGCTGCACCGATGTGGAGAACGAGTCGTAGGGGTGGTGCACCAGCACGTCGCCGTCGCGCAGCGTGGAGAAGATGCTCTTCGGCGTCTGGCCTTCGGCGAACGCCGGGTGCGTCGCGGGCACGAACGGCGACTCCTTGAGGTCCGGGCGCTGCAACCGGTCCAGCTGGAACAGGCAGGACAGGTCCAGGAGTCCCTTGACCTCCACCACGTCGTGCTGGTCGACCTCCAGCTCGCGCAGCAGGAGTTCGAGCATGTTCTCGCTCATCGTGTCGGTCACTTCCAGCCGCACCGGCGGCCCGAAGCGGCGGCGCGCGAGTTCCCGCTCCATGGCCTGCAGGAGGTCTTCGTCGCGGTCCTCCTCGACCTCCAGGTCGGCGTTGCGGGTGACGCGGAAGATGTGGTGCTCGGCGACCCGCATCCCGGGGAACAGCTTCCCGAGGTGCGCGGCGATGAGTTCCTCCAGCGGCAGGAAGGTGGCGTGCTCGTTCTCCCGGTCGGTTTCGACGCGGATCAGCCGCGGCACGTTGTCCGGGACCTTGACCCGCGCGAAGCGCCGCAGCCCGGCGTCCGGGTCGGCGACGGTGACCGCGAGGTTCAGCGACAGCCCCGAGATGTACGGGAACGGGTGCGCCGGGTCGACCGCCAACGGGGTGAGCACCGGGAAGATGTGGTCCTCGAAGTAGCGGGTCAGCCTGTCCTGGTCGGCGGTTTCCAGCTCGGCCCAGCGCAGGATCCGGACGCCGTGCGCCGCCAGTTCCGGTAGCAGCTCGTCGAGGAAGACGCGGCTCAGCTTCTCCATCAGGTCCTGGTTGCGGGCGGCGATCCGCACCAGCTGCTCGTGCGGGGTGAGCCCGTCGGCGCTGCGCACCGAGAGGCCGGTCTCCTCGCGGCGCTTCAGTCCGGCGACCCGGACCATGTAGAACTCGTCCAGGTTGGACGCGAAGATCGCGAGGAACTTGGTGCGCTCCAGCACCGGCTGCGACTGGTCCTCGGCGATCGCCAGCACCCGCGCGTTGAAGTCGAGCCACGACAGTTCGCGGTTGAGGTAGCGGTCTTCGGGCAGGTCGGTGGTGGCCGCCGCGCGGGTCACCGCGGGCGGGGCGGAGGGCACCCGGGCACCGTCGGCGGCGGCGAGGTCGGCGGTCGCCGGCGCTTCGGCAGCGACCGGGTTTCCGGCGCGTCCGGCCGCGCGAGGCGCGCGACGCGTCCGGCCGCTGGAGGTCCGCTTGGCTGGCGGCTTCGGGATCCGGTCGCTGCTGTCGGTGCTCACCCTCCCATTGTCGCTCATCCGGGCGGTTCTCCTCGACTTCTGAGGTGTGCGTGTGATGTTCACGGTTGTGGATGAACATTCACGTACGAGCCGTTTAACGCCGCGTCTCTCGCGCCAGCTCGGAGGGCGTCGTCACGACACCCGGCGGGCCGTGTGCGGGCCGAGGCCGAGCGCCGCCGCGGCGGCCAGGTCGGCCTCCGTGTCGACGTCGCAGCGCAGCGAGTCCCACTGCCCGAGGAGCGTTTTCGCCCCGGAGTCGGCGTGCGCGTCCGCCGAGCCGGGACCGAACCGGGGCGCGAGCGGCCCGCCGGGCTCCGCCAGCAGCAGCGTGGTGCCGGTGCCGTGCCGGTCCGGGCAGAACGAGCGGTCGTCACCGGCGGCGGCGATCGCGGCGGCGAGCTCCGCGGGGCGCAGGGCGGGCAGGTCCGCCTGCAGCGCGCCGACCCGCGTCGCGACCCCGCGCCGCCGCAACTCGGCGTCGCCGTGCCGCAACGCGGCGTTCAGCCCGGCCGCCGGGGTGTCCGGGAGCACCTCGACGCCCTCGGCGGCGAACGTCTCGGTGAGCGTCGGGTCGGAGGTCACCACGACGACTCCGGCGACACCGGCCGCCCGGCGCGCGGCCGTCACTGTGTCCAAGGCCACGGCCGTGACCAGGTCGGCGTGCGCCGCGCCCCGGTCGGCGGCGCCGAGCAGCCGCGACTTCGCCAGGTGCAGCGGCTTGATCGGCACTATGAGGTACAAACCTGCGGTCACGTCTGCCATCTTGCCGTCGCGCGGCCCCGGACCGGCACCGCTCCGGCGGCATTCGGCTTCCGCCGTGCGGGATGTCCGGCGGCCCGGCCCGGCAGGTAACTTGTCGGGGCGCTTGCGACCAGTTGAAGGAGATGCCGTGGCGGAACCGAAGAGCCTCCGGCGCCAGCGGAGGCAGACCAGCGAAAAGGCGCAGGGCATGGGCAAGGTCTGGCTCGGCCTCGCCCGCGGTGTCTTCTACCCGTTGACCGCCGCGCTGGCCCGCACCAAGGTGACCGGGCTGGAGCGCATCCCCGCCGAGGGCCCGGCGCTGCTGGTGTTCAACCACGTCTCGCACCTGGACCCGATCTTCGACGCCGTCACCGTGCACCGGGCCGGCCGGGTGCCGCGGTTCCTCGCGAAGAACACGCTCTGGAACGTGCCGGTGCTCAAGAGCGTCCTGGTGGGGGTCGACCAGATCCCCGTCTACCGCGGCACCGCCGACGCGCAGAAGAGCCTGCAGGACGCGCACAACGCGCTGGAGCGCGGCAAGGCGATCGTGATCTACCCCGACGGCACCATCACCAAGGACCCGGACGGCTGGCCGATGACGCCGAAGGTCGGGGTGGCGCGGTTGGCGCTGGCGCACGACATCCCGGTGATCCCGGCCGCCCGGTGGGGCACCCGCGACGTCTACGACCACTACAAGAAGCGGTTCCGGCCGTTCCCGCGCAAGACCGTGGAGCTCATCTTCGGCGAGCCGCTGGACCTGTCGGCCTACCGCGGCATGGAGCACGACACGCAGGCGCTGCGCGAGGTCACGCAGCTGGCGATGACCCGCGTGCGGGAGCTGCTCGGCGAGATCCGCGGCGAGCAGCCGCCCGCCGACTTCTACAGCAGCGCCCGCAAGAGCCGGGGCGACGATGGCGCGGCCTGAGCGGATCACCGTCCTAGGCGCAGGATCCTGGGGCACCACGTTCGCGAAGGTCCTCGCCGACGCGGGCAACGACGTCGTCCTGTGGGCGCGGCGCGCGGAGGTCGCCGCGGCGATCAACGAAACCCGCTGCAACGCCGGGTACCTGCCGGACATCCGGCTGCCGTCGACGTTGCGCGCTACCGATGACGCCGCCGAGGCGGTGCACGGCGCCGGCGCGGTGGTGCTCGCGGTGCCCAGCCAGACGTTGCGCGAGAACCTCGCCGGCTGGCAGCCGCTGCTGCCGCCGGAGGCGACGCTGGTGAGCCTGGCCAAGGGCGTCGAGCTGAGCACGCTGAAGCGGATGAGCGAGGTGATCGGCGAGGTCGCGGACGTGCCGATGGAGCACGTCGCGGTGGTCTCCGGCCCCAACCTGGCCAAGGAGATCGCCGCCGAGCAGCCGACCGCGACCGTGGTGGCCTGCCCGGACCACGACCGGGCCGTCGCGCTGCAGCACGCCTGCTCGACGCCGTACTTCCGGCCCTACACCAACACGGATCTCGTCGGCATCGAGATCGCCGGGGCGTGCAAGAACGTGATCGCGCTGGCCTGCGGGATGGCCGCCGGGCTGGGCTTCGGGCACAACACGATGTCCTCGCTGATCACCCGCGGCCTGGCCGAGACGACCCGGCTCGGCGTCGCGCTGGGCGCCGACCCGATGACGTTCGCGGGCCTGGCCGGGTTGGGCGACCTGGTCGCCACCGCCATGTCGCCGCTGTCGCGCAACCGGACCTTCGGCGAGCGGCTGGGGCGCGGCGAAACCCTGGCGCAGGCGCAGGAGGCCGCGCACGGGCAGGTGTCCGAGGGCGTGAAGTCGTGCTCGTCGATCCGCCAGCTGGCGGCGCGGCACGGCGTCGAGATGCCGATCACGGACGTGGTGCACCGGGTGTGCCACGAAGGACTCGCACCCGCGCCCGCGGCCGCCGAACTGCTCGGCCGCGAGCGCAAGCCGGAGTGACGGGCGGCTTCCCGAGGCCGTGAGCGGTCATCATCGCTCACGACAACCGCTACCGCGCCGAACTCGCGATGGGAGAACTTGTGAGCACATCGGATCTTGGCGACGGCACGCGCTGCGTGCGCGGCGGGCACCCGGAGCCGGCCGGCGGGACGCCGCTGCTGCCGGGCCCGGTCTTCGCCGCGCCGTTCCACCTGGGCGAGGACGTCCAGGCCGCCGATTTCTACGGCCGGGCGGGCAATCCCACCTGGCGGGCGCTGGAGTCGGCCATCGGCGACCTGGACGGCGGGCACTGCGTCCTGCTGCCGTCGGGCATGGCGGCGATCAGCACGCTGCTGCGCGCGGTGCTCCGCCCCGGCGACGCGCTGATCCTGCCCGGCGACGGGTATTACGCGACGCGCCAGTTCGTCCGCGACGAGCTCGCCGAGCTGGAGCTGGACGTCCGCGAGATCGACACGCCCGGCCCCTGGCACGACGACGTCTTCGCCGGGGTTCGCCTGGTGCTGCTGGAAACCCCGTCGAACCCGGGGCTGGACGTCTGCGACATCGCCGAACTCGCGGAGCGCGCGCACGCGGCGGGCGCGCTGCTGGCGGTGGACAACACGACGGCGACGCCGCTCGGGCAGCGGCCGCTGGAGCTGGGCGCGGACATCGTGGTGGCCAGCGACACCAAGGCCCTGTCCGGGCACAGCGACATCCTGATGGGGCACGTGTCGGTCCGCGACGAGGAGCTGGCGCAGCGGCTGGTGCGGGCGCGGACGCTCTCCGGCTCGATCCCCGGCCCCTTCGAGACCTGGCTGGCGCACCGCAGCATGGGCACGCTGGACCTGCGCCTGGCGCGGCAGGCCGAGAACGCGGCGGCGCTCGTCGAGGCGCTGCGCGAGCACCCGGCGGTGTCCGGGCTGCGCTGGCCGGGGTTGCCCGGCGACCCGTCGCACGAGCTCGCCCGGCGGCAGATGCGCCGCTGGGGCGGGGTGTTCCGGTTCGAGCTGGCCGATGCGCGGGCGGTCGAGGAATTTGTCCGGCGCAGCGAGCTGGTCGTGGCGGCGACGAGCTTCGGCGGCCTGCACAGCACGGTCGACCGCCGGGCCCAGTGGGGCGACCCGGTGCCGGAGGGCTTCGTCCGGTTCTCGGCGGGCTGCGAAGACCCCGCCGACCTGGTCGCCGACGTCCTCCAAGCCCTGGCGTAGCCGCTGTCCGGACCCACCTCGCGCCGTTGTTTCGGTGAGGTGAACGGCCTGTTCGTCTCGTCTATCGAGGTGAACAGGCCGTTCACTTCGCGGCGGCCCGCGAGGTGCGCCGCTGTCCAGAGTGAGTCGTCAGCCTCGGCGGCCGCTCCAGTGCTTGCGGGCGGGCCGGATTCGTCACCGTGGTGTGAGATCTTGCGGGTTCGAGTTGACGCGGGTCCCCGCGGACTGGTTCAGTTCTCCACGTGTTGCTGCGTGCTATGACCGATCGACGGGGTCACATCGACCTGCGCCGCGTCGCCAGCGCGCTCTGTCTGTGTTCTTCGTGTTGATCGTTCTCCCGTAATTCCCGGGCGTTTCCGGGCGCGCGCACGCGTGCCGACGGCCCGGGGCTCATCACGATCCCGAAGGACATCTGCCGTGTTCGCCGTTCCGCCGAATACCCTTGCCGCACCTGCCGATCTCTCCATCGCGCACCCGGTCCGCATCGCCCGGGAACTCGCCGCCGACCGCGGCTCGTGGACGCACCTGCTGCGCTACGACCCGGACCAGCGCTGGTCGGGCCTGCTCGCGCGCACCGAGAGCTACGAGGCGTGGCTGCTGAGCTGGCTGCCCGGCCAGCACACCGAACTGCACGACCACGGCGGCGCCACCGGCGCCTTCACCGTGATCACCGGCAACCTGACCGAGCGCGTCGTCCAACCCCGGGGCACCGAGGTGCTGCACCCGTTGACCGCGGGCCAGTCCCGCGTCTTCGGCCCGAACTACGTGCACCAGGTGCACAACAACGGGCCGGACCCGGCGGTGAGCGTCCACGTCTACCGCCCGGCCCGGGCCGGGATGACCCTCTACACCCACGACCCGGTCACCGGCCTCCACCAGGCGCGGTGACGCGCGCGGGGCACCCGGGGGACCGGGCGCCCCGCGCCGCAACGGCTTTCGCGCTGTGTCCACAATCGACCCGGCCGCGGGGGCTCAGGCCCCGGGCGCGGGTTTCGAGAAGTGGAAGGACGCGATCGCGAATCCCGTCCCGAGGTAGCGGCGGTGCGCGTCGTGGCGGTGCGTGCCCGAATCCAGGTGGATTTCCCCGATTCCGAGCCTGCGTGCCTCCGCGTCGATCCAGTCGAGCAGCGCCTTCGCGTGCCCCTGCTTCCGGGCCGTCGGCAGGGTGACGAGGTCGTCGACGTACAGGTAGTGGCCCCACGCGAACGACCGCCCGGTGCGGAATCCGGCGACGGCGGCGACCTCGCCGTCGCCGTCGAGCGACGCGATCAGCCGGTAACCCGCCGCCCGCTGATGCTCCGCCTGCGCGCGGAACTCCTCCGGCGAAGCCAGATCCGGGCGCAGCTCGCGGAGCACCGGGTAGGCGGGCTCGACGTCTTCCAGTTCCACGACGCTCATGCCCGGTACTGCCGCTCGCCGACGTGCCGCGGCACCTCGAACCCCGCCGGCAGGTCCGGCGCGGATTCCGGCGCACCCCAGTGCATGCGCAGCGGCAGCACCCCGGCCCACGCCTTGCCCGCGTCGACGTCCTCGGTGTCGTCGCTGGGGCCGCCGCTGCGGACCTTCACCGCGGCTTCGGCGAGGTCGACGGCGAGGACCGCCGTCGCGGCCAGCTCCCGCTTGTTCGGCTGCCGCGCGTGGTCCCACGATCCCGGCGCGAGCTGTTCGGTGATCACCCGCAGCGCCCGCAGCTTCTCGTCGTCGTCGACGACGTTCCGGGCGCGCCCGTGGATCATCGCGGAGCGGAAGTTCACGGAGTGGTGGAACAGCGAGCGCGCGTAGACGATCCCGTCGAGGTGGGTCACCGTGACGCACACCTCGACGCCCTCCGCGGCCTCCCGCAGGCTGCGCGCGCCGGTCGAGCCGTGCACGTAGAGCGTGTCGTCGCTGCGTCCGTAGCCTGTGGGCACGACCCGGGGTGAGCCGTCGACCAGCAGGCCGAGGTGGCAGATCAGGCCGTCGTCCAGGGCGGCGTGCAGCTCGCTGCGCTCGGTGCGGGCCCGGTCGCTGCCGCGGCGGATGGTGGTCCGTTCTGTGGTGGAGAGCTGTCGGGTCACGAGGAACAGGATCTTTCAGCAAGTGGCATTATCGAAGTGCCAATCAGGGAGAATTTCGAAATGCCACATTCCGTGCCCGCAGCCAGCTCCCCGCTGCTGGAGCTGGCCATCGACCTGCGCCGCGACGATCCGCGCCCGCTCGCCGTTCAGCTCGCCGACGCGTTGCGGCACGCCGCCACCCTCGGCCAGCTCCGAGGCGGCGACCGCCTGCCGTCCACGCGCGCGCTCGCGCGGCACCTCGAAGTGAGCCGCACGGTGACCGCCGCGGCCTACGAGCAGCTGCACGCCGAGGGCTGGATCGCCGGACGGCACGGCTCGGGCACCTACGTCACGACCAGCCCGCCCGGATCGCGGACCGGGGCCCCCGCCGGCGCCGACCGCGGCGCGCGGCAGGCGGACGAGCCGATGGTGGTGCTGACGCCCGGCGTGCCGTGGGCGGGCGGAGTCGACCGGGCGGCGTGGCGGCGGGCCTGGCGCGCGGCGGCGGACACCCCGCCCGACTCGAAGCCGCATCGCGGCGGGTCGATCGAATACCGCGAAGCCATCGCCGAGCACCTGCTGCGCCACCGCGGTCTGGTCGTCGGCGGGCTGACGGTGGACAACGTGCTGGCCACCGGCGGCACCACGGCGGCGGTCGTCGAGCTGGCCGGCTCGGTGCTCCGCCGCGGCGCGGCGGTCGCCGTGGAGGAGCCCGGATATCAGCGGGCGGTCGGCGCGCTGCGGTCGGTGGGCGTGCGGGTGGTGGCCGCACCGGTCGATCACGCGGGCATCGTGGTCGACGCCATTCCGCGCGGCGTGCAAGCGGTCTACTGCTCGCCCGCGCACCAGTACCCGATCGGCGGCCGGTTGCCGGCGGAGCGTCGGATCGCGCTGGTGGAGCGGGCGCGTGCCGAGGGCTGGCTGATCATCGAGGACGACTACGACGGCGAGCTCCGCTACGACGTGGCGCCGCTGCCGGTGCTCGCGTCGATGGCCCCGGACGTCGTCGTGCACCTCGGCACGACGAGCAAGATCCTCACCCCGACCCTGGGCGTGGGCTGGATGCTGGCGCCCGACGACGTCGCGGCTTGCGTGCTGCAGCACCGCGATCGCACCGGGACCAGCCCGGCTCCGGCGGGGCAGCGCGTGCTGGTGGAGCTCGCCCGCCACGGCGACCTCGGACGGCACCTGCGACGCCTGCGGCGGGAGCTGTCGCAGCGCCGGGCGTTCGTCGTGGAGAAGCTCGCCGCCGAAGGCGTCGAGGTGTTCGGCGACCGCGCCGGGGCGCACGTGGTGCTGCCACTGCCGGACGCGGAGACCGAGCAGCACGTGGTCGCGATGGCGGCGGAGCACGGACTGGTGCTCGACGGCCTGCGGCGGCACCACTGCGGTCCGCAGCAGTGGTTCGGGTTGGCGCTCGGCTACGCCGCGTGCTCGCGCGATGAACTGGAGCGCGCGCTGCCGATTCTGGCCCGGCTGTGCGGGAACGCGTGAAACAGCTCGCTCGCGGCGGGGGAGTCGATCGGTTCCACTGCGAACCGGTCAACCTTTGTGAAACGGGCCTTCGGCACGGCAGGTAGGGTCCGGCGCATGACACAGCGCAAGACCCGGGTGGCCGTCGTCTTCGGCGGGCGCAGCACCGAGCACGGCATTTCCTGCGTGTCCGCCGGTAGCGTGCTCGCGCACCTGGACCAGGACCGCTTCGAGATCCTGCCGGTCGGCATCACCCGAGAGGGCGCCTGGGTGCTCGGCACCGACGACCCGAAGCAGTTGGAGATCCGGGACCGCCAGGCACCCGAGGTCGCGCCGAACACCGCGCTCGCGCTGCCCGGCGACCCCACCCGCCGCGAGCTGGTGCTGCTGGAATCGGGCCGCGGCGGTGAGGTGCTGTCGTCGGTCGACGTGGTGTTCCCGGTGCTGCACGGCGCGTTCGGCGAGGACGGCACCATCCAGGGGCTGCTGGAGATGGCCGACGTGCCCTACGTCGGGGCGGGCGTGCTCTCCAGCGCCGTGTCGATGGACAAGGAGTACACCAAGAAGCTGCTCGCCGCGGAGGGCCTGGGGGTGGGGCGCTTCGAGGTGCTGCGCCGCGATCAGGCCACGCTGGACGAGCGGCAGCGCGAACGGCTCGGGCTGCCGGTGTTCGTCAAGCCGACGCGGGCCGGATCGTCGCTGGGCATCACCAAGGTCACCGACTGGGCGGACCTGGACGCGGCGATCGCGGAGGCGCGGCGCACCGACCCGAAGGTGATCATCGAGTCGGCGGTGGTGGGCCGCGAGATCGAGTGCGGCGTGCTGGAGTTCCCGGACGGCCGGATCGAGGCGTCGCTGCCCGCCGAGCTGCGGGTCACCGGCGAATCCGACTGGTACGACTACGAGTCCAAGTACCTCGACGACGTCACCGAGTTCGACATCCCGGCCAAGATCGGCGACGACGCGATCGAGGAGCTGCGCGCCGCGGCGGTGCGGGCCTTCCGCGCGCTGGACTGCCAGGGCCTGGCGCGGGTCGACTTCTTCCTCGCCGAGGACGGCGAGCTGATCGTCAACGAGGTCAACACGATGCCGGGCTTCACGGCGATCTCGCTGTACCCGCGGATGTGGGCGGACACGGGCGTCGACTACCGGACCCTGCTGACCACCCTCGTCGAAACGGCGATCTCCCGGGGCACCGGCCTCCGCTGACCCGGCGGTATCCAGAGCCTGTTTCCAAACTCGTTTTGCGCGGCGGTGCAAGTAGCGGCCCCCCTGCGGGAGTTGCAGGCGCCGCCTGGCTGTGGGTTCCCCGATTTATGTATGTCCAATACACGGCATCGGGGACTGGCCTCGCCAAGAACCCCTTCGGAGTGGGCACAGCCTGAGAACCTGCGGCGGTGCGAGTTGCGTAGGCGGGATAAGCGGCTTCGCCGCTTCAAAGAACAAAGCCCGCGCTACCACACCCGACTGCACCACCTCCAAAGCTGTCGCTGGAGGAGCGCAAAACGTGCACGGGCCTTTTGGCTCGTCAGGGGAAGACCGGCTGCTTGGGGAAGGTGTTGCGGAGGATCTCGGAGAGGTCCTGGATGGGGCCGGTCCCGGTGCCCTCCGGGGCGGTGAGCGCGACGTACACGGGGCGGTCGACCGCCAGCCACGAGGTGTCGCCGCCCTGGTTGATCTCCAGCCAGCTGACGCCGGAGACGTCCAGCAGCTGCGCCGTCGGCGTCAGCTCCTGCGGGGCGTCGATGCCGCACCGCACGGTCAGCGGGTCGTGCTTCGTATCTCCCCACGCGACGGTTCCCGCCGGCGCCGGCTCCGCCAGGGCGCGGCGCGGCACGCGCGCGTCGCCCACGGCGAGCTCGCGCGGCAGCGCTTCGAGCACCGCCGCGCACTCCGGCGACGACGCCTTCGGCGCCGGGACGGGCGCGAGCGGAAGCGGCCCGCTTCGCCGGGCCGCCTCCGCTTCCGCTTGGGCTTGCTGCGCCTGGTGCTCGCCGTACCAGCCGTACGCGCCGACGCCGGCGACCGCCAGGGCGAGGAGTGCGCCGAGCGTGATCGCCACGATCAACACCGGCCGGGGCAATCCGGGCGCTGATTGGTGAACCACGTCGTCCACTACAGCACGGCCGCCGCCGGGTGCGGTCACCGGCCCGGCCGCTCCACTCTGGTGCGGGCTGCCCACCCGCGCTTTCCTCGAGCGGCGCCGCCGCCCGGGGTGGCTCGCGCCGCTGCGGGAGATCCCCGGCGACGCGGAACCAGTTCAGTGACGGATCGTCACAGGTGCACCACGGGGCAGGTCAGGGTGCGGGTGATGCCTTCGACGTTCTGGATCTTCGCCACGACCATCTTGCCGAGCAGGTCGACGTTCTCGGCTTCGGCGCGCACGATCACGTCGTACGGGCCGGTGACGTCTTCGGCGCTGATGATGCCGGCGAAGTCCTTGATCTCGCTGGCGACCGCGGCGGCCTTGCCGACTTCGGTCTGGATGAGGATGTATGCCTGAACCACGGCGTGCCCCTTCGTGTGGCCGATGTGCTCGGGGTAGGAAACTGGCAGAAAGCTACCCCATCGGACCGAGCGGATGCTCAAGGAAGGAAGGTCCCAGTTGGGTCCTGATTCATCGCAGGACGCACAGACCGTTTCCCAGTTGGGTGAGTTCGGCCTCATCGATCGGGTTACGGCCGGGCGGCCGCAGTCACCTGGCACGTTAATCGGGCCGGGCGACGACGCCGCGGTCCTAGCGGCCCCGGACGGCCGGGTGGTGGCCGCCACCGACGTGCTGGTCGAAGGGGTGCACTTCCGTTTCGACTGGTCGACACCGGAGCAGGTGGGTCGCAAGGCCGTCGCCGTGAACCTCTCGGACATCGCCGCGATGGGCGCGGTGCCGACCGGCCTGCTGGTGGGCCTGGCCTGCTCCCCGGACCTGCCGACGAACGTGGCCGACGAGCTGTCCGCGGGCATGTGGGAAGAAGCACAGCGGGTCGGCATCGGCATCGTCGGCGGCGACATGGTGTCGGCGACCTCACTGACGATCTCGATCACAGCGCTGGGCGACCTGCAGGGCCGGGAGCCGGTGACGCGGTCGGGCGCGCAGCCGGGGGACGTGGTCGCGGTGGCCGGCCGGCTGGGCTGGTCGGCGGCCGGTTTGGCCGTGCTGGGGCGGGGTTTCCGCTCGCCGGTCGCGGTCGTCGGCGCGCACCGCGTGCCGGAGCCGCCGTACGCGGCGGGGCCGCAGGCGGCCGTCGCGGGCGCGACGTCCATGGTGGACACCTCGGACGGGCTGCTGGCCGATCTCGGGCACATCGCCGAGGCGTCGCAGGTGGCCATCGACGTCCGGACCGAGCAGGTCGAGGTGCCGCAGCGGCTGACCGAGGTCGCCTCGGCGCTGGGCGCGGACGCCCGGCACTGGGTGCTCACCGGCGGCGAGGACCAGGCGCTGGCCGCGACGTTCCCACCGGGACGTCCGCTGCCGGAGGGCTGGCGCGCGATTGGCGTGGTCGCCGAGGGGGCCGGTGTCACGGTGGACGGCGGCGAGTACGAGGGCCCGGCGGGCTGGGAGCACTGGCGTTGAGGCGGGATCGCCGAGGACTTCCCCGAACGCGGAGAACCCCGATGCGCCACTGGCGCATCGGGGTTCTCCGCGTTCGGGTCGATCAGCTCGCCGGGGAACCTGCCGGGGCAGGCGCGTCCTGCATCAGCGGCTTGTTCGCCGTCTCCTTCATCAGCAGGATCGGCACCAGCGCCACCAGGGCCGCGGCCATCAGGTAGAACGCCGGGAACATGGTGTTGCCGGTCGAGGTGACCACGGCGTCGTTGACCAGCGGCGCAGTCCCGCCGAAGGCCGCCGTGGAGATGTTGTACCCGATGCAGAAGGCCGCGTAGCGGACCTTCGTCGGGAACATCGCCGGCAGCGTCGCCGCCAGCGGCCCGATCAGCTGCACGTGCCCGATCGCCAGCAGGCCCAGCCCCAGGATCGTGGTCAGCACGGTGCCCTGGGAGATCAGCATGAACGCCGGGATCGGCAGCACGATGAAGCAGATCGCCGCGGACAGGAACAGCGGCTTGCGGCCGACCCGGTCCGACAGCGCGCCCACCGGCGTGATGATCACCATCATGAACAGCACCGTGAGCAGCAGCGGGACCAGGACCTGGTATTCCTGGCCGTCCTCCACGTGGAGCGTGTTCTTGAGGTACGTCTCCATGTAGGTCAGGATCGTGTAGTTGGCGATGTTGATCAGCACCACGATGCCCATCAGGATCAGCAGCTGCCGCCACCATTCCTTGATCAGGTCCTTCAGCGGCGACTTGGCCACCTGGTGCGTCGCTTCCAGCTTCTTGAACGCCGGCGTGTCCTCCAGCTTGCTCCGCAGGTAGAGACCGACGCCGCCGAGCGGACCGGCGATCAGGAACGGAATGCGCCAGCCCCAGCTTTCCATCGAGGCGGTGTCCAGATTCAAGATCAGGATCGTCGGCACCAGCGCGCCGAATCCGAATCCGACGAGCGTGCCGAATTCCAGCCAGCTACCCCAGAAGCCGCGGCGGCGGTCCGGCGCGAACTCGGCGATGTAGGTCGCCGCGCCGCCGTATTCGCCGCCGGTCGAGAAGCCCTGCAGCAACCGGCACAGCAGCAAGAGCATCGGCGCGAAGACGCCGATGGCCTCGTAAGTCGGCAACAGACCGATCACGAACGTCGATCCGGACATCAGCAGGATCGTCAGCGCCAGCACCTTCTGCCTGCCGATCCGGTCGCCCAGCGGGCCGAAGAACAGGCTGCCCAGCGGCCGGAACAGGAAGGAGATCGCGAAGACGCCGAAGGCCGAGATGGTCTCCAGCGGGCCGGGGAAGAACTGGTGGCCCACGTATGCGGCCACATATGCATATACGCCGAAGTCGTACCACTCCGTGCAGTTGCCGATTGCCGCTGCGCCGACCGCGCGACGGAGCAGAGAGCGCTGCTCGGCTGATGTTTCGGCTGATTCCTGCGAAGTCATGAGTTTGCGGCCCACCTCCGGGTCATGCCATCCACCCTTGCGGTCTTCAGAACTCCGGTGAACCTAGCCGAGCGGCCTTGTGGAGGCCACCAAAAGCCGTGGATTGCGTTATTCCGATGTTATTTCCTATATGCAAAAGGTCACCGATCGAGCGGTCCGCGCGTTGTGCCGGAGTGTCGCCGATTTGACAGCCGAATTCGGCGGATGACTAGCGGAAATGGTGCTTTCGTGTGACAGCCGGATACGGGTGTGCGCCATATCGCCCGGCATGTTACTTCCATCGAGTGTGACGTGCGACACGTTGACCGTTCGAAGTCGATCTCGGGGCTGTCCGGCGGGCGATCTTGGTAGCTCGCTAGGGTGCTCGCATGGTCGCACGTCCGTTGCACGAGCTCGTGGAGGCCGGTTGGGCGCGAGCCCTGGAGCCGGTCGCCGATCAGATCAAGAAGATGGGCGAGTTCCTGCGCACCGAGGTAGCCGAGGGCCGGACGTACCTGCCCGCCCCGGAGCACGTGCTCCGCGCCTTCCAGCAGCCGTTCCACGACGTGCGGGTGCTGATCGTGGGCCAGGACCCGTACCCGACGCCCGGGCACGCGGTCGGCCTCAGCTTCTCCGTCGCGCCCGGCGTCGCGCCGCCGCGCAGCCTGGTCAACATCTACCGCGAGTACACCGAGGACCTCGGCCACCCCACGCCCTCCGGCGGCGACCTCACGCCGTGGACCGAGCGCGGGGTGCTGCTGCTCAACAGGGCGCTGACGGTCCGGCCCCGCAACTCCGGTTCGCACCGGGGCAAGGGCTGGGAGGAGATCACCGCGCAGGCCATCCGCGCGCTGGCCGCGCGGGAGGAGCCGCTGGTGGCGATCCTCTGGGGTCGCGACGCCCGCGACCTGCGCCCGCTGATGCCCGGCGTGGAGTGCGTCGAATCGCCGCACCCGAGCCCGATGTCGGCCGACCGCGGCTTCTTCGGTTCCCGCCCGTTCAGCCGGGTGAACGAGATCCTCGAACGCCGCGGCATGGACCCCATCGACTGGAAGCTGCCGTAGAAGGGGTTTCTGCTCGCCTTGCTCAGCGGTGCGGGTAGCGGCCCCCTGCGGGAGTTACAGACGCCGCCTGGACTGTGGGAGCCCCGACTTGCGTATGACCAATACGCGGCATCGGGGACTGGCCTCGCCCAGTAGCCCGGAAGGGGCGGGCACCGTCTGAGAACCCGCGGCGGTGCAAGCTGCGTGCGTGGCGAAGGAGAAAGCGGCTGCGCCGCTTGCCTGGCCGCCCAGCACCGCCGAGCAAGCCCCGGCGCAGGCGCGTTTTGGCTGCTCGCGGCGTATGGATTTCGGTTCCGCCCGGTCGTACATTGGCCCTTGCCGGATGATGCGTTCAGGGCGGAAGAAGGCTCGTCATGAGAGCCGGCCGGAACGGCAGCGAGCTGCGGTGCCTGATCCGCAGGATATTTCCGGGCGCGAACCCGCTGCGGCGGCGCACCGACTACTTCGAGCCCGCCGCGCTGCTGCTGGTCGCGCTGATCGCGGTCGCCACCGTGGTGGCGGCCCTGTTCGTGGCGCAGTCCGAGCTGCGTGGCCGGCTCGCCGACGTGGATCGTGAGCAGGTGGCCAAGCACCAGGTGGTGGCGACGGTCGTCGCCGAGCTCGGCGACGGCGCCGGGAACGCGCACAGGCCGGTCGCGGTGCGCTGGGGGCAGCCGCCGGACGAGCGCTTCGCCGTCATCGAACTACCGGCCCGCGCCCCGGCGGCCGGAACCGTCCCGGTGTGGCTGGACCAGCAGGGCGGGCCGACCTCGCCGCCGCTGACCCGCGCCGAGGCGACCCAGGCAGCAGGCATGGCCGGGGCGAGCGTGCTGCTCGGATCTGCGCTGGTTACCACGGTGGCCCTGATGGGGGCCCGGCTGATCGTGACCCGCAGGCGACTCGCGGCCTGGGCCGCGGAGTGGGAAAAGGTCGGCCCCCAGTGGCGCAACCACGCCTCGTGAGGCCGTGAACGCAGAAAACCCCGGGGCGCTGGGCCCCGGGGTTTTGCGCGCAGTCGAGTTCAGCCGCGGACGACCTTGCCGGCCTTCAGGCAAGAGGTGCACACGTTCATGCGCTTGCGCTGCGAAAGGCCGATCTTGGCGTGCACGGTCTGAATGTTCGGGTTCCACCGGCGCTTGGTCTTCCGGTGGGAGTGCGAGACCGAGTTGCCGAAGCCTGGTCCCTTACCGCAGACGTCGCAGACGGCAGCCACGTCAGACACCCCTTAACTTTGCTTGACGGTTACAGCGATGAGAGCCGCAAGCGCACCACGGCCGCATCAGCCTCGCGTGAGCGCTCACTGTCCACCGCCGTGACCGGCGGTCTCAGCCCGGAGAACCCGGTTGCCCGGGGTCATCGCCACCCTGGGACCGGATCAGTGTAGCCCACCGGCGAAGGCGCTCCCGGCGGTGGGGGCGAGTGCCGATGCGTGCCGAACCCGGCGCGGACAGCGACTAGTCTCGGACAATCCGATCGTAGGTGGCGGCGTGGGAGGTCGCGGGTGTTGCGGACGCTGACTGCGGCGGCTGCCCGCCGGTGGGCCGATCTGGCGCTGGCCGGGCTGGCGGCCGAGCGCGACGCGATCGACCGGATCAACGTCTACCCGGTCGCCGACGGCGACACCGGCACCAACCTGCTGCACACGATGCGCGCGGCGGTGGAAGCGCTCGACGCGGTCGAGCCGGACACGCTCGGCGGTGTTCTCGCCGCGCTGTCGAAGGGCGCGCTCGGCGGCGCGTGCGGGAACTCCGGTGTGTTGCTCTCACAGGCCCTGCGCGGTATCGCCGAGTCGTTGCGCGACGTCGCCGAAGCCGACGGCGGGGCGTTCGGTGCGGCGTTGGCCCGCGCGGACGAGCTGGCCAGGCAGGCCGTCGCCGAGCCCGTTGAGGGCACGGTGCTGTCGGTGTTGCGCGCCGCGGCGCTCGCGGCCGGTTCCGGCGAGCTCGACGCGGTCGTGCACCGCGCGACCCGGGCGGCTGTCGACGCGTTGGCCGCCACTCCGGGCCAGCTCGCGGCGCTCTCCGACGCCGGCGTCGTCGATGCCGGCGGGCGGGGCCTGGTGATCATGCTCGACGCGTTGCACGCGGTGGTGCGCGAGGGCGAGCGGCTCGCGCCGGAGGCGCCGGTGCCGGGCGATTCGGCTGTGCTGGAGCACGAGTCGCAGCACGAGTACGAGGTCATGTACCTGCTGGCCGACACCGATCAGGACCGGGTCGCGGCGCTGCGCGCTGCGTTGTGCGCGCTCGGCGACTGCGTGTCGGTGGTCGGTGACGGCGCGGATTCCTGGGCCGTGCACGTGCACTGCGGCGACATCGGGGCGGCGATCGAGTCGGGCATCGGGACCGGGCGCGTGCACAAGATCAAGGTCACCCGGTTCGCCGACCAGCAGGCCGCGTTCGCGCGGGACGTCGCCGTGCTCGCCTGCGTCACCGACGAAGTCCTGGGGGAGCTGTTCGCCGCCGAGGGTGCGGATGTGCTGGTCGGCGGCGCGGAGCTGACCGAGGAGCGGCTCCGCGAGGCGTTCGTCGCGACCGGCGCCGCGCACGTCGTCGTGCTGCCCAACGACGCGGCTACGGCCGCCGCGGTGGAGCGGGTCGGCGCGGTCGGCGAGGGGCAGGACGTGGTCGTGGTGCCGATGGCGTCGCCGGTGCAGGGTCTGGCCGCGCTCGCGGTGCACGATCCGACCCGGCGCCGGGCCGCAGACCAGGTGGCGATGGCCGAGGCGGCGGCCGCGACGCGGCGCGGCGAGCTGCGCATCGCCGATGCCGAGGCGCTGACCTGGGTCGGCCGCTGCCTGCCCGGCGACGTGCTCGGGCTGATCGACGGCGAGGTCGTGCTCATCGGCGACGACGTGCCCGCCGCGGCCCGCGAGCTCGCCACCAGGATGCTCGCCACCGGTGGCGAGCTGCTCACGGCGCTGATCCGGGCCGATGCCCCGGACGGCCTGCCGGATGCGCTGGCCGGACACCTCCGCCACGCCCATCCCGAGGTCGAGTTCGCCCACTACCCGGGCGGGAACCTCGACGCACTGCTCCTCATCGGCGTCGAGTAGCACCTCCGCCGACACTCGCATCACTCCGATGTGTTCGCGTTTTGCCTGGTCAGGCCCGTGTGCGCTTCTTGCTGCCATGGCGACGAAAGTACGCACGGGTCCTGACCTGCGCGAACGGTGAGGCTGCTGGCACGTAAGAAGTGAATGGTGCTAGTGTCATTAGCACCATGTTGCTTTCGTTGGATTTGCACGATCAGCGGCCGCTGCACGAGCAGGCCGCCGACGCCATCCGGCGCGCCATCACCGACGGCGAGGTCGCGCCGGGCGATCGGCTGCCGCCCGCGCGGGACCTGGCGGTCGCGCTGCAGATCAACCCCAACACCGTGCTCCGCGCGCTGCGCGAGCTGCGAGAAGAGGGGCTGCTGGAGTTCCGCCGCGGGCGCGGCGTCACGGTGCTGCGCCGCCCGGATGCGAAGGCCGCGCTGCAGCGGAAGGTCGGCGACCTATTGGCCGAGGCTGAGCGCCACGGCTATCGGCCGGACGACGTCATCGAGTGGATCAGGCAGGGGGAGAGATGAGGGATTCATCCGGGCCGGAGTCGGGTGGCCCACCAGACGCAGGAGGCGAAATGACGTACCGCACCCGGTTCCTGGCCGCCTCGGGCCTCTGGGTCGTGGCCGTGGCGGCGGTGCTCCACTTCGGCATCCGGGCCTTCCGCGACCGGCTCCCCGATCCGATCGCGTCGCACTGGGGCTTCGCCGGCGCGCCGGACGATTCGACGTCGGTCGCGGGTTTCCTGATCTTCGTGCCGATCGGCTGGCTGGTGCTCGGGTCGGCCGTCGCCGGGTACGCCGCGCGCGGCTGGCGGCAACGCCGCACCCGCGCCGCCGCGGGCGCCATCCTCGCCGCCGGCGCGGTGTTCATGATCGGCCTGGCGGCGCTGACGGTGTGGGCGAACCTCGACGTCGCCGAGTGGCGGCAGGCGCGGTCGATGAACTGGCAGATCATCCCGGTGCTGCTGATCGCGGCGCTCGCCGGCCGGCTCGGCTGGTCCGCCTGCCACCGGGGGCCGGACGAGGGCGCGCAAGACGCGGCCGAGGGGCCGGAGCTGGCGCTGAAGCCGGGCCAGCGGGCGGTGTGGCTGGCGTCGGTGTCGAGCCCGGCGCTCCGCGCGGGTGGCTGGCTCGTGCTGCTGGCCGCGGCCGCGACCGCCGTCTTCCAGCCCTGGCCGATCGTGCTGGCCCCGCTGCTGGCGGGCGCGGCCTGCCTGGCCCTGTCCTCGGCGCGGGTGCAGATCGACGAGCGCGGGGTCCGGGTCGCGTTCGGGCCGCAGCGCTGGCCGGCCCGGCTGATCCCGCTGGCGAAGATCGACGGCGCGCGGGTCGAGACCCGGCGGCCGCTGGAGGTCGGCGGCTGGGGTTACCGGGTCCGGCCGAGCAGCACCGCGATCATGCTGCGCGGCGGCGAATGCCTGGTCCTGCGGCTGACCTCCGGCCGCGACTTCTACATCAGCGTCGACCACGCCGAACGCGGCGCGGAACTGGTCAACGCGCTCATCACCGAACGCTCGGCACTGTGAGGGGAGACGACGTGGGACGTCGCGATCTGTGGGTGTACTTGCTGGTGGCGCTGGGCGGCGCGTGGCTGGTGGCGCTGCCGCTGTGGCTCGCGGGCGGCCTGGGCAGCGGTATCCCGTGGCTCGCCGGAGTCATGATGTTCACGCCGACGCTGGGCGTGCTCGCGGTGCGGCTGCTGGACCGCCGCGTGCCGGCCCGCGAATGGGCCCGCGCGACCGGCCTGACCTTCGGGCCGCGCAAGGGGCGCACGGTCCTGCTGCTGCTGGCCGCCTGGCTCGGCACGCCGCTGATCAGCGCGGCGGCCGTCGTGCTGAGCGCGGCCGTCGGGGTCCTCGCGGTGGACTTCGACTTCAGCCTGATGCGCGAGGCCATGGGCGGCGCCCCGCCGATCGGCGTCGGGACCGTCGTGCTGATCCAGCTGGTGGCGATGGTCCTGTTCGCGCCGTTGATCAACTCGGTGCTCGCCTTCGGCGAGGAGTGGGGCTGGCGGGGCTGGCTGCTGCCGCGCCTGATGGAGTTCGGCACCTGGCCCGCGCTGCTGCTCTCCGGTCTGATCTGGGGCGTCTGGCACGCACCGCTGACGCTGCTCGGTTACAACTACCCGCAGCTCGGCCCCTGGGCGGCGGTCCTGTTCACCGGGTTCTGCGTGATCTACGGGGTGCTGATGGGCTGGTTGCGGCTGTACTCGGGCAGCGTCTGGCCCGCGGTGCTGTGCCACGGCTCGTTCAACGCGTCCGCCGGTCTGCCGATGATCCTGGGCTCCGCGGCCGGGCCGCCGAACGTGGTCATCGCCGGGGCCACCGGCCTGGTCGGCTGGGTGCTGATGGCCGCGCTGGCGCTGTTCGTGACGCGCCGGTGGCGCCTGGCTCGGGCCCCGCAGCCGGTCGCAGCCGCCTGACCAGCCCCGGCCCGGTCGGCGATGCCCGGCCGGGCCGACCGGTGGCGGCGGCCTGGCGCTACTGTCGTTACTGGTCGTCGACTGTCCCGGGAGCGTCCAGTGAGTGTCCGAAGCCGGTATCTGTGGTTCGTCGGTGGCTGGACCGTGCTCATCGCGCTGCTGATGATCGCCGTCCCGCTGCTGCTGCGCGCCCGGTTGCCGGAGCCCATCGCGATCGAGTGGACGTCGTCGGGGGCGCCGAAGAGTTCCAGCTCGCTGCGCGACTTCCTGTTCGACAAGCTCGTCTGGTGGCTGGCGGTCGCCGCGGTGTGGAGCGTGTTCGGGGTCCGCGGGGTGCTGCGGCGGCGCGGTCTGGCCTGGGCTGGGGCGGCGCTGGGCGTCTTCGGCTCGCTGATGCTCGGCACCGTCGTGCTGACCACGCTCACCAACCTGAATGCCACGGACTTCCGGGACACCGTCGATCTCCACGCGCAGGGCTGGCTGCTGCTGGGCGGTGCGCTCGCGGGCTGGCTCGGCTGGCGGCTGGGCAGCCAGAGCGCGCGGGTCGCCGCCACCGACTGATCGACGCGTCGGTGCCGTCCGATAACTTGCGGGTGCCTGCCCGGCGGGACGACCGGTGACGATGCGCACGGCGGAGGACATGCAGTGACCACATTGGACGCGAAGCTCGACCGGGTGCTCGGCGCCAAGACCGGCAAGGCGCTCGATTCGGCGCTGGGCCTCGTCACGGTGGGGGATCTGCTGCGCCACTACCCCCGCCGCTACGCCGAGCGCGGCGAGCTGACCGCGATCGCCGGGCTGGAGCTCGGCGAGCACGCCACGGTGCTCGCGAAGGTCGAGCGGGTCAGCAAGCGCACCATGAAGTCCCGCCGCGGCACCATCGTCGAGGCCCGGATCACCGACGGCCACCGCTCGCTGAGCTGCACGTTCTTCAACCAGGCGTGGCGGGAGCGCGAGCTGCTGCCGGGGCGGCGCGGCATGTTCGCGGGCAAGGTCACCGCCTTCCGCGACCAGCTGCAGCTGGCGCACCCCGAGTACCAGCTCTTCGACGCGGACAAGACCGATCTCGGTTCGGCGGCCGAGGAATTCGCCTCCGCAGTGCTCCCGGTCTACCCGGCCGCGCAGGGGCTGCCGTCGTGGTCCCTCGCGCGGTGCGTGGGCCAGGTGCTGGACGTCTGGGACGGCGCCGAAGACCCGCTGCCGGAGGAGCTGCGCGACCGGATGGGGCTGGCCGATCTCGAGTCGGCGCTGCGCAAGATCCACCGCCCGCAGAACTTCGGCGATGTCCAGGCCGCGCAGGACCGGCTGAAGTGGGACGAGGCGCTGGCGGTGCAGCTGGCGCTCGCGCAGCTGCGCGGCGCGGCGAAGTCGCACCCGGCGCCGGTGTGCCGGATGCGCGACGACGGCGTCCTGGCGGCGTTCGACCAGCGGATGCCGTTCGAGCTGACCAAGGGGCAGCAGGAGATCGGCGAGCAGATCGCCGCCGACCTGACCGCCGAGCACCCGATGAACCGCCTGGTGCAGGGCGAGGTCGGCAGCGGCAAGACGGTGGTGGCGCTGCGCGCGATGCTGCAGGTGGTGGACTCCGGCCGGCAGGCGGCGATGCTCGCGCCGACCGAGGTGCTCGCCGCGCAGCACGCCCGATCGCTGCGGGAACTGCTCGGCGACCTGGCGATGGCCGGCGAGCTCGGCGGCGCGGGGAACGCCACCCGCGTCACGCTGCTGACCGGCTCGCTGAACGCGGCGCAGCGCAAGAAGGCGTTGCTGGAGGCGGCTTCCGGCGAAGCCGGGATCGTCGTCGGCACGCACGCGCTGATCCAGGACCGGGTGTCGTTCGCGGATCTCGGCCTGGTCGTGGTGGACGAGCAGCACCGCTTCGGCGTCGAGCAGCGCGATGCGCTGCGGGCGCGCGGCGGGGACGACGCGTCGCCGCACGTGCTCGTCATGACCGCGACGCCGATCCCGCGCACGGTGGCGATGACGGTCTACGGCGACCTGGAAACCTCGGCGCTGCGGGAACTTCCGCGCGGCCGCTCGCCGATCAGCACGAGCGTCGTTCCGGTGGCGGAGAAGCCGGCCTGGCTGGACCGGGCCTGGGCGCGCATCCACGAGGAGGTCGCGGCCGGGCACCAGGTCTACGTGGTGTGCCCGCGGATCGGCGACGACGAGGAGAACCCGGGCAAGGGCAAGAAGAAAGCGGCGAAGTCCGCTGTGGACGACAGCGACGGCGGCGGCGAGGAGCCGCCGCCGGAGGACGGCGAGGAGCGGCGGCCGCCGCTGGCGGTGCTCGACGTCGCGGAGCAGCTCGCGGCCGGGCCGCTGGCGGGCCTGCGGCTGGGCATCCTGCACGGCAGGCTGCCCGCCGACGACAAGGACGCGGTGATGCGCGCCTTCGCCGCGGGCGAGCTCGACGTGCTGGTCGCCACCACCGTCATCGAGGTCGGCGTCAACGTCCCGAACGCGACCGTCATGGTGATCATGGACGCCGACCGGTTCGGCGTCAGCCAGCTGCACCAGCTGCGCGGCCGCGTCGGCCGGGGCAGCGCGCCGGGCCTGTGCCTGCTGGTCAGCGAGGCGATGGCGGGTACCACGACGCGGGACCGGCTGGACGCGGTCGCCTCCACCACGGACGGCTTCGAGCTGGCCCGCCTGGACCTGGAACTGCGCCGCGAGGGCGACATCCTCGGCGCGGCGCAGTCGGGCCGGAAGTCGGGGCTGAAGATGCTGTCGCTGCTGCGCGACGAGGACGTGATCGCCCAGGCCCGTGAGGAGGCGGACCGGGTGGTCGGCGAGGACCCGCAGCTGCGGAACCACCCGGGTCTGGCGCGGATGGTCGCGGAGGTCGTCGACGCCGAACGCGCGGAGTACCTGGAGAAGACCTGAGCGAACGGCCAGTTCGTCTCGGTTGGTGAGGTGAATGGTCCGTTCGCTTCGGTTGGTGAGGTGAGCGGTCCGTTCGCCTCGGGGATGCGATGCGGGCCGTGCCGGTGTCAGCGCCGGGGTCAGGTGCGGGGCTTGGGGCGTCGAGTGGCCGGTTGTTCCCGGTGGTCGATGGAGAGGAACAAGGGGCCACCGTGCGCAGCCCTGCCCGGGCGCTCGGCCGGGCCCGCAGGGTGGCGGTCTGGGCGTGGACGTCGGCTGCCCTGGTGTCGAGAACGTGAGGGCGCGGTGGCATCGGTGGCTCCCCGGTGCGGCGTCGCGGTCGGGTTTTCAGCGCCCTCCACGGTCTTGTGGTCTTCTGGGGTCCGCCGGCCGCCGATCGGGCGGCAGTCCGGAGCGGGCGCCACGCCTGAGCGCTAGTAAGAGATCGAAAATTCGGCAGAAGAAAAATTAGCGCCGATTTCTTTTGGTCTAGACCTTGCATCAATGGGTATTTGGGCAGGTCATAAAGGTAGCGAGGTGTCCATCACCTGAGAGGTTCTCCCGGTTAGGGGAATTTTCGCGGTACGGTGCTCACACCGACCGACACCTGCCCAGGAGGAGCCGGCATGTTCCGCAAGGTCCTCGTCGCGAATCGCGGCGAGATTGCGATCCGCGCGTTCCGCGCCGCGTACGAACTAGGCGCGGGCACGGTCGCGGTGTTCCCCCACGAAGACCGCAACTCGCTGCACCGCCTGAAAGCCGATGAGTCGTACGAGATCGGCGAGCCTGGGCATCCCGTCCGCGCTTACCTGTCCGTCGAGGAGATCGTCAAGGCCGCGCGGGAGGCCGGCGCGGACGCCGTCTACCCCGGTTACGGCTTCCTCTCCGAGAACCCCGAGCTGGCGCGCGCCTGCCGGGAAGCCGGGATCACCTTCGTCGGCCCCAGCCACGAGATCCTGCAGATGACCGGCAACAAGGCGACCGCGGTCGCCGCCGCCCGCGAGGCCGGCGTGCCGGTGCTGGACTCCTCGGCGCCGTCCCGAGAGATCGACGAGCTGCTCACCGCCGCCGAGAGCATGACGTTCCCGGTGTTCGTCAAGGCCGTCGCCGGTGGCGGCGGGCGCGGCATGCGTCGCGTCGACAACCCCGCTGGGCTGCGCGAGGCGCTGGAAGCCGCGATGCGCGAGGCCGAATCGGCCTTCGGCGACCCGACGGTCTTCCTGGAGCAGGCGGTCATCAACCCGCGGCACATCGAGGTGCAGATCCTCGCCGACGCCGCGGGCAACGTGATCCACCTCTACGAGCGCGACTGCTCCGTGCAGCGCCGCCACCAGAAGGTCATCGAGATCGCCCCGGCGCCGAACCTGGACCCGCGGCTGCGGGAGCGGATCTGCGCCGACGCCGTGGCCTTCGCCCGCAAGATCGGCTACGTCAACGCGGGCACCGTGGAGTTCCTGGTCGACGAGCAGGGCCGCCACGTGTTCATCGAGATGAACCCGCGCATCCAGGTGGAGCACACGGTCACCGAGGAGGTCACCGACGCCGACCTGGTGCAGTCGCAGCTGCGCATCGCCGCCGGCGAGACGCTCGAAGACCTCGGCATGACGCAGGACGCGATCCGGTTGCGCGGCGCGGCCCTGCAGTGCCGCATCACCACCGAGGACCCGGCCAACGGGTTCCGCCCGGACACCGGCATGATCAGCGCCTACCGCTCGCCGGGCGGCGCGGGCATCCGGCTCGACGGCGGCACCGCGTTCGCCGGCACCAGCGTCAGCGCGCACTTCGACTCGATGCTGGTGAAGCTGTCCTGCCGGGGCCGCGACTTCGCCACCGCCGTCGCCCGCGCCCGCCGCGCGGTCGCCGAGTTCCGGATCCGCGGCGTGTCCACGAACATCCCGTTCCTGCAGGCGGTGCTGGACGATCCGGACTTCGCCGCGGGCAAGGTCACCACGTCGTTCATCGGCGAGCGGCCGCACCTGCTCACCGCCCGCCACTCGGCCGACCGCGGCACCCGGCTGCTGAACTACCTCGCCGACGTCACCGTCAACCGGCCCAACGGCGAGCGCCCGACCACCCCGGACCCGGTGCACAAGCTGCCGGCGATCGACCTGTCGGTGCCGCCGGCGGCCGGCTCCAAGCAGCGCCTCACCGAGCTCGGCCCGGAGGGCTTCGCCCGCTGGCTGCGGGAATCCAAGGCCGTCGGCGTCACCGACACCACCTTCCGCGACGCCCACCAGTCCCTGCTGGCGACCCGAGTACGCACCCGCGACCTGCTCGCGGTCGCGCCGCACGTGGCGCGGCTGACGCCGGAGCTGCTGTCCCTGGAGTGCTGGGGCGGCGCGACCTACGACGTGGCGCTGCGGTTCCTCGCCGAGGACCCGTGGGAGCGGCTGGCGAAGCTGCGCGAGGCGGTGCCCAACATCTGCCTGCAGATGCTGCTGCGCGGCCGCAACACGGTCGGCTACACGCCTTACCCGACCGAGGTGACCGAGCACTTCGTGCAGGAGGCCACCGACACCGGCATCGACATCTTCCGCATCTTCGACGCCCTCAACGACGTCGAGCAGATGCGCCCGGCCATCGAGGCGGTGCGGGCCACCGGGAAGTCGGTCGCCGAGGTCGCGCTGTGCTACACGGCCGATCTGTCCAACCCGGACGAGAAGCTGTACACGCTGGACTACTACCTGCGGCTGGCCGAGCAGATCGTCGACGCCGGCGCGCACGTGCTGGCGGTCAAGGACATGGCCGGGCTGCTGCGGCCGCCGGCGGCGGCGAAGCTGATCTCCGCGCTGCGCAAGGAATTCGACCTGCCGGTCCACGTGCACACCCACGACACCCCGGGCGGCCAGCTGGCCACCTACCTGGCGGCCGTCCAGGCCGGGGCGGCCGCGGTGGACGCCGCGACGGCGTCGCTGGCCGGCACCACGTCGCAGCCCGCGCTCTCGTCGGTGGTGGCCGCTACCGACTACACCGAGCAGGCCACCGGCCTGGACCTGCAGGCGGTGTGCGACCTGGAGCCGTACTGGGAGTCGGTGCGCAAGGTCTACCAGCCCTTCGAGGCGGGCCTGGCGTCGCCGACCGGGCGCGTGTACAAGCACGAGATCCCCGGCGGCCAGCTGTCGAACCTGCGCACCCAGGCGGTCGCGCTCGGGCTGGGCGACAAGTTCGAGGAGATCGAGGCGATGTACGCCGCGGCCGACCGGATCCTCGGCCGGCTGGTCAAGGTGACCCCCTCTTCGAAGGTGGTCGGCGACCTGGCGCTGCACCTGGTGGGCGCCGGCGTGGACCCGGCCGACTTCGAGGCCGACCCGCGCAAGTTCGACATCCCGGACTCGGTGATCGGGTTCCTGCAGGGCGAGCTCGGCGAGCCGCCGGCGGGCTGGCCGGAGCCGTTCCGCACCCGCGCGCTGGCGGGCCGCACCGCGGTGCGCAAGCTCGCGGAACTGTCCGATGAGGACCGCGAGGGGCTCGTCTCGAACCGCCGGGGCACCCTGAACCGGCTGATGTTCGCCAAGCCCACCAAGGAGTTCACCGAGCACCGCGAGGCGTACGGCGACACCTCCCTGCTGCGCAGCAAGGACTTCTTCTACGGGCTGCGCGCGGGCGAGGAGTACTCGGTGGACCTGGAGCCGGGCGTGCGGCTGCTGATCGGCCTGGAAGCGATCAGCGAGCCCGACGAGCGCGGCATCCGCACCGTGATGGCCATCCTGAACGGGCAGCTGCGGCCGATCCAGGTCCGCGACCGCTCGGTGGCCACGAACCTGCCGGTCGCGGAGAAGGCCGACCGGTCCAACCCCGGCCACGTGCCGGCGCCGTTCGCGGGCGTGGTGACGCTGTCGGTCGGCGAAGGCGACGCTGTGGAGTCGGGCCAGACGATCGCCACCATCGAGGCGATGAAGATGGAGGCGGCGATCACGGCCCCGCAGGGCGGCCGGGTGAAGCGCCTGGCGATTGGCGCGGTCCAGCAGGTCGAAGGCGGCGACCTGATCATCGAACTCGGCTGATCGGAACCACGAGAGCGGGCCGTTTCCCCAGGAGGCGGCCCGCTCTCGGCGTGTCAGGGGCGGAACGGGTTCTCGATCAGGAGATTCCCGAACCGCCGACCGTGCTGCATGTCCTCGGTGAGCAGCTTCGTCGCCCCGGCTCTCAGCGCTGCTTCGACGATGAGCGCGTCGTAGAACGCGACCGTGTGGTCCTCTTCCAGCTTGCCGGCCAAGACGATCAACAGCGGGTCGGTGCGAACCGGGTCCCACTCGGCGTACTTCGCCTCCACCTGGCGCGCGGTTTCGCGGGTCAGCTTGGTCTTTCGGGTCGACCGGACGGGGTGGGCTGGGTTGGTCCGTTCGTCGCTGCCGGGGAGATCGGCTCCGTGCCATGATCCGGTTACTGATCCGGGAGGTTCGGCATGAGACGGCTGGGTGTTGCGTTGGCGGTGTTGCTGGTCCTCGCGACGGCGCCGAGCGCAGGTGCGGTGGACCGCGAATGGCTCGCCGACCGGATCGCCGCAGGGGACGACGAAAGCGTGGCGCACCTGGCCGCGCTGGACGGCATCGCCGCCGCCAACGGCGGGAACCGCGCTACGGGCACCCCCGGGTACGACGCTTCGGTGCGCTACTTCACCGACCAGCTCCGCGCGGCCGGGTACCAAGTGACCTACCAGGACGTGCCGTACCACGGGTTCCGCGCCGATGTGGAGCGTCTGACCGCGCCGGACGGATCGGCGGTGCGCATCCTGATGTCCCAGTACGCGCCGTCCACCCCGGAAGGCGGTATCACCGCGCCGCTGTTCGTGCTCGGCGCCGCCGACGACGCCACCCCCGGTTGCGAGGCCGCCGATTTCCCGCCCGACGTCCGAGGCGCGGTCGCATTGGTGCGCACCGGCGGTTGCACCACCCCGGACAAGGCCCGGGCCGCCGGCGCGGCCGGTGCGGCAGCGCTTGTGCTGCACGACGTTTCGCCCGCGCCGTGGGCGGTCCTGCGGTTGCGCGCACCGGATTCGGCGATCCCCGTCGGGCACGTCACGCAGCTCGTCGCCGAGGAACTAGCGGGCCAGGCGGGGCGACCGGTCACAGTGGATCTGCGCGGGCACGAGGAGTACGGCACGACGGTGAACGTGTTCGCCGAGACCGCCGGCGGCGCTGCCGGCAACGTGGTGATGGTCGGTGCCCACCTGGACAGCGCGCAGGACGGCCCGGGCGTCAACGACAACGGGTCCAGCGCTGCGGCGGTGTTGCAGGCGGCGTTGCGGCTCGCGCCCTACCAGCAGGTCGTGCCGAACAAGGTCCGGTTCGCGTTCTGGGGCGCGGAGGAGCTGATCAACGTCGGGTCGCACCACTACGTCGACTCGCTCACGCCGGAGGAGATCCGCGACATCGCGCTGTACCTGAACTTCGAGATGCTCGCCTCGGGCAACCACGCGCACTTCGTGATGGACGGCGACGACAGCGAGCACCCGGACACCGGGGGCCCGGGCGCGCCGCCCGGTTCCGGTGCGGTGGAGGGCGTGATGACGCAGGGGTACCGCGTGCAGCACGCGCCCGTGCTCAGCGCCGACTTCGCCACGATGCCGTCCGACAGCGAGGCTTTCATCGCGGCCGGGGTGCCCTCGGGCGGGGCGCACGGTGGCATCCGCGGCATCAAGACGCCGGAGGAGGCGGCGATCTTCGGCGGTACCGCGGGGCAGTTCTACGACCCGTGCTACCACCAGCCGTGCGACGACCTGGCGCACATCAACCGGGATGCGATGCGGCAGAGCGCCGGTGCGGTGGCATGGGCAGTCGGCCGGTTCGCGGTGTACGCCGCGGACGTCCGCGCCGAATCGGGGCGCTGATCAGCTCGCACGCAGCGGCAGTTCGTCCAGGCCGCGTTGGGTGGCAGTGGGGCGTTGCCGCGCCGCTCCGGCCGGTTCGATGCGATCGAATGCGTCCGCCATCGCGTGCAGCAGCGCGACGCCGATCCGGTTGGCGAGGTGTCCGCCCAGGCACGAGTGAGCGCCGCGCCCGTACAGCAGGTTCGGGCCTGCGGGGCGGGTGAGGTCCGGCTCGTCCGGGTTCGGGAAGACGGCCGGGTCGTGGTTGGCCGCGCCGAGCATGGCGATCACGACGTCACCGCGCCGCAGCGGGCGTCCGCCCAGTTCGACGTCCGCCAGGCAGAACCGGCTCACCGCCTGCACCACCGGGTCGAGGCGGCCGAGTTCGGCGACCCCGTCGGTGCCCAGCCCGCGCAGTCTTCCCGTTTCCAGCGGTTGCCGGCGCACCAGCCGGTGCACCACGTTGCCCAGCATGTTGCTGGTCGAGGAATAACCCGCGTCGAACACCGCTTTCGCCGAGTTCACCAGGTGTCGCCGGTCGATCGAACCGATTTCGGCGAACCCGGCGAACAGCCCGGTCCGCGCGGTGGAAACCCACCGCGCCACGATGTCGTTGAGCACCTCGCGGGCCGCCAGCGCCGGTTCCCGGCGTTGCGGGTCCAGGCCGGAATCCATGCCGAGCACCATCGTTCGGGACGCTCCGCGCAGCGGTCGGTCGTCGTCCGGGTACGGGACCTCGCACAGTAGGCACATCGCGTGCAGCGCCAGCGGTTCGGCGATGTCGGCGACGAAGTCGAAGGGACCGCCGGCGGCGCGGCGGAGCAGTTCGTCGGCGGTCGTGCGGACCTCGGCGGCCCAGCGGTCCAGGTCCTGCCCGCGCAACGCCCGCACGAAGTGGTGCCGCACTTCCGGGTGTTCGGGGGCGTCCATCGTCTGCAGGCTGATCACTGAGTCCGGGATCGGCAGCCCGAGCCGGCGCGGGTCGGACCCGAAGACGGTCGGCTCGCGCAACACGCGAGAGCAGTCGTCGTGGCCGGTCAGCACCCAGGATTGCAGTTGTTCGTGCCAGTGCACCGGGTCGGTGGCCCGCAGCCGTGCGTAGACCGGGTAGGGGTCGGCGAGCATCTCGGGGGACAGCGGGCGGAAGATCTCACCGGTGTCGGTGGGCGAAGCGGTCATCGGCACTCCTCGGCACGACTGGAAAGCCGGTGCCTCCCGTGCTTCGCGGAGGCACCGACCATTGCTCAGCTTCGCGACTGTTCTCAGTGGACGTAGGACATGGCGGACCTCCCATCGCTCACGTGATCAGAAGGCGGTGCATGAACCGAACCGGTGGCGTGCGGACGCGCGGGTGGAAGAAGCGAATTCGGACTCGTGCGAAGTTCGGACCTGAGTGCGGTCGCGCCGCCGAATTCTCCGGACCCAACGCGGATTCGCCCCGCGTTCGAAGGCGAGGCTACTCCCGGGCGCGCCCGCCTTCCAGCAAGTCCGCCTGATCGGCGCACCTTCTGGAGAAAGTGTGGAATTCCCATTCAGCGCAGGAGGAAAACGGGAACACCGGAACCCCGGAAAGGCAGGCTTTCACCGGTCGAGGGAGACGAGGCCGTGTTCGTAGGCGTAGATCACCGCGTGCACTCGGGTTCGCAGGCCGAGCTTCGCCAGGATCCGGTTCACGTGGGTCTTCACCGTGCCTTCCTCGATCGTGCAGGCGGCCGCGATTTCGGCGTTGCTCATCCCGCGCGCCACCAGCCGCAGCACGTCGTGCTCGCGGGGCGTGAGGCGGTCCAGCTCCGGGGTCGCCGGATGCGGCGAGAGCGCCGCGAAGCGGCTGATCAGGCGCCCGGTGACCTGCGGGTCGACCAGCCCCCGGCCCCGGTGCAGCTCGCGGACCGCGGCCACCAGCACGTCGGGTTCGTTGTCCTTGAGCAGGAACGCGGCCGCGCCCGCCTGCAGCGCGCCGAAGAGGTACTCGTCGAGGTCGAAGGTCGTCAGCGCCAGCACCCGCGGCGCGGGTCGCGCGCCCATGAGCCGGCGGATCGCCGCGATCCCGTCCAGGTGCGGCATCCGCAGGTCCATCACCACGACGTCGGGCCGTCGCCACTGCGCGAGCCGGACCGCTTCGGCTCCGTTGGCCGCCACGTCGACGACCTCGATGTCCGGCTCGCCGTCCAGGACCAGGCGGAGCGCGTCGCGCACCGCCTCCTGGTCGTCGGCCACCAGCACCCGGATCGTCACCGGTCCGTCCTCTCCACGGGCAGTCCCGCCGCGACCCGCCAGCCGCCCGGATCGGCCGGGCCCGCCGACAGCGTGCCGCCGAGCAGGTGCACGCGTTCCCGCATGCCGCGGATGCCCTGGCCCTCGGCTCCCGCGGCGGTCGGCGGGCCGTCGTCGGTGACCTCGATGTGCAGGCTCCGCTCGTCCCGCCGCAGGTGGACGACGACTTCCGCCGCACCGGAATGGCGCGCGGCGTTCGTCAGGGCCTCCTGCACCACCCGGTACGCGGTCCGGTCGACGGCCGGCGGCAGCGCGGCCGCGATGCCGGTGCGGTGCAGGCTGACCTCGCGCTCCGGGGAGGAGAGCCGGTCGGCGAGCCGGTCCAGGTCGGCCAGGCCCGGCTGACCGCAGGCCGGTTCCTCCCGCAATTCCCGCAGCAGGTTCCGCACTTCGCCGAGCGCGGTCCGCGAGAGCTCCGAGATCGTGCCCAGCGCACGGTCGGCGACCGGCGAAGCCCCGTCGAGCGCCCGGCGGGTCGCGGTGGCCTGCAACCTGATCGCGGTCAGGTGGTGGCCGACGCTGTCGTGCACGTTCCTGGTGAGCCACGCCCGTTCTTCGGCCAGCAGGCGGTCCGACTCGGCGCGCTGCAGCCGGAGCGCCTGGCCCGCCCGCTCGCGGTGCAGCCGCAACGCGTAGCCCGTGGCGACCGGGGCAATGGCCATGACGATCAGGTCGGTCGCGGTGAAGACCTGGACCGGCCCGCCGGCGATCAGGAGCGTGCCCACCGACCAGCAGGTGGCGATCGCCAGCACCAGCAACGGGTTTCGCGGCCGGTGGTAGACGGCGGCGCAGAACGCACCCATCGCGACGAGCATTCCGGGCCAGTTCGGCAGGAAAGCCATGCCCAGCAGCGCGATCACCGCGGACGCCACCGCGACGGTCAGCGGCAGCGCCCGGCGGGCCGGCAGCGGGAGGCAAACGCCGATGCTGAAGGCGGCCAGCAGCGGCAGGTCCACGGGGACCCGCCGCTCCAGGCACGCCACCAGCATCAGCGCGGCCGAAACGCCCGCGATGAGCAGGATTTCCCGCACGTAGCGCATGTCAAGAGGATGCAGCACCGCACGCGGTGCCTTCCGGCGGCAGTTCGCCGGTGGTCAGGTACCGGTGCACCCGGTCCCGCACGCAGGGGTGCCCGCTGAGGTAGAGCGCGTGAGCGCCCTTGGCCGGCAGGTAGCGGGCGCCGTCGAGCTGTGCGGTCACCCGGCGCGCGTCCTGCGGCGGGGTGGTGCTGTCGTATTCGCCGCTCGCGATGAGGATCGGCGGGAGGCCGTGCGGGCGGATCGGATGCGGCCGGAAGTTCGCCGTCGCGGGGAGACCGGCGCAGTGGTAGGACATCTGCCACGCGGTGGCCCAGCCGATTCGCGGAGTTCGGCTCCGCAGAGCGGTTTCCAGCGCCTTGACCTCGCCGTACTCGGTCGGATACGGGAAATCGGCGCAGAACATGATCCGGCTCAGCGCGGGATCCATCCCGCCGGTGGGGGCTTTGGCGAATCTGGTGGCGTCACCGGCGTGCGCCTCCAGCAGCGACGCGGCCAGTTCGGGCCACCGGCCCTCGTAGCCGGGATTGGCGCGCGAGACGATCAGCGTCGCGCCGGCGGTGGCGTTCGGCCCGGCGCCGGGAGCGGGGATGGGATCGCGCTCGGCGCGCGCCAACACCTCGTCCCACACTTGGAGCACGTCCCGGCCGTGCAGCGCGCATGCCGGTTCCGCGCCGCACCACTGCGCGAAGCGGTCGAGGTTCGCCTCCATGGTCTTCGCGCGCGGCAGCAGCCAGGCGGGCCAGGACCGGTTGGTGTGGTCCATGACGCTGTCCAGGTACATCCGGCCGATGCGGTCCGGGAAGAACTCGGCGTAGGCCTGCCCGAAGACCGTTCCGTAGGAGTTGCCGTAGTAGTTCAGCTCCTCCTCGCCCAACGCGGTCCTGATCGCGTCCATGTCGCGGGCGACCTGCCACGTGTTCAGCCTGCCCGCCAGCGGCCCGGCCGCTTCGGCGCAGCCGGTGCCGAAGCGCCGGTTCTCGGCGGCGTAGGCGTCGTAGGTGGCCTGGTCCGGGAACACCCATTCCGCGTTCTCCGGCATGGGCATCGGATCCGGGCACCGCACCCCGGCGCTCTCCTCGAAGCCGCGCGGGTCGGAGACGACGACGTCGAACCACCGGGTGAGGTCGGCGAAGGCGGCCTTCGACTGGCGCAGCACCGAGATCTGCTGGGCGGGCCCGCCGATGTTGACCAGCAGCGTGCCCTTGCGGTTGGCCGGATCCTGCGCGGGGAGCCTGGCCAGTCCCAGGTCGATCCGGTCGCCGCCGGGATCGGCCCAGTCGACCGGCACGTCGATCCGGCCGCACTGCAGGCCGTCCCCGCAGTCCTGCCAGGACGGCCCCGGTTCGGCGGACGCGACGGGCACCGTTCCCGCCGCGAGCAGCCCCGCGCCGAGCACGATGGTGAGCAGTTTCTTCATGCGCCCAGGCTTTCGGGAACCCGGTGGCCTGGCGTCCAACTTTCGATAGATCTTCGCGGGCCAAGCGGTCGTTTCAGGCGACCGCTCCTACGGCGTCTTGAGGACCGTCAGGAGCTGGGTCGCCCGGCTGAGCGCCACGTAGAGGGCCCGGCGGCCGGTGCTGGATTCCGCGGCCAGGCCGTCCGGGTCGACGACCACCACCGCGTCGTACTCCATGCCCTTGGCCTCCAGGCTGCCGACCACGCGGAGCCGGTCCGAGTCGGACCCATCCACAGTGGACAGCCACTCGCGGACCTCGTCGCGGCGGGCCATCGTGGTGACCACGCCCACCGTGCCCTCGGCCGCCGCCACCAGCTCCACCGCGGCCGACCGCGCCGCCTGCGGCAGCTCGTCGGCGGCCACCTCGCGCACCGCCGGCTCGATGCCGGTCGTGCGCACCGCGACCGGCAGGTCGTCGGCCGGGACCAGGTCGCGGACCGCGTCGGCGGCGACGGCGAAGATCTCCGCCGAGTTCCGGTAGTTGGTGCGCAGCGTGAACCGGCGGTGCGTGCGCTGCGCGCTCAACGCCTCCTGCCGCGCCGCGGCGGCCTCCGCCGGATCGGGCCACGACGACTGGACCGGGTCGCCCACGATCGTCCAGCTCGCGTGCCGCCCGCGGCGGCCCACCATGCGCCACTGCATCGGCGAGAGGTCCTGCGACTCGTCGACCACCACGTGCGCGTACTCGTCGTAGTTGACCGCGCGGCGCGACTGCTCCGCCTCCGGAACGGTGCGGCGGCGCTTCGGCGGCGGCCCGGCCAGCACCCGCAGCTCGTCGATCAGCGCGATGTCGGCGACCGTCCACTCGGTCACCTCGGACCACGACTTCGCCAGCAGGTCGACCTCCTCGGCCGACAGCAACCGGCGGGCGGCCTGGGACAGCCGCGCCGGGTCGGACAGCCAGCGCAACACCTGCATCGGGTACAGCGGCGGCCACCACGCGACCAGGAACCGGTGGAACTCGATGCGCTCGCCGATCTCGCTGATCAGCCGCTCCCGTTCGGGCTGGAAGTCCTCGTCGGCGGCCTGCTTCGCCTGCTGCCACAGGGCTTCCAGCAGCGCGTCGGCCGCGCGCATCCGGTACCGGTTGGGCTGCCCGCCCTTGTTGTGCAGCGAGCGGCGGATCCGCTTCAGCTCGTCGGCCTGCAGCTTCAGCACCGTGCCCCGGTAGAACATCTGCAGGTGGTCCGGGGCGTCCGGCGGCGGCAGCCGCAGCGCCCGCCGGAGCACCTTGACCATCCGCGAGGAGCCCTTGACCTCCGCCGTGCGCGGATCGTCGATCTTGGCCGTGCCGATGCCGTCCAGCACCTCGCCGAGCGCCCGCAGCTCGACGTTGTGCTCGCCCATCGACGGCAGCACGCGGGAGATGTAGGACATGAACACCGGGGACGGGCCGACCACCAGCACCCCGGGGCCGCCGAGCCGGCGCTGCTCGCGGTAGAGCAGGTAGGCGGCGCGGTGCAGCGCCACCGCGGTCTTGCCGGTGCCCGGGCCGCCGGTGATCTCGGTGACCCCGCCCTCGGGCGCCCGGATCGCGTCGTCCTGCTCCTTCTGGATGGTGGCGACGATGTTGCGCATCGAGTCGCCGCGCGACCGGGTCAGCGCCGCCATCAGCGCGCCGTCGCCGATCACCCGCATGTCCGCCGGCGCCCGGTCCGGGTCCAGCAGGTCGTCGGAGAGATCGACGACCTGCTCGCGGGAGGAGCGGATCACCCGGCGCCGCACGACGTCCAGCGGCTGCTCGGGAGTGGCCTGGTAGAACGCCGCGGCCAGCGGGGCCCGCCAGTCCACCAGCAGGTTGTCGAACTGCGGATCGCGGATGCCCAGCCGGCCGATGTGCACGGCGTCGCCGCCGGCGAAGTCCAGGCGGCCGAACACCAGCCCCTCGGACTCGGCGTTCAGCGCCTGCAGCGTCCGGTTCGCGTGGTACAGCATCACGTCGCGCTCGTTCAGCGCTTCGGGAGTGGCCTCCAGGCCGTACTCGTAGCTCTTGTCGCGCATCGCCTCGGCTTCGGCGCGCAGTTCGTCGAGCCGGGCGTAAACCCGGTCGACGTGCTGCTGCTCGACCGCGATCTCGGCCTGCTTGGTGGACGCTTCGGACACCTGTGTCGTTCTCCCGTGTGGTGCAGTGGGCAGACCAATCAGCCTACGGCCCGTCGCGGCAGCTGCTTGCTGCTCCCAGGAGCTAAGAACCCGAATACCCAGGCGTAAACTGAGCCGAACACCAACGCCCGCCGCGCGAGAGCGCCCGGCGGGCGTTTTGCGTCGCGGTGCCGCTTGCCAGGCCCGCGGAGCACCGGTCGGACGCGGGTGCGCGACGATGGTCGGGTGACTCGGATCGTGGCCGGAAGCGTGGGCGGGCGGCGCATCGACGTGCCCCCGCGAGGCACCAGACCCACCTCGGAGCGGGTGCGGGAAGCCCTGTTCAGCGCGCTCGAATCGGCCATCGAGCTGGCCGGCGCGCGGGTGCTCGACCTCTACGGCGGCTCCGGGGCGCTCGGCCTCGAAGCCCTCTCCCGCGGCGCCGCGCACGCCACGTTCGTCGAATCCGACCGGCGCGCCGCCCAGCTGCTGCGCCGCAACGCCGCGTCGCTCGGGTTCCGCGACGTCCGGGTGGAACAGGCGAAGGCCGAGACCCTGATCGGCACCCCGACGGCGCAGCCGTTCGACGTGGTGCTGGCCGACCCGCCCTACGACCTCGCGCCCGAGCTGCTGCAGCGCGTGCTGGCCGGGCTGGCCCCGAACGGCTGGACTGCGCCGGGCAGCCTCGTCATCGTCGAGCGCGCGGTGCGCAGCGGCGAACCGGGCTGGCCGCCGCCGCTGCGGGCCTTCCGCACCAAGCGCTACGGCGACACCGCCGTCCACTGGGCCGCGCACGAGGAGTCGTGAGCGCGAAGCCGGGCTGGAGCCCGTTTTCGCACTCACGACCCATGCGGTGACCCGCGCCACGTGATCGTGGGGGCAGCCCCTGCCTGCTGCTAACGTGCCAGCTCATGAGGCGTGCCGCGTGTCCTGGCTCCTACGACCCGGTGACGAACGGTCACCTGGACATCATCGAGCGAGCGTCGAAGCTGTTCGACGAGGTCGTCGTCGCGGTGCTCATCAACAAGAACAAGAAGAGCCTGTTCAGCGTCGAAGAGCGGCTGGAGATGCTGCGCGAGGTCACCGCCCAGTGGCCGAACGTGCGCATCGACGCCTGGCACGGCCTGCTCGTGGACTACTGCAAGGCGCACGACATCGGCGCGATCGTCAAGGGCCTGCGCGCGGTCAGCGACTTCGACTACGAGCTGCAGATGGCGCAGATGAACCAGCAGCTGTCCGGGGTCGAGACGATGTTCATGTCCACCAACCCGCTGTACAGCTTCCTGGCCAGCTCGCTGGTCAAGGAGGTCGCCACCTACGGCGGCGACGTGTCGAACCTGCTGCCGCCGACGATCGAGCGCCGGCTCCTCGACCGGCTCGCCGAGCAGAACTGACCGCGGCTTAGAGACCGTTTTGGAGTGGTGGCGTCAGGTTCGGTAGGGCGGGTCTTCGAAGCGGCGTAGCCGCTTAGCCCACCCTCGCAACTCGCACCGCCGCGGGTTCTCAGAGGTTTTCTCGCGAGGACAGCCCCGACGCGTCGTATTGGTCATACGTGTGTCGGGGATCCCACAGTGAGAAGGCCTCTGAGGTTCTGCTACCGGCACCGCCACGCAGAACGAGTTTGGAAACAAAGCAGTTGGGCCGATCGGCTCAATCGCGTCCCACGATGGTGCCACGTGACATTTCGGGTTCACGTCAGCGTCAGCGCGTGACCACGTCATCGACGTAGCGTGCTCGACCATGAAGCGGATCACGTCGAAGACACTCCAGGTCCTGTTGGCCGGTCTGATCGCCGTGGTGGGGCTGATCGGGTTCCAGGCGAGCGCCCTGTCCGCCGCGCCGACGGCTGCCGTCGCGCAGGCGCCGTGCGGGGACACCTCGGGCTTCCAGAAGGTCGACCTGTCGGCGCTGCCGAAGGAGGCGACCGACACGGTCAACCTGATCAAGAAGGGCGGCCCCTACCCGTACCCGCAGGACGGCACGGTCTTCGAGAACCGGGAAGGCATCCTGCCGCAGTGCGCCAGCGGCTACTACCACGAGTACACCGTCAAGACCCCCGGCAGCGACGACCGCGGCGCCCGCCGGTTCGTGGTCGGCGACGGCGGCGAGTACTTCTACACCCAGGACCACTACGACAGCTTCCAGCTGACCAACATCAACGCGTAGTCCACCGAGAGCCGTGCGCGTTCCGGGCCGTCCGGGACGCGCACGAGCGCGTTCGGGGGCTTGACACGCGGAACTGGATTTCCCCCGCCAGTCTGCCCGGCCCGGGCAGACTGGTAGCAGGACAAACCCGTGATCGGCGGCTGCGGGTGTTCTGAGATGCTTGCCGCTGCGGCGGCTACGACGGCAGGGAGATCAAGGTGTACCGGGTGTTCGAGGCGCTCGACGAGCTGGTCACGATCGTCGAGGAAGCGCGTGGCGTGCCCATGACGTCGGGGTGCGTGGTGCCCCGCGGCGACGTGCTGGAGCTGCTCGACGACGTGCGGGACGCGATCCCGCAGGAACTCGACGACGCCCAGGACGTGCTCGACCACCGCGACGAGGTGGTGTCCACCGCGGCGGCGCAGGCCGACAAGTCGGTCACCGACGCCCGCAACGAGGCCGACCGCACGGTCGGCTCGGCGCGCGCCGAGGCGGAGCAGCTGCTCGCCGACGCCCGGGAGCAGGCCGACGAGCTGCTGGCCGAGGCGCGGGCGCAGGCGGAGCAGGCGGTGACCGCGGGCCGCCGCGAGTACGAGGAGTACGTCGGCCGCGCCCAGAGCGAGGCCGACCGCATGGTGCAGGCCGGCCGCGCCGCGTACGAGCAGTCGGTGCACGAGGGCAAGGCGGAGCAGGCCCGGCTGGTGGCCGACACCGAGGTGGTGCAGGCGGCGAACGCCGAGGCCAAGCGCATCGTCGACGAGGCGAACGAGGACGGCGAGCGGCTGCGCAGCGAGTGCGACGCGTACGTCGATTCCCGGCTCGCGGACTTCGAGGACCTGCTCAGCCGCACGCTGCGCACGGTCGGCAAGGGTCGCCAGCAGCTGCGCAGCCCGATGGGCGCCCCCTTCGACTACGAGGAGTGGCACGCCGGCAACAACACCGGCGCCAACTGATCTCCGCGCCACCGGGCCCGTCCTCGGTGGTGGAAGGCCCTGGTGTCGCGGCTGGAAGGGTGTCGCGTACCCTGGGAAAGCTGGCTGGGGATGATGCGCAGTTTCTCATCCGCCTATGCCGCACCGCCCTGTCGAATTGACCACCGAAACTTGTGATGTCTCAGAACCATTCAGCGCACGCCGCGCACGTCGGCCCCTGGGTGATCGACACCCGGGAGGTCGGCCACCGGGCCGGCAGCAGCCGTGCCTACACGCGCAGTGCCCCGGCGCCGACCGGGTTCGGGCTGGACATGATCAAGGTGCTGGAGGGCGATCCGGTGCAGCTCGACCTGCTGGCCGAGTCCGTGGTGGAGGGCGTGCTGGTGTCCGGCACCGCCGTGGCCACCCTGGCCGGCGAGTGCGTCCGGTGCCTGGACCCGATCTCCGACGAGGTCGAGGTGGAGGTGCGGGAGCTGTTCGCCTACCCGGACAGCGCCACGGACGTCAGCACGGATGACGACGAGGTGGAGCGGGTCGTGCACGACCTGATCGACCTCGAACCGGTGGTGCGGGACGCGATGTTGCTGTCGCTGCCCTCGGCGCCGTTGTGCTCGCCGGACTGCCAGGGGCTGTGCTCCGGGTGCGGCGTGAAGTGGGCCGAACTCGCCCCGGATCACACGCATGAGACCATTGATCCTCGCTGGGCTGCGCTGCAAGAGCGGCTCGGCGGGACCGAGGAGGAGAAGTAGTCGTGGCCGTCCCGAAGCGCAAGATGTCCCGGGCCAACACCCGTCACCGCCGGTCGCAGTGGAAGACCTCGGCGCCGACGCTGGTGCAGTGCTCCAACCGCTCCTGCCGCGAGCAGAAGCTGCCGCACGTCGTCTGCCCGGCCTGCGGCCAGTACGACGGCCGCCAGATCGTCCAGCCCGCCTGATCGGCGGTCGCGCAGTGGGGGGAAAGCAGTCGCGGGTCCGGAAGGTCGATCGGGCTCCGCTGTTGGCAGCGCTCGGCGTCGAACTCGACGCCGAGCTGCTCACCCTTGCCCTCACCCACCGCTCGTACGCGTACGAGAACGGTGGCCTGCCGCCCAACGAGCGGCTGGAGTTCCTCGGCGACGCGGTGCTCGGCCTGGTGATCACCGATCACCTGTACACCGAGCACCCGCACCTGCCCGAGGGGCAGCTCGCGAAGCTGCGCGCCAGCGTGGTCAACATGCACGCGCTGGCCGGCGTCGCTCGCGGGCTCGGTGAGGGCGGCCTGGGCGAGTACCTGCTGCTGGGCAGGGGCGAGGAGCTCACGGGGGGCCGGGACAAGGCGAGCATCCTCGCGGACGGCCTGGAGGCCGTGCTCGGCGCGGTGTACCTGGCGGAGGGCATCGACGTCGCCCGCGGCGTCGTCCACCGGCTGTTCGAGCCGCTGCTGGCCGAGGCGCCGCAGCGCGGGGCCGGGCTGGACTGGAAGACGAGCCTGCAGGAGCTGACCGCGTCGGCGGGGCTCGGCGTGCCCGAGTACCGGGTCGAGGAGCAGGGTCCGGACCACCGCAAGGAGTTCAGCGCCTACGTGGCGGTCGGCGGGCAGACCTACGGTCGCGGCGATGGCCGCACCAAGAAGGAAGCCGAGCAGAAGGCCGCCGAAGCGGCCTGGCGCCAGCTCTCCGAACAGACCACCGAAGACGCCGAGACCCCTTCCGCGTAGCGGAATCCGGGGCCGCGCGCCGGGGTCCGGCGCGGGTGGTCGAAGATGTTTTCGTGCCCGAGTTGCCTGAGGTCGAGGTCGTCCGGCGCGGTGTCGCCGATCATGCTGTCGGCCGGACGTTGTCCGGCGTCGAGGTCCTGCATCCGCGCGCTGTCCGCCGGCACGTGCCCGGTCCGGAGGATTTCGCCGGTCGGCTCGCTGGTCGCTGCCTGAGCGCGGCGCGGCGGCGCGGCAAGTACCTGTGGCTGGAGCTCGGCGACGAGGCCGGTGCACCCGAGTCCGGCGGCGAAGCGCTCGTGGTGCACCTGGGGATGAGCGGTCAGCTGCTCGTGCAGCCCGGCGACGTCCCGGACGAGAAGCACCTGCGGGTGCGGATGAGGTTCTCCGACGGCGGTCCGGAGCTGCGGTTCGTGGACCAGCGCACCTTCGGCGGCCTGCACCTGGCCGATCTGGTCGAGGTGGACGGGATCGCGCTGCCGAAGCCGGTGGCGCACATCGCGCCCGACCCGCTGGAGCAGGTGTTCGACCTCGAAGCGGTGGCCGACCGGTTGCGGACGCGGCGCACCGGGATCAAGCGGGCGTTGCTGGACCAGAGCCTGGTGTCCGGCGTCGGCAACATCTACGCGGACGAGGCGCTGTGGCGGGCGAAGCTGCACTGGGCCCGGCCCACGGCGACGCTGACCCGGCCCAAGATCCGCGAGCTTTTCGGCGCCGTCACCGATGTCATGCAGCAGGCGCTGCACGCGGGTGGCACGTCGTTCGATGCCTTGTACGTCAACGTGAACGGCGAATCCGGCTACTTCGACCGGTCGCTGGCGGTGTACGGGCAGGCGGGGCACCCGTGCCCGCGGTGCGGGGCGTCGGTGCGACGCGATCCGTTCATGAACCGCTCGTCCTACACCTGCCCGGTGTGCCAGCCCAAGCCCCGCAACGCCCACCTCTGACAGGCTCGTCGGGTGGCGTTTTCGCGCGAAAGCGCCACCCAGCAAGGGCTCACGGCTCCGTTGCCAGGGCGGTGATCACGGCGGTGATCGTGCGCTGCCAGTGGTCTCGTTGGCGGGCGCGCTCGTCCGCGTCGGCCAGCCACTCCTGGTGGAAGCGCAGTTGCGTGCGGTCGCCCTTGCCCACGATCGCGACCTGCACCGTCGTGTCGTGGTCCCAGTCGGCCGGTCGCCAGGTGAGCCTGACCCGGTCGAGTTCGCGGTGGCTGCGGATCTCGCCGGTCGTGCCGTCCGCCGTCCGGTAGGTCGCGCCCTTCTCCAGCGTGGCGCCCGCGCCGAGCCACAGCGCGATGCCCGCCGGGCTGTTGAGGAAGCGCCAGACCGCTTCCGGCAGGTGGGGCACGGTCTTGGAGACCCCGATCTGGAAGCCGGCGTCCTTGGTCTGCCCGATCATGTCCCCGTCCTCGATGTAACCGGTTAAAGCGGAAGAGAACCGAATATAGTGGTTACATGCGGGTGGGAACAAGGCTGCTGACCGCGGTGACCGGCGAACGGTTCCGGTTCGACGCCGGATGCTTCTGCCTGGAGCTGCTGATCACCGGCGGGCCGGGGCCGTACCAGCGCTACGAGATCCTGCACGAGCCCGCGGATCTGGCGCGCTGGCTGGAAGGCTCGCGGCTGGCCGAGGTCGCGCCGCTGTCCGGCGACGACATCCGCATCCAGCCCGCCGAACTCCGCCGCATCAAGCGGTTCCGGGACACGATGTGGTCGGTCGCGAAGGCCGTGGCGCACGGCGAGCGCCCGTCGAGCGCCGACCTGGAGGTGGTCAACGACAGCGCGGAACCGCCGCCCCGGCCGAGGCTGGACCCGGCGACGGGTGTCCGGCGGTGGGCCTCGCCCGTCACCGGCAGCCAGATCCTCGGCGCCGCGGCCCGCGAGGCCATCGAGCTGCTCGGCGGCGATCGAGTCGAGCGGCTCCGGGAATGCGCGGCGGACGACTGCTCGCTGCTCTTCCTCGACACCTCCCGGCCGGGCTCCCGCCGGTGGTGCTCGATGCAGCGCTGCGGCAACCGCCACAAGGTGAACGCCCACCGGGCCCGCCAGTCCTGACTTCCGCGGGCGGGAGCTTCCGGGCCGCGGACTCGGCGTCCACAGTGGTCGCTGACGGATCCTGCGGCGAGCGGTCGTTTCTGGGAAATCTTCGGAAAATTGCCGGAAGGCCGCTGATCGTTGCCGGAACGGGCCCGGCTGAGCTGCGGAAATGCGATCGGGTCCGGTCGCGGCCGCCGATTCCCAGTGATTTCCCAGCCTGTTTCCACGGCACTCGCACCTCGCCCCGGCTTGATGGACGCCGGAAACGAGGTGGTGGGAGATGAATGCTGTGCCGCAGCTCGGCGTCGACGCGCATCGCGTGGTTCGCCGGACCGCGACGATCGACGTGGTGATCCCGGTCTTCAACGAGGAACGAACGCTCCCGGGATGTCTGGAGGTGTTGCGCGAGCACCTGTCCGAAGGTTTTCCGTTCTCCTGGACCATCACGGTGGTCGACAACGCGAGCACGGACGGCACGCTGGGCGTCGCCCGCGAGCTGGCCCGTTCGATGGACGGCGTGCGGGTGCTGCACCTGGACCGCAAGGGGCGCGGCCTGGCGCTGCGCACCGCGTGGGGCTACAGCGACGCGGATGTCGTGGTCTACATGGACGTCGACCTGTCGACCGGCCTGGACGCGCTGCTCCCGCTGGTCGCCCCGCTGGTCAACGGGCATTCGGACCTGGCGATCGGTTCCCGGCTGGCGACCGGGGCCCGCACGGTCCGCGGCGGCAAGCGGGAGCTGATCTCGCGCTGCTACAACAAGATGATCCGCTGGACGCACGGTGCCCGGTTCACCGACGCGCAGTGCGGTTTCAAGGCGGCGCGCGCGGATGTGGTGAAGCCGCTGCTGAAGCACGTGAGCGACGATTCCTGGTTCTTCGACACCGAACTCCTGCTGCTGGCCGAGCACAACGGGCTGCGGGTGCACGAGGTGCCGGTGGACTGGGTCGAGGACGTCGACACCCGGGTCAACGTGGTGCGGACCGCCGTCGACGACGTCGCGGGCCTGGTCCGGGTGGCCCGCGCCAAGATCACCGGCGCGGCGAAGGTTCCCGGCCTGCCGCAGCGGCCCGCGCCGCGCGCCGCGCACCCGCAGGCGGTGCTGGCGAAGCGGGAGAACGGCCTGCTGTGGCAGCTGGTTTCGTTCGGCGTGATCGGCCTGGTGTCCACAGTGCTCACCTCGGTCCTGTACGCCCTGCTGCGCTCCTGGTGGCCGCCGCTGCTGGCGAACCTGGCGGCGCTGACCGTCACCACGCTGTGGAACACCGAGGCCAACCGCCGGTTCACCTTCCTCGGCAGGGCGGGCTCGTCCGGTCGCGTGCACCTGCAGGGGCTGGTCGTGTTCGCCCTCTACTACGTCGTCACCTCCGGCGCGCTGCTCGGGTTGGACGCCTGGCAGCCGGATTCGTCGCGGTGGCTGGAAGTTCTCGTGCTCGTGGTGTCTTCGATGATCGGAACCGGGCTGCGGTTCGTGCTGCTGAGGTCGTGGGTCTTCCGGCCCGCGGCACTGCCGGAGGAAGAGGAACAGGGATGATGTCGGTCGATGCGACGAACGCGCAGCGCGCGGCCGCGCCGTGGCAGCGGATCTCGCTGGCCGCGATCTGCGTGCTGTCCGGGGTGCTGTACTGCTGGGGAATCGGCGGGTCCTGGGGGAACTCGTACTACTCGGCGGCCGTGAAGTCGATGTCGCAGAGCTTCGAGAACTTCTTCTTCGGCTCCTTCGACCCGGCCGGCGTGGTCACCGTGGACAAGCCGCCGATGGCCCTGTGGTTGCAGGTGCTTTCGGTGAAGGTGTTCGGGTTCAACCAGTTCGCCGTGCTGTTCCCGCAGGTGGTGGCGGGGGTCGCCGCGGTCTTCCTGCTGCACCGCGCGGTCCGGCGGTGGGCGGGGGAGCACGCCGCGCTGATCGCCGCGCTGGTGCTGGCGCTGACCCCGATCACGGTGGTGATCAACCGGGACAACAACCCGGACACGCTGCTCGTCCTGCTGGTCGTGGCGGCCGCGTACGCGATGACGCGATCCTTCGAGTCCCGCAAGGCCACCGGGTGGGTCGCGTCGGCGGCGTTCCTGGTCGGCTGCGGCTTCCTGACGAAGATGTTGCAGGCGTGGATGGTGCTGCCCGCCTTCATCGCGGCCTACCTGGTCGGCAGCCGCGCCGGTTGGGGGAGGCGCTTGCTGGACCTGGGCGCGGCGGCCGGGGTGGTCCTGGTCGGCTCGTTCTTCTGGGTCGTCGCGACCGCGCTGTGGCCGTCGCCGAAGCCGTACATCGGTGGCAGCGAGGACGGTTCCGCCTGGGATCTCGTGTTCGGCTACAACGGCTTCGGGCGGATCTTCGGCGGTGGTGGGGGCTTTCAACCGCCCAGTGGCGGGTTCCAGCCGTCAGGTGGCGGCAGCCAGCCGCCGGGCGGTGGTTTCCAACCCTCGGGCGGTGGCGGTGGTTTCTCCGGTTCGTCGGGCTTGCTGCGGTTGTTCAACGAGCAGCTCGCTGGTCAGATCAGCTGGCTGCTGCCGCTGTGCGCGCTGGTGCTGGTCGCGATGCTGGTCGCCGGGGTGCGGCGGTGGCGCGGCGGCCGGCCGCTGGACCGGGAGCAGGCCGCGGGCTGGGTGCTCTGGGGCGGCTGGCTGGTGGTCATCGGCATCATGTTCAGCTTCGCGCAGGGCATCATGCACCCCTACTACACGACGATGCTCGCGCCCGCGGTCGGCGCGATCGCCGGGGCCGGTGTCGTCCGGTTCTGGCGCTGGTACCGCCAACCGCAGGGCAAGGCGTGGCTGCTGCTTCCGGTCGGCGTCGCGATCACGGTGGCGTGGGCGGTGGCCATCGTCGCGCGCGACCTGAGCTGGCACGCGTGGGCCGGGTTCGCGGCCGCCGGGTTGGGCGTGCTCGCGCTGGTCGTGCTGCTGATCGGGCGGCGCGGCAAGGCGGCGCTGGCCAGGAGCGGCCTGGTGCTGGGCTTGGCCGCGGCCCTGGCAGTGCCGACGGCGTGGTCGGCGATCGGCGCGGTCAGCGCTCCGAAGGGCATGGGCGGTACGAACCCGATGGCCGGGCCGGAGACGGGCATGCGCCCACCGGGCGCCACGCGGTTCCCGGCTGCGGGTGGCGACGGCGGGCCCCCGGACGGGCAGAGCCAGGACGGCGGGCAGAACTCGGTCGAGCCGGGCGGCGCCGAGCAAGGGCAGATCTTGTTCGTCGGCGGCGCGGGCGGCGGCGAGTCGCTGAGCGCGGAGCAGCGCAAGATGCTCGACTACGTCCAGGCCAATGCGGGTGATCTCGACGTGCCGCTGGCGGTGGAGGGCGGCTCGATGGGCGCCTCGTCGTACATCATCGAATCGGACGTGACCGTGGTCGGCATGGGCGGATTCAGCGGCGGCGACGAGGCCCCGTCGGTGGCCCGGCTGACCGAGTGGAAGCGGACCGGTCAGCTCGGCTTCGTCCAGCTCGGCGGCATGGGCGGCCCGGGTGGCATGCCGCGTCGCGGCGGCACGGGTGATCGGGACGGCATGGGCGACGGCGCACCGGATGGCGCGCAGCCTCCCGGCGGCATGACGGGCGGCGAGGTCAGGCAGGAACGCGACGAGTGGGTGAAGCAGAACTGCGCCCCCGTCGACCCGGCCGCCTGGGGAGGCGCGGCGGACACATCGGTGCAGCTCTACCGGTGCAACTGACCCGCGGGTGGGTGCGCGGCCGAGTCGCGCACCCACCCCGGGGAGCTCCGCGGCGGGTACTGTTCTGCCTGGTCAGGTGCCGTGAGCGGTTCGGGGCGCTATAGCAACCCGAACCACCCGCGGCACCGCACCTGCGGAAACACCGGCCCATCCGGTTCCCAGACTTCTTCCAGGCCTTTCCCAGGGAGGTGGGCGATGCTTGACGGCGTGGCGGATACCAACAGCGCGCGCGTCCTGGTCGTCGACGACGAGCCCAACATCCTGGAGCTGCTGACGGCGGCGCTGCGCCTCAGCGGATTCGACGTGCACGGCGCGGGCACGGGTGCCGACGCGCTGCGGGCCGCCGTGGAGTTCCGGCCGGACATCGTGGTGCTCGACGTGATGCTCCCGGACCGGGACGGGTTCTCGGTCGCCTCCGAGCTGCGCGCCAACGGCAACGCCGTGCCGGTGCTGTTCCTGACCGCCCGGGACGCCGTCGAGGACCGCATCGCCGGGCTGACCGCCGGCGGCGACGACTACGTCACCAAGCCGTTCAGCCTCGACGAGGTGGTGCTGCGGCTTCGCGCGATACTGCGCCGGGTGCAGCCCGCGCAGGCCAACGACTCGCGGCTGCGCTACCACGACCTGGAGCTGGACGAGGAGACCTACGAGGTCCGCCGCGGCGGCAGCCTGGTGAACCTGTCGCCGACCGAGTTCAAGCTGCTGCGCTACCTGCTGATCAACGCGGAGAAGGTGGTCAGCAAGGTGCAGATCCTGGACCGGGTGTGGAACTACGAGTTCGGCGGGGACAGCAGGATCGTCGAGTCCTACATCAGCTACCTGCGGCGCAAGGTCGACTCCGCCGCGCCGCCGCTGATCCACACCATCCGCGGCGTCGGCTACGTGCTGCGCCTGCCGCCAGAGCAGCGATGACGGTGCTGCGGACGCTGCGCGGGCGGCTGGTGCTCGTGCTGGTCGGCGCGCTGGTCGTCGGCCTGTTCCTGATGGGGGTGACCAGCACCGCCCTGCTGAGCCGGTCGTTGGTCGAGCGCACCGACGACCGGCTGGCGGCGCTGTCCGAGCCGTGGGAGCACGGGCTGGTCGCGCCGCCGGACCCGCTGCGGCCTCCACCGGGCCCGGCGCTCGAACGCGGCGATCTGCCCACCGAGTTCCGGGTGCTGATGTTCGATCCCGGTGGCGGCCAGGTCGGCGCCGTGATCGGGCAGCCCCAGACCGACCAGGGCGGCCCGGTGCTGCGGGATCCGCAGCACGGCCCGGCGATCAAGACCGTGCCCGACCGGGCGGGCGGCTCGGACTGGCGGGTGCGGACGGTCGGCCTGCCCAACGGGCGGTTCGTGGTGCTCGCGCTGTCGTTGGCGAACGTCGAGGCGACCGTGCGCCAGCTGATCGTCATCGAGCTGGTCGTCGGCGGCGCGGTGCTGCTCGTGCTGGCCGTCGCGGCGGCGCTGACGGTGCGGCTGAGCCTGCGGCCGCTGAACCGGATCGAGCACACCGCCGACGCCATCGCGGCCGGGCAGCTCGACCGGCGCGTGCCCGACCAGGACCCGCGCACCGAGACGGGTCGGCTCGGCGCGGCGCTGAACACGATGCTCGGGCGGTTGGTGGACGCGTTGCAGCAGCGGGAGCACTCCGAGCTCCGGTTGCGGCGGTTCGTCGCGGACGCCGGGCACGAATTGCGGACGCCGTTGACGTCGATCCGGGGCTTCGCGGAGCTGTACCGGCGCAGCGATCAGCACCGCGAGGAGGACGTGCGGATGATGATGCGGCGCATCGAGTCCGAGGCGGTGCGCATGGGCGGCCTCGTCGACGACCTGCTGCTGCTGGCCCGGCTGGACCGGGAACGCACCATAGACCTGGTCGACGTCGATGTGGTGCCGCTGGTGCAGGACGTCGTGCAGGACGGGCGGGCACGCGACCCCGAGCGGGAGATCGAGCTGCGGGACGGGGATCGCCCGCTGCGGGTGCTCGCCGACAGCCCCCGGATCCGCCAGGTGCTGACGAACCTGGTGAACAACGCCCTGATGCACACCCCGCAGGGCTCGCCGGTCACCGTCGACGTCGCGCGGGGTTCGGCCGGGGGAGGGGCGATCGCGGCGGCCGGCGCGGAGCTGCCGGCGGGCACCCCGGTGGCGTTGATCTCGGTCACCGACACCGGCCCGGGCATCCCACCTGAGCACGCACCGAGGATCTTCGACCGCTTCTACCGGGTCGACGACGGGCGGCACCGCGACGCCGGCGGAACGGGCCTCGGCCTGGCGATCACGACGGCGATAGCCGAGGCCCACAACGGCAGGGTGGAACTGCACGCCAACCCCGACGGCGGCAGCACCTTCCGCCTCCTCCTGCCCCTGACCTGACCGCCACCCGGGACACAACGCCCCGGTAGGTCCCGGGACACCACGCCCCGGGACGTCCCGGTACCGATCGTGCCGTCCCGCATCGCGGAACCCTGGTTCCACTTCCGCAATTTCAATTGGAAATCGGACCTTCGATTTCCATTGAGGTGATCTCAGTGGGATGGGGGCTGAGGTCTTGAGGTGGTGTGTGCCCGGGGGTTTGAAGAGAGTGGGCGTGGGGTCCTGGTAGAAGAGGTCTCACCACAAGATCGTCTTCCGCAGAGCCAGGACCCCACGTGATTACCTATC